>NZ_CM183454.1:345369-690738 GCF_059512505.1 Candidatus Pelagibacter sp. uisw_098
TTCAATGATTGCTCCAGAAACAATTGAAGCAGCTGTCCATGAAAATAGTAAGAATGCAGCCCAGAATACTCCACTTATACGGTCACCTAAGTTGACAGCCATAAATTCAGTATTTGCTACATACCATTTCGCACTAAAAGTACTTTCGTCAGTAATTAATGCTGAACTCTCATTCATTATTGATGGAGCTATCCCCGGTCCTGTTGGGAATGCCCAGTAAATCCACCAACCAAAGAAAAACCAGGTTACAGTTACTAGTGGTATTACCATGGTATTTTTCATTAAAGTGTGTTGGTGATGTTTATAACGCGAGGCTCCAACTTCATACATACAAAACCCAACGTGAATCAGGAACATTAATACTACTGTTACCCAGTAGTAAAATTCTGTAAATATAACTGTAAGAGCGCCTAATTGATCATCCATAATCTCTCTCTCCTTGTTAATTTAGGAAAGCTTACGAGATTTTAATAGGTGTGACAAACTATACAGTGCTTAAATAGATAAGCAATGACGGTATATTTAAAAAAAATAATCAACCTTTGATTGACAGACTAAAACTTAAGGTAAGCTTTTTTCAAATCAACAAGAGGGTGCTTTTTAGACATTTGAAACTTAACTAGAAGCTCTCTTGCAATCATATCTCTGTCTTGTTGGTTGTTTGGTAATTTGATTGATTTTGGAATTGTAACCCAACCATTTGCATTTCTACAAAATACAGCAGGTCTATCCTCTTCATAACCCATATGAATATCTTCTAACCAGTTAAGATCATCCCATCCCATAGCTTCTACATATTTTTTTAAGAATGGAGTCATCTTTTTATAATCAGGTAATAGGTTAACGTCATATCTATAACCGATATGTTGCCCAATCATTTTTTCTCTAGCTGTCTCTTTAGATTTTCCACCTAGGTTTTCTTTTTTTACTTTTGTTTTTGTTTTTTTCTTAACCATAAATATTCCTTATATTTTGTGATAGTTATCAACACCAACAGTGAAGTTAGTTCCTGTTAACGGAACTTTAGCTAATGCAGATGATTCCATTGTTAGAGCAGCTAAATCCTCAGGCTCTAATGAGTGAATATTAGTTTTACCACAAGCTCTTGCTAAAAGTTGAGCCTCTAATGTCATTGCATGAAGGTAATTATAAACTCTTAATGCAGCATCATCAGGATTTAATCTAGCTCTTAATTTAGGATCTTGCGTTGCAACACCAACTGGACAACGACCAGTATGACAGTGATAACATTCACCAGCCTTTACACCCATTTCTTTTTCAAAATTTGCTTCTGGTATATCTTTGTTACAGTTTAAAGCCATTAAAGCACCAGTCCCAATTGCTATTGCATCAGCACCTAAGGCTAAAGCCTTCGCCATATCAGCACCATCTCTAACACCACCTGCATAAATTAAAGTTACTTGTCCAGTTTTACCAACATCGTCAATAGCTCTTCTTGCTTCTCTGATTGCAGCAATTCCTGGGATACCAGTATTCGCAGCAGCTATGTGAGGACCAGCTCCTGTTGAACCTTCCATACCATCTAAAAATATTGAGTCAGGATTACATTTTGCAGCCATACGAACATCGTCATAAACTTTTGATGCACCTAGTTTTAATTGAATTGGTACTTTGTTCTTTGTAAGTTGTCTTAATTCTTCAACTTTTAAAGCTAGATCATCTGGACCTAACCAGTCTGGGTGTCTTGCTGGAGATCTTTGATCAATACCAGATGGTAGAGATCTCATTTCTGCAACTTGATCAGTAACTTTTTGACCCATTAAATGTCCACCCATTCCAACTTTTTGTCCTTGACCAATAAATACTTCAATTGCATCAGCTAGTTGAGCATGATGAGGATTAAAACCATATCTTGATTGGATACATTGGTAATACCATTTTTCAGAATATCTTCTCTCATCTGGAATCATTCCACCTTCGCCAGAGCATGTTGCACTTCCAGCCATTGTTGCTCCTCTTGCTAAAGCAGTTTTTGCTTCATAAGAAAGTGCTCCAAAACTCATACCCGTAATATATACTGGTATATCTAGTTCAATTGGGTTTTCACAATTTGGTCCAATAATAGTCTTTGTTTCACATTTTTCTCTATAACCCTCAATTACAAATCTTGTAAGAGTTCCTGGTAAAAATACTAAGTCATCAAATGTAGGAATTTTTTTCATTAATGCCATTCCACGCATTCTGTATCTTCCAAGTTGAGCTTTAATATGAATATCGTCTATAACTTCAGGAGTAAAAATAGCGTTGTGACCTAACAGACTTTTGTTTCTTTTGCCCTCTTCATGTGCATGAACGTCAGCTTTTCCACCAACACTTCCATTAGTTTTTTTTAATTTTTTACTATTTTTTTTAACTTTCTTTTTTGCCATTAGATAGCTCCTTTCTTTTCATGAGGTTCTAGATTATCATAGTTCCAAAGTTTTTTCCCTGCGACTATTTTTGTCATTTTACTGACATCAAATTTTTCACCTATCTCTGCAACTTTTAATTTTCTTTTTAACCAGTCTTGGTCACTGTCTGTAAGATCAGATGGAACAGCATCACTTCCAAATGATCCTATTTTTCCACCAATGAATATTGTTCCATCATACATTGAGTCACCTAAATTTATTCCAACATCACCAAGAATAATTATTCTTCCTCTTTGCATCATAAAACCAGTAAAAGCTCCAGCATCACCACCAACAATGATAGTTCCACCCTTCATGTCAATTCCAGTTCTTGCACCAACACTTCCTTTGCAAATTAAATCACCACCTCTTATAGCGGCACCAAAGCAAGATCCTGCATTTTTTTCTATAACAACTTTTCCTGCCATTAAGTTTTCTGCACAAGACCAACCAACTCTACCATTAATTCTTACAGTAGGTCCGTCACAAGATCCCATACCAAAATAACCTAAACTTCCTTCAAAAATTAAGTTTAACTTATTCAAAATACCAACACCTAAACTATGTTTTCCTTGAGGGTTTTTAATAACAATTGTTCCAAAACCTTGGCTCATTAAGTTATCAATTTCTTTATTAGCTTCTGGAGCCGTCATTTCTTTAACATCTAGATCTGTTCTTTTATTAAAATCTACATCATAAGTTCCAAAATAATAAAGATTTTCACCTTCATCAGGATTAAAAAACTTTTGTTGAGTTCTTCCTGTTAAAACTTCTGTGTGCATGCCCATTGACTGGGACTTTGTTTTTTTCTCTGTAGTCTTTAGATTTGCCATACTTTTACCTCTCCATCATACGGATCATATGTATCAATTTCTTGAGGAAGAATTGCTCTAATTGCAATTTCTTCAGATCCCATTGCTATTAAATTATCAGACTCATAAAGAACTAATGGTTTTGCAGCCATTGTATCTTTTGCCATTCCTAATGAGTCTTTTGTTGCAACAAAGTAAGTAAATACTCCATCAAGACCCGTTAAAGAATCTTTCATACCTTCTTCAAGGGTTGCACCGTCTCTCAATTTTTTTGCTAGATATACTGCAATTAATTCTGAATCACATTCAGACATAAATCTCATACCTTCGTTTTCTAGCATTCTTCTATTATTCCAATAATTTGTTAACTGACCATTGTGAACTACAGACACATCACTAAATGGATATCCCCAAAAAGGGTGGGCTGATTTAATATCTACACCAGATTCAGTTGCCATCCTTGCATGGCCGATTGCATGTGTCCCCACAACTTTATCTAAATTATATCTATCACAAACGTCTTTTGCATTACCCAAATCCTTAATAACTTCTAAAGACTTACCCATAGAAAGAATTTCAACACCAGGAACACTCTCGATTTTTCTAGAAAACTCTCTTAAGTCTTTTTCATCATAACTGACCTCATATCTTAAAGAGTAGGGAAGTATTCTTTCTTCTTTAATAATTTTTGCACCCATACCTAAGATATATGACTTAACTATTTTAATTCTTTCATCGTAAACAGAAGTCTCTTCACTTACTGATGAACTACCTTCACCAACATTTTCTCCAACTTTAAAACGCATAATGAAATTTTTTCCATCTGTATCTCCATAAAGAGCATAGCCAGTAGAATCCTCTCCTCTATGCTTTAATGCTTGAAGCATTCCTTGCAATTGAGTTCCAATATTTACTGATTTATCTTTATAAATTAATCCCGCTATTCCACACATATATTTCTCCTATTTCTATTAAAGACTATGGTAGGCAGTCCAGATACGTATCTAGATCCCACTGAGTTGTTGCACCTAAAAATTTTTCCCACTCATCATTTTTATACCAATGGAAAACTTTATACATTTCATCTGGCATAGCTGATTTTATAACCTCATCTTCTGCTAAACGATTTAAAGCCTCACCAAGACTCATGGGTAGTTTTTTAACTATCTTCCCAGCTGCTTGAGCTTCATACATACTTCTAGACTCAGGTTTTCCTGGATCAATATTATTTGTTATTCCATCATCAAAACATTTTAACAATCCAGAACCCATTAAATATGGATTATGCATTGAATCAACTGAACGATATTCAAATCTTCCTGGCGCAGATACTCTTAATCCACAAGTTCTATTTTGAAATCCCCAGTCAGCATAAACAGGAGCCCAAAAACCAGTATCCCATAATCTTCTATATGAGTTAACAGTAGAAGAACCAATTGCTGTTAGGGCACCCAAATGTTTCATTACTCCACCAATAGCTTTCAAACCAATTTTACCTGGTAATTGAATATCTTTAGTATCAGGCATAAAGGTATTTGTTCCACCCTCAACGTAAGTAAATACCTCATCCATCCCTGGAAGAGATTTGTGAGATAGTTTATTCACTTTATCTTTTCCACCTGTCCATAAAGACATGTTTGTATGACAACCACTTGCAGATACACCCATAAAAGGTTTTGTCATAAAGCAAGCTATCAAATTAAACTCTCTAGCAACCTGTGCACAAATTTGTCTATAAGTTGAAAGTCTATCTGCATTTCTTAAAACATCATCATACATCCAGTTTAATTCTAATTGTCCTGGTGCATCTTCATGATCTCCTTGAATCATGTCAAAACCCATTGCTCTTGCGTATTTAAAAACTTGCATGAAAACTGGTCTTAACGATTCAAATTGATCAATATGATAACAATAAGGTTTAGAAAAACCTTTACCAGTAGGCGAACCATCCTCATTTTTAGTTAACCACATCATTTCTGGCTCTGTCCCAACTCTTAATTGGTAACCATGTTTCTTTTTAAATTCTTGAGCGTGTATTCTTAAATTTCCACGACAATCTGATGTTAAATGTGCACCTGGATTATCTCTTTCTTCTCTATTTCTAAAGCAAGTAACAAATACTCTTGCAACTTTTTTATCCCATGGAAGCTGACAAAATGTTTCAGGATCAGGTATACCAACTAGCTCTTTAGCTTCTGGTCCATAACCAATATAATCTCCATGACGATCGACAAATAAGTTTGCTGTAGCTCCGTAAACTAATTGAAATCCTTTTTCGCAAGTTCTTTCCCAATGATCAGTAGGAATACCTTTACCTACAACTCTTCCAGTTACAGAAATAAATTGAAAATAAATATATTCAACACCTAACTCGTTAATTTTAGCTCTAACTTGCTTAACTAATTTGTCTCTACCTGGTTGTCTAACGTGTCTATCTAAATCTGTCATTATCTCTCCCTCTAATGAATTTTTATTTAAGGAACCGTAACTGAAAAAATTATTTGTGTCTAGGCTTGAAGTTTAACTCCAAGGGAAAGGACTGTTAGAGGTTGGATGAAGTTCACCCTTCTCGTAACGGTTGAATCTAAACGGTTTTAATAATTCACTTTCAGTTCCCAAAATTTCTTGTGCAACAAGCTCACCTACACCAATCATTTTATATCCGTGGTTTGCATCTGCTATCATGTAAACATTTTCTAAAAATCTATCGAATATAGGAAAATTGTCTGGTGTCATACATCCAAGACCACCTGAGGGTCCTTTTCTATATAGACCAGATTTACCTTCAAACCTTTTATGACAATGAGCTAAAGCTGAACACCACATATCATTAAATGATTCTGTTGTTTGAAATTCAGGAGACTCAAGTCCATAAGGATCAATATTTACTTTATCAAAATGTTTATCAACTATGTAAGGAGATGTTCCACCCTGAACACCAAGCCCTTCAATGTCTGGCTTATAATAAATTCCCCAAAGTTCATCTGTAATTAGTTTTTTAGTTGTGTCAGAATATAGTGGGGCAGTTGAGTCAACATGCATTACAGGAGGCTGACCACCATCATTCATTCTTAAAAAATCTTTATCAACACCAATAACACCTTCTTGTAGCATCCAATATTTCCACATATCTTCTTTATGAAATTTTCCATCTTGTCCTTTAATATTTGCAACTTTTGGAAGATCTAACATGTTCCAAAAATCTCTAACCCAAGGACCAGCACCAACAACTACTTGTTCGCACTCAATAATTCCCTTATCTGTTTCAACACCTGTAACAGCTTTGCTATTGCTTCCTTTTTTAAATCCTGTAACCGTCACACCCTTAATAACCTCAACACCATTTGTAGTAGATTTTTCTTCTAGAGCTTTTATGGAAGCTTTGTTGAATGCATAACCACCTTTTTTTTCATGAAGTATGGATGTGATGCCTTGTGCTTGCCAATCATCAAACATACCTTTCATGTATTTAGTACATTCTTTTTCACCTTCAATAAATTCTGATTCGTAACCAATAGCTTTTTGCTGCTCATAAATTGTAGCAACATCTTCGTGCATAACCTCTGGAGATATTTGTAAATACCCTACAGCATTATATTTCCAAGCTTTTGGATCACTTTCCCATACTGATACAGAATGAGCCATTAACTCTCTCATAGCTGGTTGAAAATAATTATTTCTTATAACACCACAAGCAATTCCACTTGCACCTGCTGCAGTATCTTTTTTTTCAAGAATTACAATGTCACCAGGATTTTTATAAGTTTCTGAAAGTTTCCAAGCTGTACTTAGGCCATGAATTCCGCCTCCGATGATTACTACTTTAGCTTTAGTTGGTAGTGTTGACATATGAAAACATTATTTTTTCTAAAAAGTAATTAATATAATTATATTTATAACTAAATTTTATATATAAAAGATATCAACTTAAAGAGATTGTTGAATTAGGTGCTAATAGCTTAGCTTTTTTAAAGTAGCCAGGTATTGTTTAAACTCATTAATAAAAGTCTCAGTAGGTATAATATTTTTTATTCGCTGATCAGTTGAAGTTTTTTCTAAACGAAAGAATCCTTTCTCACAAGCCTCATTAATTATCAAAGCAGATTTTGGCCTAGAGGTTTTAAATAATTTTGTTTTTAGCCCTTCAACAGAAAGCTTTTCATTAAGTTTATGCGCTGACATTACAAGTAACATCATATGATAATGTGAAGGAGATTTTCTAAAAAAATAGTTACTAGATGTATGTGATTGCTTCATCTGGTCTTCCCAAAAATTTAAAAGATCTTTGCTGTTATCGGTCATTTTATTATGCTCTAACTCTTGATTTTGTTGGATCATAGAAAGGGAAGGGAACAACTTTTGCACCAATTCTTTTTTGATGACCGTCAAGCTTACCAATCTCAACTTCCGTTCCTATCTCTGCATATTTTACGTCAATTTTACAAAGTGCAATATTTTTTCCAAGTTTAGGGGATAGCATTCCACTTGTTATTTCACCCACTTGACCACGACCAATATGAACACAATCTCCATTTACTGCTGGTTCATGACCAACCAATTCCAAACCAACTAATTTTTTTTGTGGATTTGCTTTTCTTTTAACTAACTCTTCTTTACCTATAAAATCATCTTCTTTAGTTTTAAGTGGAACGGTAAAACCAATACCTGCTTCAAATGGATCTGTTTGATCATCGAACTCGTAACCATAAAAAATTAGTCCAGCTTCAATACGAACCATGTCTAAAGCTTCTAAGCCTAATGGAGTAATATTAAACTCTTTACCAGCTTCCCAAACTTTATCCCAAACCTCCGCAGCATCTTTTGGATGACACCAAATTTCATAGCCAAGTTCACCAGTGTAACCTGTTCTTGAAACAACAATTGGCGTACCTGTTTCATGATCTATTCTTGCAATATTAAATCTGAACCATTCAAGTTCAGTGATGGATGGTTGTATAGGAGGCGTCCATACAAATTTTTCTAAAATTTTTCTACTATTTGGTCCTTGAACTGCAATGTTGTGAATATGATCTGTTGCAGATTTAATCCAAACTTTATAATTTTTTTTTTTAGCTTGTTCTTTTAACCATTCACCACTGTATTCATCTCCACCAATCCATCTAAAATTATCTTGTCCTAATTTAAATAAAGTACCATCATCTAACATGCACCCATTTTCATAACACATGGCTGTGTAAACAACTTGTCCTATAGATAATTTTTTTACATTTCTAGTAAGAGTATATTGCATTAAATTTTCTGCATCAGGTCCAAGAATTTCAAATTTTCTAAGAGGCGATAAGTCTGTTGCAATCGCACTTTCTCTACAAGCTGTATATTCTTTTATAGTTCCTGAATTTGTAAAATTATTAGCAAGCCAAAAACCTTTATACTCAACAAAATTTCTTGTTAGCTCTGAAGTTTTTTTATGGAAACCTGTTTCTTGAGTTAGTTTAGGTTCTGAGTCTGTTTTCATTCTAAATGCTATTGCTTTTGAATACTTTTTTTCCTTTGAATAAGTCCTAACAAAAATATCAGTGGGATTCCAGCCATTTGCACCATCAACATCACAAGGACAAGCTGATGATATACATGTTAGATCTTTTAAAGCTCTAAATAAAACATAATCTCCAGGTCTAGACCAAGGTTCATCAAAAGATGCAACATTATTAGCATCAATTGCAGTATTAAAAAAAAGATTTATTGCAGACCAACTTTTTCTAGAATTGATGTCATATTTATCCAGTCTATTATTAAAATTGTCAGTACAATTAATATGACCCATATAACCCATATCTTCATAATATTTTGATGTGCAAGCAAGATTGAAAGTATCATGTCTTCCAACTGTATCTCTTACAACTTCAATCATAGCTTCATGATCACCATCATAAAACTTTGAAAACAAACCAGGCCCAGGGTAAGCACCACCCATAAAAGTTCGTGTTGCTTTATCATCAATAATACTTTCAATGCCGTCATTTAATTTTTGTGTATCAAAAGCTAGAAAATCAGAGCATTGCCTTCCGCCTGGATCAATTATCTGAATATATTCACCAGCTTTTACCTCATAAGTTTCAGCAGTTCTTCTCTTTACAAGTTGTTCAATAATTGGATCACTAAGCGGATCTGGCAAAATAAATTGTTCATCTGTTTCAATAAATTTAGCTTTATTTAAAAAAATAGTTAAATCTGTAGGTGGATTTTGTTCATGGACATTCATTGCATCACCAGGTGCAGCAATCATTACAATACATTTATCTTTTGAGGTTAATGTTATTTTTTCACCCATAAAACAATCTTCACTAAAAACAATTGATGATTTAGCATTATTTAAATCAAGGTTTTTATTCTTTAGCAGCTTTGAAATTTTTTCATCATTAGCAATAGTTTTTTTTGAAAAATCTGCATTAGCATTTTCTTTCAAATTTAAAATAGATAGATCAGATTTACCTTTTGAATTAAAAACAATTATTTCACAAATTTGTCTTCCTTCTTCATTAATGATTTCTATTTTATCTTCTGGCAAAACTTCTATTATAGACAGCCCGCCACCTCTTACAAAATATCTTTCAACTCCAGGTGGTAATGTTCTTAATCCAGGATTTCGTATATCGTTACTAGTATGCAGCATTGCCAGTATAAATTTAAATAATTTAACATTAGCTTAATATAATCAAAGGCCATTGACTATAAATTTAATAAGTGAGAACATGCCTACTTAAACATTAATATTAAGGAGAGAGAATATAATGAAAAAAATAGTATCATTAATATCTGCCTTGGTAATTTCAGCAGTTAGTTTTGCTGGAGTATCTAATGCAGCAGATAGTAAAAAACCTATCGTTATTCCAACTCATAACTGGTCTAGCCAAATTGTAATGGCTCATGTTATTGGTGGAATTTTCGAAAGTATGGGAAATAATGTAAAATATGTAAATACAGACTCACAAGCAGTTTATGAAGCAATTCGTATCGGTGATGTAAGTTTATCTCATGAAGTGTGGGAATCTGCGTTTGGAAAATCATTTACTACAGCGCTAGACAAAGGTGGTTTAGTTGACTGGGGAGATCATGAAGCTCGAACGCTTGAAGATATGGGATATCCAAACTGGGTTACTGAAAAAGGATTATGTCCTGGTCTTCCAGACTGGACTGCATTAAAAAATCCAGCTTGTGCTAAAAACTTTACAACACCTGACTCAGGTGGAAAAGGACGAATGCTAGAAGGTCCGCAAAGTTGGCATGGAGATTTAATACCTCAAAGGGTTGATGCTTTAGGACTTGGAGATCTTTGGACTGTTAAATTTGCTGGAAGTGCAGATGCACTTTGGGCAGAACTTAAATCAGCTGAAAAAGAAGGAAGAGGAACTATAATATTCAACTGGACACCAAACTTCACAGATGGTGCTGGTTTTACTTTTATAGATTTCCCTCCATATTCAGCAGGTTGTAGACCAGAAGACGGTGGTGATGGAAAATGTGGTTCGCCAGATGGTTATTTGAAAAAAGCTGTAACTGCAGACTTTCCAAAAACACATCCAGCAGCAGCAGCGGCATTTAAAAAAATGTCATTCTCTACAAGTCACATTGGTGCAATGGCTGCTTTAGTTGACCTTGACAAATTGACTCATGAAGATGCAGCTAAAAAATGGTTAGCTGATAATAAGAGTGTTTGGCAAGCTTTTACTAAATAAGGGTAACAGTTAATAAATTGAAATCTCTCCCAACAATGTTGGGGGGGATTTTTTTTAAAGAATGTGCTTTCGCACAAATTCAAATTACGGACTTTTTAATTAAATGATAAAGTTTTTTTTATATATATCTATCAGTCTATTAGTTTTTAATTCTTCTTTTGCAAAAAATATAGACATACAAGAGGATATTAAAATTGGTTTTGTATGTGAATTAGAAAAGAAAATACTCAAGAACTCAGAATATAATTATAAAACTTTTTTAGCAAAAGATTTAGATAATCAAAATTTAGATAAATTTGAAATCGATGCAAAGAGACCAGAAAAACTTTTGATTAATGGGTTATCATTGTTCCTCTCACAAACTGCAAAATTTGAAGTAAAAGTTGTAAATAAAGACATAGTTTTATTCAAAGCTTTTGATGAAAGAAAAAATTACTCAGAATCAGGTATAATTAACAGAAAATCAGGTGAATTAGTTCACGAAATTACAATAGGTATAAAAAGTGATAATCTTGAAAAAAATATTTCTTTTTACTTATGTAGCTAAATTTAAAAAAATGAAAAAATATTTATTTTATATAGCTTTAAGTTTTTTAGTTGCAACATCAGTATCAGCTCGAAAGACAGGTTGCGAAGGAAACTGTAAAGATGGCTTTGGTAAATGGACTTACACTGACAAAACAACATACGAAGGGAATTGGATTGGCACACAAAAACAAGGACAAGGAGTTGAGACTTGGCCTAATGGATATATTTATAAAGGTGAGTTTAAAAATAGTGTGTGGAGTGGAAAGGGTATTTTGACCTTTCCAAACGGTGCAACTTATGATGGGGAATGGGCCAATGGGTTTATGAATGGAGAGGGAACATTTACATGGTCCGATGGAAAAGAAAAAAAAGGAATTTGGAAAAATGGCAAATTTCAAGAATAGATAAAAATGTTACAAAATATATATTTAAATAAATTAAAGAAGATATCTGAGCCAGTTAGACAGTTTGGAGGTCTTATCATCTTAATAATTATTGTAATTTTTTCCTTTGCTATCTTAAATAATATTTTTGGTGAGGGTGAAGAGCTAATTGCTAAAATGAAAAAAGAAGAAGAAAGAATTGCGGAGACAAGAAAGCAAAATGAACTGATTTCAAGTTTGCCATCAGGAATTTTAGTATTTTATGATGGAACTGATCATTATAAGTTGTCTTTAGAGCAATATGAAAAAGTCTGCAACGCAACAAAGATTATTCCTCAGCGCGCAATTATGGGTGCCAATTTTTTGAATTTTAGAGCACATCATATTTATACTATTAATGGAAATAAAATTGATGAAACGTTTGTTAAATGGAATAAGGAAAATAATAAATGCTTTGCAGGTTTTACAGTTAGTGGAAATAATGTTGGGGTAGATGAAAAAATTACTGTTAAAGGAGAGGTTTTAAATTTTTTAAGTACTGGAATTGATACAAGAGTTTATTTTATTAAAAATTTTTAAGGAGAAAAACGATAAGTATAAATAATATAAAAAGTGTTTTTTATTTTTATTTCGTATAACTTATTAAAACATTATGACCGATACAGTAATCAAATGTGAATCTGTTTACAAAATTTTTGGAACAAATGCCAAAAAGATGCTTCAAGATGCAAATGGAAATGTAGATGCTAAAACATTTCAAGAAAACGGATGTATAGTAGGTGTGAATAATGCCTCTTTTGAGGTTTCAAAAGGTGAAATGTTAGTTGTGATGGGTTTATCAGGCTCAGGTAAATCAACTTTGTTAAGATGCATTTCTAGATTAACAGATGCAACTGCTGGAAAGATTTTTATAGAAGGTCAAGACTTACTCTCATTAAATAACAAAGAACTGATTGAACTTAGAAGAAATAAAATGGGAATGGTATTTCAAAGTTTTGCTTTGCTTCCTCATAAAACAGTTGTGGAAAATATTGCTTTCCCACTTCAAATCAAAGGCATTAAAACTAAAGATAGCATCAATAAAGCAATGGAAATGGTAAAGCTTGTTGGTCTTGATGGTAGAGAAAATTATTTTCCAAGAGAACTTTCTGGTGGACAACAGCAAAGAGTAGGTATTGCTCGATCATTGGCTGTTGAACCTGATATTTGGTTTTTAGATGAACCATTTTCTGCATTAGATCCATTAATTAGAAAAGAGATGCAAGATGAATTTTTGAGACTTCAAGAAAAATTACAAAAAACAATTATGTTTATCACACATGATTTTGATGAAGCTTTAAAACTTGCTGACCGTATTGCAATAATGAAAGATGGTATAATTGAACAACTAGATACCCCAGCTAACATTGTGTTAAATCCGGCCACAGAATACGTAAAAAAATTCACTGAAGAAGTTCCTAGAGAGAAGGTTTTAAAAATAGAAGATGTAATGGAAAAACCAAATAATGAAAATTTAAGTGATTTAAAAGTTTTAAGAAATGAAATAATTGAAAATGTAGCTGAAAAAATATTAACTCAAGAAAAGTCTGTATCTGTAATTGATGAAAACAATCAAATTGTTGGCACTGTTCATCCATCAAAAATAATACACACAGTTTTTGGTGGGAAAAAAAAAATGATTAGAATATGGAATTATTAAAAAAATATCCAAAAATATTTCAATGGTTATTTTTGTTAATTGCTTTTTTTACCTTATATTTTGCAATTGATGTTCCAGAAACTTATAAATTTATTAGAGGCCAAGCAGAATTCATTAAAGATCCAAATCAAAGCACTTACACACTCTTTGGCGCAGAAGTAAGGTATTATGCATTTGATGTTTTTTGGAGATTACCTCCTTTACTTGGATGGCTACCTATTTGGATAAATGATTTATTATTTTTCTTAATGAATGATTGGATGCCAATGGAATTTTGGAATGAAGATACTCAAGAATTTAAAACTCGCCCTTTAGTTTTACAAATAACAAGAAATTTAACTTCATTTATAACATTTCTTATTGAATTAATTAGAGAGATTTTATTAGGTGGCGTTGAAACTATTGTTGCCTTTACAAGTTGGGATTGGATAAGTGAAAATTCATGGGCAGAATTGCCAGGGTTACCTTGGACAATTGTTGCAGCGGGTGCAGCAATACTTGGGTATAAATTAAGTGGCAAGGGTTTAGCTTTATTCGCTGCTATAGTCATGATTTATATTTCTATCTTTGGTCAATGGAAACCTTCGATGCAAACACTTTCTTTTATATTGGTTGCAGCACCACTATCCTTTATTTTTGGTTTGGGCTTAGGGATTGCAGCATTCAAAAGTAAACGTGTTGAAAAAGCTTTATATCCAATACTTTTAGTTATGCAGACTATGCCTCAATACGCTGTATTGGTTCCTGCAATTGTTCTTTTTGGTGTTGGTGATCATGCTGGAGTAATTATAACCATGGTTGTAGCTGTTCCACCAATGATACTACTAACTTTGTTAGGTCTCAGAGGAGTATCGCCTGAGGTTATTGAAGCTGGCCGAATGAGTGGATGTAATAATTTACAGCTTATGTTTAAAGTACTAATCCCAACTGCAAGAAGAGATATTTTGATTGGAGTGAATCAAGTTATTATGGTGTGTTTTTCTATGGCAGTAATTTCAGCTTTTATAGGCGCCAAAGGTTTAGGATTTAATTTATTGTTAGCCTTAAATCAGCTAAACATCGGATTAGCGTTAGAAGCAGGTTTATGCATTAGTTTAATTGCTATATTACTAGATAAATTATCTTTAGCTTGGGCAAATAAACAAACAGATTATTTTGGCAACCTAACTTTCTTTGAACGTTATAAAAATTTATTATTTTTTTCTGGTGCAATATTGATTGGAATTATATTTGCTTATGTTGGATCTTTTTACTTTAAAGAAGGTTTTAATTATTTATATGAAATTCCTCACAACAAAGGAATATCAACTGCAGATTTTTGGAATAAAGGGGTTGATTGGATTTGGGATACTTTTTTTCAAACTTTAAAAATTTTTAATACATGGTTAATAGTAGATGTACTGCAGCCAATGCGAGCTGCTTATTTGCGTATGCCTATTGTTGCAACATTTGTTCTAGTTATGGGAGCTGGTTATATAATTGGAGGAATACGTTCAGCTTTAACAGTAGGGGGGTTAACATTATTTATAGCTTTAAGTCCATGGTGGGACAGAGCTTTAGTTACAACTTATATGGCAACTTTTGGAGTTATCTTATCTTGTATAATTGGTTTTACTGTTGGTACTTTATGTTTTCAGAATAAACATACCACAAATTTTATGTTGGGAGTTTGTGATATTTTTCAAACATTCCCTTCATTTGTATACTTAATTCCAGTTATGATGCTTTTTGGAGTTACAGACACATCAGTATTAATTGCAGTAGTTGTTTATGCAACTATACCTGCCACAAGATATACGATTGAAGGATTAAGAAGTGTTCCATCTTCTTTACATGATGCAGCTTCAATGTCAGGTGTAACGAAGATACAAAGGTTGTTGAAAATTGAATTCCCTTTAGCACTTCCTCACATGATGCTTGGTTTAAATCAAACAATTGTATTTGCTTTATTTATGGTAATTATTGGAGCATTTATTGGAACTGAGGATTTGGGACAATATATTTTAAAAGCTATATCTGATAAAAAAGGTGCAGGTATAGGATTAACGCTAGGTCTTTGTGTTGCTTTCATAGGATTGGTATTTGACCATTTAATTCGAACCTGGGTAAATAAAAGAAAAAAACACCTTGGTATAGACTAGTTAATATTTTTTCATTATCTATTTGGAGTATCTGTAACAATCATTTGATCTTTTACCTTTTCTCTAAAGTAAATATATATTCCAGCACTTATGATTATTGAAACACCAACAAATGTTCTTGTTGTGGGAATATTATTAAACAATATATACCCTGTTAGTATTGACCAAATTATTAAAGAATATTCATAAAGCGAGACAACAGATGGAGACGCAATACTGTAAGCATTAAGTATAAAATAAAATGCAAAAGCCCCAATACACCCCATAACTATTATAAATGGCCAGGCATAAGATGGGTTTGTAAACCATTCTCTAAAAATAAATTGCAGTGCTGGATCACTAAAGTTGTTAAATTGTCCCTCACCTGTAAAAATAAAAAATAATATACTTATTAGAACAGCACCAAAATATAAATGTAACATTTGTGTATAAACATTATCTTTATCAGAAGTGATTTTTGTGATTGTCATTGATATTGAGTAGCATAACGCACAAGCAACAGGGGCTAATTTCATATAATCAAAATTTGTAAAATCTGGATTTAAAACCAAATATACCCCTATAAACCCAATAAAAATTGCTGACCATCTTCTAATACCAACTTTTTCTTTTAAAAATATTGTAGCCAAAATTGAAACAAAAAAAGGACTAGAGAAAAATAACGCATTGGCCATAGCAAGAGACATATATGTAAGAGAGATATAGAAAAAACTAAATCCAAAAAAGAAACATATAACTCTTAAGGTTGTTAAAAAAGGGTAGTGTGTTTTTAAAATAATTTCTTGTTTAGAAAACTTGAGATACCCAACTAATAAAATTAGTGCAATAAATGTTCTTCCAAAATATAATTCATATAATGCTGCATCTTGATAAATAAATTTTATCAAAGCATCTTGAATGGAGAATAGTATCATACCAAGAAGAATAAATAGAATGCCTCTTGGATTATTTTGTACAGGCGTCATGAATTAAGAATAAATTCTGACGCTCTTTCAGCAATCATTAATGTTGGTGCGTTTAGGTTTCCACTGGTAATTTCAGGCATAACGGAAGCATCTACTATTCTTAAGTTTTCAATTCCATGTACTTTAAGTTTTTCATCTACAACTGCCATATCATCAATTCCCATTTTGAGGGTACAAGAAGGATGGTATGCAGTCTCTGCTTTAGATCTAACATATTCTTCATATAATTCATGAGTTTGAATATCTGATCCAGGTCCAATTTCTTTACCAGCAAATGGTTTCATTGAATTTTGTCCAAGAATTTTCCTAGCCATTTCAATAGCTTCCACTGTTTGTTTGAGATCATCCTTATGTTCAAGATAATTAAATAAAATTTTTGGATAATCATAAGGGCTTGAAGTATCTAATGTAACTGAACCTCTGCTTTTTGGATGATTAGGACTAGCATGCAATTGAAACCCATGTCTATCAGGCTCAACCAAGCCATGATCAATTACAAAAGCTGGAAAAAAATGAAACTGGATATTTGGATAGTTTCTTTCAGGAGAGGATTTAGCAAAACCACCTGCTTCTAGGAAGGAAGTTGAGCAGGGTCCAGTTTTATTTAAAAACCATTGAATTCCTATTCTAAGCATATTGAATTTATTAACATATGAATACAGTGTGTCAGATGTTTTACATTCTTGCTGGATATAAGTTTCAAGATGATCTTGTAAGTTTCTTCCAACACCTCTTAGATTGTGAATAACTTCAATTCCTTTTTCTTTTAAATGTTCAACTGGTCCAATTCCAGATAGTAAGAGTAATTGAGGAGAGTTAATTGAACCTCCACTTAATATTACCTCTTTATTAACAAAAATTTTTTCAACTTTATTCTTAATCTTAACCTTAATACCAATGGCTTTCTTTCCATCAAAGATGATCTTCTCTACAAAGGAGTCTGTGAAAATTGTTAAATTTTTTCTATTTTTTGTGGGATTTAAATAATGTTTAGAGACGCTTGCTCTTTCTCCCTTGTCAATTGTCACATCATACATGCCAAAACCTTCTTGATTTTTACCGTTCATATCAAGGTTCATTTCATAACCAGCCTCAGTTGCAGAATCTATAAATGCTTTGAATAATGGATTTTTATTTTTAGATTGATTAACAGGTAGTAAGCCATTCCCACCTCGATATTCATTTTCTCCTTCTGACCAAGTTTCAATTTTTTTGAAATAAGGAAGGACTTTTTCGTAAGACCAATCTTTGAGTCCAAATGAAGCCCACCTTTCATAATCATTAGGGTTACCTCGCACATAAACCATACCATTATGAGCAGAACATCCGCCAATCATTTTTCCCCTAGGACAAAATAGTTTTCTGTTATTTAAATGGGGCTCTGGTTCAGAATAATATTTCCAATTATATTTTGGATCATGCATTGTATAAAGAATAGCAAGTGGCATTTTTACTTTCCAAATATCACTTGGTTTTCCAGCTTCGAATAAAGCTACTTGGTATTTTCCATTTTCAGTTAAACGATTTGCAAGAACACATCCTGCTGATCCACCACCGATAATAATATAATCATATTTCATATAGTTTTTCCTGCTAGATTCTTAATAAATTAGAATTAATGAGGTTGATCACCCTCAATAGCTATTCTATCCATTATTCTTTCATGACCTAAACCTCTGCCAGGATAAAAGTCTGCTATCGCATAATGAATAACACTTCTATTATCCCATATCGCAACAGTATTTTCTGTCCAATTAAATCTACAAGTTAGATCTAATCTTGCCTGATGTTCAAATATCTTTTTTAATATTTCATCACTTTCTATTTTATCTAAACCAATTATTTGTTTTGTGTAAGTCCAATTTACATACAGTATTTTCTTTCCTGTTTCTGGATGAGTTCTCACTATGGGATGTTCATTTGAATATTCATCGTAATTTCTTTTTTCATGACCTGACATACCCTTGTAATTGTCTATAAAAAATTCTGCTCCAAGGGAGCTATGAATAGCTTTTTTATCTTTTATCTTTTTTTTAATTTCTTCATCAAGAGTTTCCCATGCAAGTTCCATATTAGAAAAACAAGTGTCTCCACCCACGGGAGGTATCTTTATAGATTTTAAAATTACAGCTTTAGTTGGTTTAATATTGTAACTAACATCAGTGTGCCAATTCTCCCCCCATTGATTTTTTTCTTCTTTAGTTTTTACAATTCTTACTATTTCAGGGTGATTATTTAATCCCTTCACATAAGCATGATTTTCTAGTGGACCCCAGTTTTGAGCTAATGCAATCTGTTCATTGTGGGTGATATCCTGATTTCTAAAAAAAATTACTTTGTGTTCTAAAAGCAGGTTATTTATTTTTTTATAATTTTCTTTTGAGGAATCTTTAAGGTCTATACCTGATATTTCAGCTCCAAGAGCCCCTGATAAAAGTTTAACTTCCATTAAAAGAATATATTTCTGGAAATTTA
The DNA here is from genome assembly GCF_059512505.1 of Candidatus Pelagibacter sp. uisw_098. The sequence continues at coordinate 364,481 of NZ_CM183454.1, forward strand.
TTTTGTCAAAATATATAAGGTTCCTATGACTTTAACCGAAGCTTATATGCTATTAATAGTTTCTATTTTACTAGAAATTACTGCAACAGGATCACTAAAAGCAACCGAAGGTTTTACCAGATGGATTCCATCCCTAATATCAGTCGTTGCTATCAGTGGCTGTATGTATTTAATGTCTCATGTAATGAAGGTTTTACCAGTGGGCATCACCTATGCTACATGGTCAGGAGTTGGAATAGTAGCCTTAACTCTAATTGGAATTATTAAATATAAGCAAGTTCCAAATTTAGCAACTATTTTTGGACTAGCTTTAGTTGTTGTTGGAGTTGTAATTATTAATGTGATGAACAATCAAAATATTGATAATTAGTTTATTTTTTTAATTTAGCTGAGAATTTTAAACCTATATTATTAAAATTAATTTTATTTGTTTTAATAAATTCATTCATTATTTTAATTTTTTCATCCTCAAATTCAGCAACTTTTCTTTTATTCAAATCAACATATAGAGATAAGAATTCTATTGACGATGCTAAATACTCTTTTTCTTTATGGGTCATTTCAAATTTATACTGAAGTCTTTTTTTGTCATGATCAAAATAGGTTAAATTTATATTCACTTCTTCACCCTCATTAACTTCTTGATCATAAGTGATATGAGATTCAACAACCATGGTACTTTTTTTTGTTGTTTTTGCTGAATGTTCGCCCATATTAAATTTTGTCATCAAAGTTTCAGTACCGTAAAGATCAAAAATTAAAACATAATAGGCGACATTCATATGATTATTATAATCGGTCCAATCTTTAATAATCTTCTGTGTATTTAACAATATAGACATATTTAATTCTTATATTCTGGTTCTTCTTTATCTAAAATCAATTTTATTTGATTAAGATGCATCCCCGCTAAATCAATCGGATAATTTGCAGTTTCTTGAGCTGTTTTTTCTGCAATTTCATGACTAGCTACATTCAACTCCCTGTTAGTTGACAATGCTGTTAAATAAGTTTCTGCAGCTTTTTCAAAATAATACAAGGCATTGAAACCCTCTGCAATAGTTTCACCTGTGATTATTATTCCATGGTTAGCTAGCAGCATATGCTGTTTGTTTCCTAAGGCACTTGCCATTTTTTCAGACTCTTCTTCAAAACCCAAGCCACCAAATTCATTAAAGATAGAAACTCTATTATAAAACATCATAGTATTTTGATCTATAGGCTTTAATGTAGGATCTTTAAGGGTTGATAAAATTGTAGCATATTTAGAATGTGTATGAAAAATACATTTAGCATGAGCTACCTTTTTATGAATTACTCCATGAATATTGATTGCAGTTGGATCTACAATTTCTGGTTTTTTTTTTAATTTTTCTATATTTTCTTTTGTAACTAAAATTAAATCACTAGCTTTTATTTGACTAAAATGTATTCCAGCTTTGTTTACAAAAAAGTCAGTAGATGAGCCTGGTAAACAGACACTAAAATGATTTGCAACGCCTTCGTGCATATTTAGTCTAGCTGTCCATCTGAAGGTTGCAGCTAAATCTTTTTGTAAATCTGTTATTTCCATTTTTATTAAATTAAACTATATTTGAATTATAAATGATGAACAATAAAGTTTTTGTATCTTGCGCAGTAACAGGTTCTGGTGACACGGCTAGTAAACATCCTGATTTACCAAAGACACCAAAACAAATAGCGACTGCAGCAATAGAAGCTGCTAAAGCAGGAGCAGCAATTGCACACATTCACGTCAGGGAAGACGATGGTAAACCAAGTAGAAGATTAGAATTATATAAAGAGGTAGTTGATCTTGTTCGATCAAGTGATACGGATGTTATTTTAAATTTAACGACAGGCATGGGCGGCGACCTTGATATTGGACAAGGAAATAATCCATTAGACTTTGGTCCAATGACAGATATGGCAAATGTAATGGAGCGTATTGCTAATGCTGAACAATTCCTACCAGAAATCTGTACATTAGATGCTGGAACTTTAAACTTCGGTGACAGCTCTACAATCACAGTAAACACGCCAAATGATTTAAGAAAAGCTGCAAAACGATTAAAAGAAATTGGTGTTAAGCCAGAAATTGAAGCATTTGATTTAGGAAATATGTGGTTTGGCGCACAACTTTACAAAGAAGGATTATTAAGCGATCCACCAATGTTTCAAATGTGTTTGGGAATACCATGGGGGGCGCCTGCAACTACTTTAGCAATGCAAGCCATGTTAGATATAATGCCTAAAGAAGGTATCTGGTCGGGGTTTGCAATTTCACGGAATGAAATGCCTTTTGTTGCTCAGACTGTTTTGTTGGGAGGTAATCCAAGAGTTGGACTTGAAGATAATTTATATTTATCTAGAGGTAAATTAGCAACTAATGCGCAATTAGTTGAAAAAGCTATTAGAATTGTGGATGATCTTGGTTCTTCTATTATGACACCAGCAGAAACAAGAGAAAAACTAAAACTTATCAAGCATAAATAAGATTCATATTGAGTAAGATAAATAAAATTGCAGTAATTGGTACTGGAGTTATTGGTACTGGCTGGATTATTAGAATGTTGGCGCACAACAAAAAAGTTTCAGCATTTGATTTAAATTTTAAACAAAAAGCAATATTAATTAAAGAAATTAAAAGATCCCTTCCATTTGTAAAAAAACTTTATAAAAAAAAATTAATTAATTTAAAAAACTTAAGTTTTAAAACATCATTATTAGAAACATTAAAAGATGTGGATTTTATTCAAGAATGTGCATCAGAAAACTATAAATTAAAAACAAAGTTAATGTCAGACATAGGAAAATATTCCAAACTTAATGCTATTATATCTTCAAGTTCATCAGGATTGTTACCTTCTGTTATTTTTTCAAAATGCAAAAATCCTAATAGAGGAATTATTGGCCATCCATTTAATCCAGTCTACATGTTACCTGCTGTTGAAATTGTACCGGGAAAAAAAACATCTAAATCAATTTTAAAAAAAGCTAATGATTTTTATAAATCTATTTCAATGAATCCTATTGCTGTAAAAAAAGAGTTACCAGGATATTTGGCTGATAGATTGCAGGAAGCTTTATGGAGAGAGGGACTCCATATCATTAATGAAGGCTATGCAACAACAGAGGATTTAGATAGAGCAATAGAGGATGGACCTGGTTTAAGGTGGTCATTAATGGGTACCTTTTTAACCTTTCATTTAGCAGGTGGAAAATCAGGAATGAAACATATGTTGGAGCAGTTCGGACCAGCTTTAAAATTACCTTGGACAAAATTAAAAGCCCCAAACTTATCAAAAAAATTAATTAAAAGATTAGTAGATGGAACTAAAAAGCAAGCAAAAGGAAAGTCAGTAGCAAAAATTTCAAATATCAGAGATGAATATTTATTAGATTTATTATTAATGAGAAAGAAATACGAAAAAAAATTAAGATAAATTAATCATTTCTTTCTGTGTGACCATCTACAGAGATTACTTGTCCTGAAACTTTGCTAGAATCGTCTGAAATTAAAAATGAGCACATTTTTCCAATATCTTCTTCTAAGATCCATTGTTTCATTGAGCTCATCGAAACAAAATCTTTTTCAATTACTTTTGTTGAAATTTTAGTAAATTTTGATTTATCTCTTATTACTCTTTTCATTCTATCGCCCTTAATAGTTCCTGGACAAACAGCATTAACCCTAATATTAAATTTTCCAAGCTCCATGGCCAATGTTTTTGTGACACCAATTATTGCCCATTTGCTTGCAGCGTAAGGAGAACGAAGTGGAAAGCCTAGTACTCCGGCTGTCGATGAAATATTAATTATTGATCCGTTCTTAGATTTTTTAATTAGAGGTATAGATTTTTTAGTAAAATAAAAATGGCTATTAACATCTACATGCAAAGTATTTTCCCAATCTTTTGATTTTAATTTATCAAGAGAACCTGTGGGTCCAGCAATACCTACGTTATTAATTAAAGCATCAATTTTCTTAGTTTTTTTTTTAACTTTTTCGAAAAAATCGGAGACTTGATATTCGTTTGAAGCATCACAAAGATAAGCAAATAATTTTTTATTTTTTAAAGGATGTTTGTTCAATTTACTTAGAGACTTACTGTCTATATCGCAAAGATAAACATAAGCACCTCTAGCAAGACAAATTTTTGTAGTTGCCCAACCAATCCCAGAAGCACCAGCTGATATAATAATCTTTTTATTTTTTAATGATTGGTTAATCATTAATTATGTTTTTGTTAAAGATTCTTGAAGTTCTTTATTGGTTATATATCCCTTAACATTTCCATTTTTATCAACAACCTCACAGTTAGCACTTGTGCATACTATTTGGGGTAAAAATTCTTCAATGAATTGATCTTCTTGGACTTTGATTAAATTTGATTTATCAATTCCATTAACCTCATTTACATTTTTCATAATAACTTTTGCTTTAATTACCCTTGCTCTATTAACGTCTTTAACAAAAGCTTTTACATAATCATCTGCAGGTTTCATTATTATATCTATAGGTGTTCCAACTTGAACTAGTTTTCCAGCATTTAGTATTCCAATATGATCACCCAATCTTAATGACTCATCCAAATCATGGGTAATAAAAATTATTGTTTTTTTTAACTCTGATTGAAGATCTATTAATTGTTTTTGCATATCACTTCTAATTAAAGGGTCTAATGCACTAAAGGCTTCATCCATTAACATAATATCAGAATTTGTTGCTAAAGCTCTTGCTAAGCCAACACGTTGTTGCATTCCACCAGATAATTGATTTGGAAACTGGTTTTCAAAACCATTAAGACCAACGTCATCAATTTTTTCCATAGCAATTTTGTCTCTATCTTCTTCTGATTTACCTTGCATCTCTAAACCATAGCCAACATTTTGCATGACAGTTTTGTGTGGAAATAAACCAAATCTTTGAAAAACCATACTAATACGATTTCTTCTCCAATCAATTAACTCCTCTGGATTACAATTCATAACATTGGTACCATCAATGTGAATTTCACCCTCTGTCGGATCAATTAGTCTATTTATATGTCTTATTAATGTAGATTTTCCTGAACCAGATAAACCCATACAAACAAAAGTTTCACCTTCTTCTATATTTAAAGAAACATTATCTAATCCTACCGTATGTCCAGTTTGTTCTAGAATGTCATCTTTTGTTCCACCATTTTTAACCATGGGCATTATAGATTGTGGTTTATTGCCAAAAATTTTATAGATATTTCTAATTTCTATTTTTGACATTATTTTTTTACTTCCTTGGTGGGAGAATTTCTTTCTTGAAGTGTTTCGCCATAAGATTGAGTAATTCTATCCAGTACAATTGCCAATAATACAATTGCTATTCCTGCTTCTGCAGCTCTACCAACATTTAATTGTTGAAGACCTAGAAGAACTTCATCACCCAAACCTCTTGTTCCAATCATTGATGCGATAACAACCATTGATAATGCCATCATTGTACATTGGTTAACTCCCTGCATAATATTAGGTAGTGCGAGTGGAATTTGCACTCCCCATAATTTCTGTTTTTTGCTAGCTCCAAATGCGTCTGCTGCTTCTGTAACCTCTGTATCAACCAACCTAATACCTAGATCAGTTAATCTAACTAATGGAGGAACAGCATAAATAAAAGTTGCAATGATTGCTGGAACAGCACCAAGACCAAATAACATTATCCCTGGAATTAAATACACAAATGCCGGAATTGTTTGCATTAAATCTAGTATAGGAAGAATTTTCTCTCTTACCCTGTTAGCTCTAGACATCCAAATTCCTATTGGAACACCAATAATGAGACATAAAAATATACTAATTAACATAATTGAAGTAGTTTCAATTGCCTTATCCCAGAAACGAGGATGTAAAAATCCAATAAAAAATGTACAAAAACCTACTGCAACAGTAGTTTTGATTTTTTTACCACTTGCATAATAAGCAAGTATTACAACACCAATAATTACTAAAGGCCATGGAGCTTGAACTAAAAAGTTTTTCAGTCCCATTAACATTGCAAGTAAAACATTATTTATTGCCTCAAAGATAAAACCATAATTTTCATTAAGTGCTTTGAACCATTTATTAATTAATGGCATTAATGGTAAATCTAACCATTTGGGCCAATCACTTAACCATGAAAAATCTTTAAATAATTCACCTACAGTTTCAGGTTTTCTTTTCGATGAATTATAACTTGAAATTAATAACCATATAAAAATTCCCAATAGACTTAAGTTAAATAAATTTTTTTTATTTTTAAACATATGATTATTTCTTTTTTTTGCGAAGAAAGAGCCCGTAGGGCTCTTTCAAATTATTTGTTACGTAAAATTAAAGCGCTGCTTTTACTTTTTTAGCAACATCAGCAGGAACCCATGAAGTCCAAGCTGACTCTGATTTTAAGTATTCTCTAGCTGTTAAATCCATGTCACCATCTGACTCATCTTCATAGTAGGCTAACATTCTATTAACAGTAGCAGTAGGAATTGAGTACTGCGATAAGAACTTAGTTTCTGCAGGATGAGCGGCAGCCCATTTAGTCAATACAGATTTAGTTAACGCCATATCTCTGTATTCACTAGCACAAGATTTAGTATATGCCTCTGGTCCTTCTGCTTTGATTTTTTCAACAACTACAGACATATCATCCCAACATTTTTTGCTCCACTTAGGTTCAGTTAATCTAACTAGATCAACTTTACCCATTAAGCCAGTAGGGGCCCAATAGTATGTAAAGATAGGTTTCTTTTTAGCAAAAGCACCTGCAATAGCAGCATCTAACGCTCCTCCAGAACCTGGATCAAAATTTGTATAAAGTTCATCTAAACCATACTCTTTTTGTTTAACCAAGTTTACAGTATAACAAGTCCAACCTGAAATACAGCTAGTCATTCTACCTTTTGAAGGGTTTTCAGGATCTTTAAATAGTGCAGCTATTTTAGGATCTTTCATATCTTCAACAGATTTTAAATTGTATTTATCGGCTGTAGTTTTGTCCACGTAGAAAGCTTGTTGTGAATCTGGCGTATTAACTCCAATATTTTTAATAGTACCAGCCTCAACATGTGGCTCATAGTTTGCTATAATATTGTCATACCAAACCTCAGTGATTACATCTAGTTGACCATCGTAGTGGGCAGCCATAATAGGTGTTGTACTTCCTTTTGTTACCGTAACATTACATCCGTATCCTTTTTCAAGAATGAAAGAAGTAATTGCTGTATGAATATTAGCACTACTCCAATCAAAATCTCCCAATCTCGCTTTACAAGCAGCATTCGCACTAGTACCTACTAATGATAATGTCGATATAAAGAAGGCCGAAAGTAGTAATCTTTTTAAAAACCTCATATTTTCTCTCCCTATAGTTAAGTTTTATTGAGGATAGTTAATAAGGTATGACTTTGAAATTCAAGTAACAATTTAATTTACAACTATAAATTGCATTGAAAAGTACGTAAAACTAAATAATCATAGGAATATGACAAGTATTTCAAAAGTAGAAAAAAATAAAAAAAATCTACTTATTAAATGGAGCGATGGAGAGGAGAGCAGTTTTAACTATTTTTGGTTGAGAGATAATTGTCCTACAGCACACGATAAAGATACCAATCATAGAATGTTTAACATTCTTGAAGTTTCAAAAAATTTAATTGCTGAAGAATCAAAAGTAAATGAAGAGGGTAAATTAGTAGTAAAATGGAGTGAGGGAAATCATATAAGTCACTATGATCCAAAATGGCTTAGAGAAAATTGTTATACGATAAAAAACAAAGAAAAATATAATTCTCCCTATCAATTATGGGATAACTCTTTAGAAAACAATTTAGAATCTGTAACCATTGATCACAATAAAATTTTAAATAGTGAACAGGGTTTACTAAAATGGCTTGAGCTTTTACATTACAAGGGAATAGCAATTGTTAAAAATACACCAGTTGGAAAAGAGTCTGCATTTCCAGTTTTAAACAGAATAAGCCATACAAGGCAGACTTTTTTTAATACACCGTTTGAAGTTATTAATGTTCCAAAACCAAATAACTCAGCATATACGGCACATGCCTTAAGAAATCATATGGACCTACCTTGGTTCGAGACACCCCCTGGTTACCAGTTTCTTCACTGTTTGGTTAATTCTGCAGAAGGAGGAAATTCTTCATGTGTAGATGGATTTGCAGTAGCAGACTATTTAAAAAAGAACGAAAAAGAAATTTTTAACACCCTTGTAAGTGTACCTCTTAAATTTAGAGATAAAGATTATACGCAAGAAACGGTTAGAAACTTCCATGCTCCTGCGATTTCACTAACTAAGGACGGAGACTATAATGATATAAGATTTAGTGTAGCTACAATGGATACGTTAGACTGCCACCCTGATATTATGGACAAGGTATACGAAGCACACCGTAGATTTGGAAATCTTTTACACGATGATAAATTTCAAATTAAGTTTAGATTAGAACCAGGTGATATTTTTTCATTTAATAACAGAAGAGCTCTTCATGGAAGAACAGCTTTTAATCCAAATTCTGGTCATCGTCATTTACAAGGATATTATATGGACAGAGATGAAATTTTAGGAAGGTTAAACTTTTTAAAAAAATAATCTTATATATTTTCAAATATTAAGTTATTTTTTTTATTATATTTTTTAAATTCTAATTTAGTTTTGATTGTATAATAATATTTTTCAATTTTTAAATTTTTGATATTCTTATTTTTTAAATAAGATTTATCTAATATTAGACAATTGATATTCTTGTTATTTGATTTCTCAGTTATTTCCTTAATACTTGTTGGTGGTGAAAAAGATAATCCTACTTTAGTATTTTTTTTAATCTTAAGTAGATTGTAAATATTTTCGTGTTTAAAGGAAATGAATACACATTTTGTAAATTTTGATGTTTCCTTCAAGAGTTTTTTTAGAAGAGGTTTTGAAAAGATTGGTTTGATTTCAATATGAAGAGAGTACTTATTTTTTGAGCATTTCAACAAGTCTTTTAAGAGTGGAATTGGCTTATTAAACTTAGTGCTAATCTCATTAATCCGAGAATAATTAAGATTTTTTATGCTTAGATTTTTTTTAAAAGTTCTTTTTAAAGTAAAATCATGGAAACAAATAAATTCACCATCTTTTGTGACGTGAATATCTGTTTCAATCCCATATCCTTTTTTAAATGATTGTTTAAATGATTTTAAAAGATTTTCTTTGTAGTTTTTATTTACAATTCCCCTATGTATTAAGTGCATATTAATTATCTATTTTAGCAAACGAGCAAATTTTATTTTCATCAAGGTCTCTAATGTAACAATAATAATCCCCAGATCTTATTCCTGGGGCTCCTTCATCTTTTCCACCTAACTTAATTCCTATATTATAAAATTTATCAACTGTTTCTTTTGATTTTACTGCGAATGATATCTGTGTACCGTTTCCATACGTCGCTTTTTTTTTGTCGACTGGATTTGTTACATAAAATTCAATTTCTTTAGGATTTTTTTTGGATGAGTATCCTACATATTTTTCACTGGTTATTACTCTTTTTAAATCTATCGTCTCAAGTAAAGTATCATAAAACGTGATTGCTTTATCAAGATCATTAGTCCCAACCATTACAAATCCAATCATGAATTATTTCCACCCAGTGACAGTTTTAATTTCTAGGTATTCTTCAAGACCCCACACTCCACCCTCTCGACCATTTCCTGATTGTCTAAATCCACCAAATGGGGTTCCTGGATCTGCAGCATTGCCATTTATATATACACAACCTGATTTAAGTCTTTTTGCAACTCTATGAGCTTTTTCTTTATCTTCAGTTTGTAAATAATTTCCCAAACCATATTCAGTATTATTAGTAATTTCTATTGCTTCTTCTTCTGTTTCAAAAGGAATGATGGATAGTACAGGGCCAAAAATTTCTTTTTTTGCTATTTCCATATCATTTGTAACATTTGTAAAAATTGTTGGCTTAATAAAATAGCCCTTATTTAAATTATTTGGTAGGTCGGGACCACCTGCTGCTAATGTAGCACCCTCTTCAATACCACTTTTAATTAGACTAATAATTTTATCATATTGTATTTTTGAAACTACAGGACCAATATGATCTCCTTTTTTTGAGGCTTCATCTACTTTTATTAGATTTGCTTCTTCTGCAGCTTCTTTAATAGCTCTTTGATAGATAGATTTTTCAACCAACATTCTTGTTGGTGCATCGCATGATTGCCCAGAATTAGTCATAACATTCCTAATCCCATCTCTAACTGCATTAGGGTAAGAGTCAGCAAACACAATATTTCCACCTTTGCCTCCCAACTCTAGACAGACTCTTTTGATTGTTTCAGCGGCATTTTTAGAAATTAATCTCCCAGCTCTCGTTGACCCAGTAAAAGAAATCATATCAATATCGGGATGACCAGATAAATGTGTCCCAACTCCAGCCCCATCACCATTAACTAAATTAAAGACACCTTTTGGAAAACCAACTTCATCAATCATTTCAGCAAACAGCATTCCTGAAATAGGAGCAATTTCTGAAGGTTTTAAAATCATTGTACACCCAGTTGCTAATGCCGGAATAACCTTTAAAGCAATTTGATTAATAGGCCAATTCCAAGGAGTAATCAGTCCACAAACACCAATTGGTTCATAGCAAATATGGTTATTTGATTTTTCATTAAAGTGTTCGTCAAATTTAAAATTTTTAAGTCTTAGAATAAAATCTTCTAAATGTGATTGACCAGAGGCAGTTTGTACCTCTGTTGCCCAATCTATAGGCGCACCCATTTCTAACGAAATAGCTTCAGCCATTTCTCTAGACCGTTTTTTATAAACTGAGAGTAATTTTTCTAGATAGTTTAATCGGTCTTCTTTGGTAGTTTCTCTCCATGTTTCAAAAGCATTTTTAGCAGATTTAATTGCATCATTGGTATCTTCTTTTGAGCCTAAAGAAATAATTGCACATGGATCTTCATTACATGGATTGATTACATTAAAGGTATTTGGTTTTTTTGGTTCAACCCATCTACCATTGATATAAAATTTTCTCTTATCTAGCATGATAGTACTTTAACATGATAATTATATTTCATATCCTTTTTCTTCTTGTTCATTATCAATTAATTCATCTGGAAACCCATCTGCTCTAAAATCTATATTGTTTAACTCTTCCATTCTCTTAACAATCATTGAAGACCAAGCTCTTGAGCCATATTTTTTTTTACCATCTTCAAATATTTTAACAATTAAAGGAGAAATTTCTAAAGGTGCATTTAACTTTTTAGCTAAATTATCAAACAGGCCAGTATCCTTAAGAACAAGATCCATTGTGAAATTAATATTATAAGAACCATTTAAGATTACTTGACTTTCAGTTTCATGAACAAATGAATTTCCAGAGGAAACAGCTATACCTTTATAAACTTTTGATAAATCTAAATTAGATTTCTTAGCAACAGTCAAAGCTTCACCAAGAGCAACTAAATGAGTAGAAGCTAAATAATTTGTAATTACTTTTAAAACAGTAGCCGAACCAAGTTCTCCAGTATGTAAAATTTTCCTACCCATCATAGTTAATGCAGGTAATATCTTTTCAAAAGCATTTCTTTCTCCACCAACGAATATTGCAATATTTCCTGTAGCTGCTCTATGACAACCTCCGCTAACTGGGCCATCAAGTGGTATTGCTCCTTTTTCCCTAACAAACTTACCTAATCTTTTTATTTCAGACTCATCAGTAGTGCTCATTTCAAGCCAAATTTTATTTTTGGTAAGTCCATTTATAACTCCATCTTCTGCTTCCATCACTTCAGCACAAATTTTTGGAGAAGGGAGGCATGTTATTATTAAATCAGCTTGTTGTGCTAATTCTTTAGGAGAATTTGCAATTTTTGCACCTTTATTTTTAAAATCTTTTGTAAGGTCTTTATTTAAATCTCTAACAGTTAATTCAAATTTATTTCTCAATAAACTAACGGCAAGTTTACCACCTACATTTCCAAGTCCTATAAAGCCAATCTTCATTATAATTCCATATTTTAATTAATTGTTTTTAACTAATATACTTAAGATTTTAGCTTGTTGAAATATACTCAACTTCAGAAAAACGATCTGTTGGAAAAATCCAATAAAATTCTAAGGTTTCTTTTCCAGTATTTTTTAAAGCATGCTCAGCATTTCCTGCAATATAAACTACATCACCTTTCTTAATCTCTTCAAGTTCACCAGATTTATTCAATACTCCTGTGCCATTAGTAACTACATATATTTCTGCAGGTGAATGATAATGGAGGGTCAAGTTACCCCCTGGAGCAATCTCTGCAAAACCAAGTGAAAGTCCGGAACTGCCCATAAAATCTGCATCAATTAAAAATTTCCACCTAACACCTGGATATTTTTCGGTTGTTGACCATTCTTGATCAGAGACAGATTTAAGGTTTTTTACAAATATCATACACAATTACAACTTATGGCTTATTTTTTAGGCTGATCTAAAAATGTTTTTAAAGAATCGTCCATTGCAACTTCCCAGGCAGTATGATGTTTTGGACCAATTGATCCAGTCACAGGTGAAGAAAAGGACTTATTTCTATAGGTCATAATATTTTCTACTTTATGATGTTCCCATTCTTTAAAAGTTTTTCTAATCAATTCAAAATCAATTTTTGGATAATCAGATAAAGTATGAAGTTCTTTTGTATACTCAGTCTGAAAATCTATCATTTGATCAGCACTTTCTAATTTTTCTTCCATCGATACCCATTTGTTTATATCTTTTTCTATTTCTGAACTACCTGGAAATTTAATCTTTCCCATTATAACGTCTCTTGCAAACCAAGCCTGACAATCAAACATATTAAATGTATGAAATTGATCTTGCATACCTAGGTATATTAATTTGTGATTATTTTGCCAAACGATACCTTTATATAAATTTGGTGGATACAGTCTATTCCCTGTATTTAATTTTAAGTCTTCAGATAAAAAAGGGAAATGATGAAGATAACCTGTGCATAAAATTACAGCATCTGCTTCTTGCACATGACCATCTTTAAAAATTGCTTTATTGCCCTCAAGCCTATCTAGGTGATAAACTTCTTTCATTCCTTTTGGCCAATTAAATCCCATTGGATTATGTCTGTAAGCTATTGTTACACTTTTCGCTCCATACTTATGACATTGAAGAGCTACGTCTTCTGCGGAATAACTACTTCCTAAAACAACTACATTTTTATCTCTAAATTCTTCTGCATCTCTAAAATCATGAGAGTGCATTATTCTTCCAGGAAAAGCTTTCATACCAGGATATTCTGGAATGAATGGAACAGAAAAATGTCCATTAGCTACAATAACATAGTCAAAAATATCCGTTGAAGAGGTAGCTTTTTTTTTATCACGATAAGTAACTTCAAAATTATTACCATTATAAACAACATTAGTAACTGTAGTGCTAAATTTTATTTTACTTTTTGAATTCCCTTTTTTAATTCTACCCAAAATATAATCATACAAAACTTCTCTAGGTGGAAATGATGGAATTGGTTTTCCAAAATGTTCATCAAACGAATAGTCAGCAAACTCGAGACATTCTTTAGGGCCGTTTGACCAAAGGTATCTATACATGCTGTTAGGTACGGGGTCGCCGTATTGGTCAGAACCTGTTCTCCAACTGTAATTCCATAAGCCTCCCCAATCATCTTGTTTGTCAAAACAAACTATTTCAGGTATTTTTTCACCTTTTTTTTCAGCTTGTTCAAAAGATCTCAAAGCAGATAAACCACAAGGTCCAGCACCAATAATTGCTACTTTTGTCATAAAATCACCTCTCCCTAATAAATTTATAACTGTACTTTACCAACAAAATGCTAAAAATTAATATAAAAAAATACAGTATTATGAAAAAAATTATTATTATTGGTGCTGGAGCAATGGGGTCTGCATTTGCTGTACCATGCCTTGAAAACCAGAATGAAGTAACACTTGTTGGTACGCATTTAGAAGATGATTTAATAAATAATATTAAATCAAATAATAATCTTCATCCTGCCTTAAATATTGAATTACCATCAAAATTGAAGGTAGAAAAATTTGAAAAATTACAATCAATACTTGAAGGTGAGGTAGATATAATTGTTGCTGGAGTGAGTTCTGTAGGAATTGAATGGTTTGTTAATCAGATATCAAAAAATTATAAAAAAAATCTTCCAATTATTTTATTAACAAAAGGTTTAGCCATTGAGGGCAATGAATTAATAACACTTTCAGATAAAATTAAAAAACTTCTCAAGGAAAAGGGTCATGGAGAAGTAAATATTTCAGCAATCAAAGGACCTTGTTTAGCGGCAGGTCTTGCATATAAAATGAGAACAGGCACTGTTATCGCAAATCCAGATATTAAAGAAACAGAAAGATTAAAAAAAATTATATCAACAAATTATTATTCGACAGAAGTGTCAGATGATTTAACTGGCATTGAGTTATCAGGTGCAATTAAAAATATTTATTCAATGTTAATTGGAGCTTCTGAAGGATTAAGCAATTCAAAAGCACCTAAAGAAATTCAATCTAAATATTATTTAAATACATCAGCCTCATTAATCCATAGATCAATTTCTGAAATGGTTGAATTTGTTTCTTTCTATGGAGGAAGAGCAGAAACTGTTTATGGCTTAGCTGGTTTAGGTGATTTATATGTAAGTGCAATAGGGGGAAGAAATAGTTTGATGGGAAAATATTTAGGTGAAGGATATTTATATAAAGAAGCTAAAGAAAAATTTATGAAAAATATTACAGTAGAGGGTGCACAACTTGCATTAGAAATTGGACCTAAAATTTTACAAGATCTTAATTCTAAACATTTTCCATTAATGTTTAGTATGCTAAACACTATATGTGAAAATAAGAAATTAGAAATTCAATGGTAAAAAATATATTAATATTTGTTTTTATAGTGCTTGGAATGGTAGTTATTCTAAATTTTAGTGATTATAATTTAAAAAGAGCTGTCGATGCCTGCCTAGCTGGAAGTCAAAAATTATCTAAATCAAAAATTACAGATCTTGCAGAAGCTAAAAAATTTTGTGAAGAAGAAATTAAAAAAAATAAAAATTAAAAAGAGACCAGTAAATGAAGTCAAATTGGAATTATCCAACAACCATGTGGGTTGGAAAGGATAGGATTAAAGATCTAAGTATTGCTTGCAAAAATTTAAACATTAATAAACCATTGTTAGTGACTGATAGTGGTCTTGCTAAATCAAAAATTGTAATCAATGTTCTAGAGAATTTAAAAGAAGGTGGTATTTCAGCTGAATTATATTCAGATGTTGTGGGTAATCCAACTGGCACCAATGTAACTGAGGGTGCTGATTATTATAATAAAAATAATTGTGATGGAGTAATAGCTTTTGGAGGGGGTAGTGGCTTAGATGTTGGTAAAGCTATTGCATTTATGTCAGGCCAAACCTTACCTATTTGGGATTTTGAGGATGTTGGTGATAATTGGACTAAAGCGAACTCTGACAAAATTGCACCAATTATTGCTGTACCAACAACTGCTGGAACAGGATCAGAAACAGGACGAGCATCTGTAATTTTAAATGAAGAAACTGGTGTAAAAAATATAATTTTTCATCCTAAATTTTTACCTTCAATAGTTATTTTGGATCCGGTATTAACACTTAGTTTGCCTGCAAAGATTACAGCTGCAACTGGTATGGACGCGCTAGCTCACAATTTGGAAGCATATTGTGCACCAGGATATCACCCAATGGCTGATGGAATCGCTTTAGAGGGCATGAGATTAATTAATGAATGGTTATTTGAAGCATTTAACAATGGATCAAATATTGAAGCACGACAAAATATGTTAACAGCAGCAAGCATGGGATCAACAGCATTTCAAAAAGGCTTGGGGGCAATTCATTCATTAAGCCATCCGGTAAATGCTTTAAATAATATTCATCATGGTTTATCCAATGCGATATTCATGCCTTACGTATTAACTTTTAATAAAGACGTAATTGAAAAAAAAACAATAAAGATTTGTGATTATTTAGAACTTAAAGATAGATCTTTTGATGGTTTTGTTAACTGGGTTTTAGATTTAAGAAAAAAACTAGATATGCCTCACAAATTATCAGAAGTGATTGATGAAAAGAATTTTGATATTGATAGATTGTCAAAAATGGCCTTAGCAGATCCATCTACTGGAGGAAATCCAAAAAAATTAACAGAAAATGATATGAGAACAATGTATCAGCATAGTATGAGTGGAGAATTGTTTAAATGAGTAATTTGAATATTTTAATTGTTGAGGGAAATATTAGAGAAGATAGTGAGTTTTTTATTAAAGCAGCTGGAAGTTCTGCAGCAGATAATTTAAAAAATTTAATTTTAAAGATAGAACCATTAACAAATACAGAAATCATAAATCCTGGTCATGATGATGAGACAACGAATGCTCTAAAAAATATGAGTAAATATAATGGCATTGTGTTTACTGGTGGTGCAATGAGAGTAAATGATATGACAGATGTCATTAAGAAACATATCAATTTTGCATCTAATTGCTTTAATCATAAAAATAAGATTTTAGCAATTTGTTGGGGATTACAAGTCTGCTCAACAGCAGCTGGAGGTAAAGTAAATCCTGGAAAAAATGGTGCACATATTGGAATTGCATCAGATGTAATTATTAACAATGAAGGTGAAAAACACTTTATATACAAAGATAAAAAAAAAGTTTTTACCTCACCAGCATTCAATTTTGACGAAGTAAGTGAATTGCCAAAAAATACTACTCTTTTATCAAGTGACAAAGTTAATAATGTAATGGGTGTTAGCTTTAATGCGGGAAGCTCAGAAATTATTGGTTTACAATATCATCCTGATTATGAATATTTTCAGATGCTTAATCTTATGGATGGTCGTAAAGAGCGATTATTTGAAAATAAAAATTTTTTAAATGAAGAAGAGTATGAAAGCCATATCTCATTCATAAAATCTCAAGATGAACTATTAGATTTTAATGATAGAACATGTGAAGTTAGAAATTGGATTAATTATATACGTAACTAATTTTTAAAACAGACCTTCAATTTCACCATCTTTATTCAATTTAATTGAGTCTGCTGCCGGAACTCTTGGTAGTCCAGGCATAGTCATAACAGCACCACAAATAACAACAATAAACTCTGCTCCTGAAGAGAGTTTAATTTCTCTAATTGGCAAAGAATGTCCTGTTGGTGCACCTTTTAGACTTGGGTCTGTTGAAAAGCTGTATTGAGTTTTTGCAATACAAATTGGGAAATCTCCGTAACCAGATTCTTCAAAGCTTTTTAATTGATCTCTAATTTTAGTATCAGCAATAACCTCATCTGCTCTATAAATTTCTTTTGCAATTGTTTCTATTTTTTTAAATAGAGGAATTTTGTTTTCATATAAGAATTTGAATTTGTCCTCATTTTTCTCACATAATTCAGCAACATGGCTTGCAAGTTCTTTTGTACCTTCACCACCGTTTGCCCAATGAGTACAGAGACTTGCTTTAACACCAATAGTGTCACAAAATTCTATCAAAGCTTTTACTTCATTATCTGTATCTTTAATAAAATGATTAACAGCTACTGCAACTGGTAAACCAAATTTTTTGACATTTTCCACGTGTCTTTGAAGATTAACTAAACCTTTTTTTAAGGCTTCCACATTTTCTGTTTTAAGGGCATCTTTTGCTACACCACCATGCATTTTTAAAGCCCTAATAGTTGCAACAATTACAACACAGCTAGGTTTTAAATCTGACTTTCTGCATTTAATATCAAGAAATTTTTCCGCACCAAGGTCTGCACCAAATCCTGCTTCTGTAACAACGTAATCAGCAAGTTTTAGTCCAGTCTTTGTAGCAATTACAGAATTACAACCATGTGCAATATTAGCAAAAGGACCACCATGAATAATTGCAGGATTGTTTTCTAAAGTTTGAGTAACATTAGGTCTAATTGCATCCTTTAATAATACAGTCATCGGACCTTGTGCTTTTAAGTCCTTAGCATAAACAGGTTTTTTATCTCTAGTATAGGCAATTGTAATATTTCCAATTCTTTTTTCTAAATCTTCTAAATCATTTGATAAGCAAAAGATTGCCATGATTTCAGATGCAACAGTTATATCAAAACCATCTTCTCTTGGAAAACCATTTGCAACTCCACCTAAGTTTATATTTATAGATCTTAAAGAACGATCGTTCATATCCATCACTCTTTTCCAAACAATTCTTCTAACATCTATGTCTAACTTATTTCCCCAATAGATATGATTATCGATTAATGCTGACAATAAATTATGAGCTGATGTTATTGCGTGAAAATCTCCGGTAAAATGTAAATTAATTTGTTCCATTGGAACTACCTGAGCATAACCACCACCAGCTGCTCCACCTTTCATTCCAAAAGAAGGCCCAAGGCTTGGTTCTCTTAAACAAACAATCGATTTTTTTCCAATTTTATTTAATCCGTCATTTAAACCAACTGAAGTTGTAGTTTTACCCTCACCAGCTGGAGTAGGAGTGATCGCTGTAACTAGTATAAGTTTTCCATTTGGTTTATCTTTTAGTGTGTCTAAATATTCTAAATTAATCTTTGCAATGTGTCTGCCCATTGGACTAAAAGCTGAGCTTTCATCTGGTACATTTATCTTGGCTAAAATATCATTTATAGGTTGCATTTTAGCTTCTCTAGCTATTTGAATGTCTGACTTAACTTCGCTCATTTGAAACTCCTATAAGATTTATTTTTTAATGCTCAATTGATATCCTATTTTAATTTTTTGGAAACTTCTAAAAAATATATATAAAAAAAATAAGAACTATTTATATTCGTTTGTATAAAATTATCTTATGCAAAAATATTCTATATTTAATTTGATCAAAAATGCTTTCTCTGGTCATCAAAAATGGGACCTAGCCTGGAAAGATGCTACTCCAAAAAAAGAATACGACGTTGTTATTATTGGTGGTGGAGGCCATGGCCTAGCTACTGCATATTATCTTGCAAAAGAACATAATATTACGAATGTAGCTATCATTGAAAAAGGATGGCTTGGTGGTGGAAATATGGGAAGAAATACTACAATCATAAGATCAAATTATATGCACGATGATAATGCATTATTTAGTGAGTTTGGAATGGATCTTTGGAGAAAGATGAGTCAGGACTTAAATTACAATGTAATGTTTTCTCCAAGAGGAATAATTAACCTTGCACACTCAGACGCTCAAATGAATATTTTTGCAAGAAGAGGAAACTCAATGCGCTTAAATGGTATTGATGCAGTTTTATTAAATAGAGAAGAGGTAAAAGAAATTATTCCAATGGCAGATTTTTCAGACAATGTAAGATTTCCTATATTTGGTGGATTAATGCAACCAAGTGCTGGGACAGCAAGACATGATGCTGTGGCTTGGGGTTATGCACGTCAAGCTGACTCAATGGGAGTAGATATAATTCAAAATTGTGAAGTAACTGGATTTGATGTTTCTGGTGGAAAAATAAATGGTGTCAGAACTTCTAGAGGAGACATAAAAGTTAAAAAAATTGGTTTATGTGTTGCAGGAAGTACCAATATTTTGGCTGAAAAACTAAATATGACAATACCAGTAGAAACTCATCTTTTACAAGCATGTGTTACAGAGCCTGTAAAACCTGTATTAGATAGTGTGGTTACTTTTGGAGCAGGACATTTTTATATTAGTCAATCTGATAAAGGTGAAATGGTAATGGGAGGAGATCTGGATGGATATAATAGTTATGCCCAAAGAGGAAATTTACCAACACTCCAGCATGTACTAACAGAGGGAATTGCAATGATGCCATTTCTAAGTAAATTAAAAATGCTTAGAACTTGGGGTGGGATTATGGATATGTCTATGGATGGTTCACCCATAATAGATAAAACTCATATCGAAGGATTATATTTAAATTGTGGATGGTGTTATGGTGGGTTTAAAGCAACTCCAGCTTCAGGCTGGACATTTGCACATACAATTGCTCAAGATAGAGTTCATAAATTAAATGAAGGTTATAGCTTAAGTAGATTTAATACAGGTCACTTACTAGATGAAAAAGGACTTGGAACCAAAACATGGATCTCATAAATGCTGCATATTAAATGCCCTCATTGTGGAATGAGATCTCAAAATGAATTTTCATATGGTGGTGATGCAACTGTTAAAAGACCAGAACTTAATAAGGAAGTTTCAGATATAGATTGGGATAACTTTGTCTATAATAGAAAAAGCTTAAGAGGAAAACACAAAGAGTTATGGCAACATATATCAGGATGTAGACAGTGGATCAAAGTGGAAAGAGACACCGCAACTCACGAAATATTTAAAACAGTTAAAGCTAACGAAGACATTTAATATGACTCAAAATTATAGATTGGATAATATTGGATTAATAAATAGAGATAAAAAAATCTCATTTAAATTTAATGGAGTAACTTACTTTGGTTATGAGGGTGACACCTTAGCATCAGCATTACTTGCTAATGGAGTTCATTTAATAGGAAGAAGCTTTAAATATCATAGACCTAGAGGCTTTTTTGGTGCAGGGGTGGATGAACCATACGCAATTGTTCAACTATACAGAAATAATGAAACTGAGCCGAATGTAAAAACTACAGAACAAGAACTCTTTGAAGGTTTGGAAGCAACAAGTGTTAATTGTTGGCCAAGTGTAAATTTTGATATTGGAGCAATTAATAATTTCTTAAAGATATTTCTTCCAGCAGGATTTTATTACAAAACGTTTATGTGGCCAAAAAGTTTTTGGTACAAAGTTTATGAACCATTTATAAGAAAAGCAGCAGGACTTGGAGTTGCATCAACTAAACATGATAAAGAAAGGTACGAACACAAATATGAGTATTGTGATTTACTAATTGCAGGTTCAGGACCTTCTGGTTTAGCAAGCGCATATGCTGCTGCTAAAAATGGTGCAAGAGTAATCTTAGCAGAAGACAAACCTAGATTTGGTGGAACTTTATTAACGAGTGAAGTTAATATTGGAAATCAAACAGGAAAAGAATGGGCAGAAAATATTATTTCTGAACTTAAAGAAATGCCCAATGTTATTGTTAAGAATAGATCTCAAGTATTTGGTTACTACGATCATAATATGTTAGTGATGACAGAAAAATTAAGTGATCACCTACCTAAAACTAAAAAATATAATCCAAAACAAAGACTTTGGTATATTAGAGCTAAAGAAGTTTTAATCTCATCAGGATCAATTGAAAGACCTTTAGTATTTGGAAACAATGACACACCAGGTGTGATGTTATCTTCTGCAGCGAAGGAATATTTAAAAGTCTATGGAGTTTTAGTTGGTAAAAAACCTTTAATATTTACAAATAATGATAGTGGATATGAAACGGCTATAGAATTTAAAAAAAATGGTGTTGATCCAATTATTTTAGATACTAGAAAAGAACCTAAGTCAGAAATCATAGATGAAGCAAAAAAATTAGATATTCAAATTAAATTCTCTTACGTAGTTGTTGCAGCTAAAGGTTATAAAAAAGTTAAATCTGCTGAAGTTGCCAAAATTTCAGATGATAAAAATGAATTAGGAACTTTAGAAACTATTAATTGTGATTGTATTTGTGTTTCAGGCTTTTGGACCCCAACAATACACTTAGCGTCTCAATCAGGAAATAAAACCACCTTTAATAAAGATATAGATGCATTTGTGCCAGGACTATCAAAACAAAATGAAACAACTTTAGGTGCAGCAAATGGAACTTTTACGTTAGAAGAAACTTTAAAAAATTCATTTGAAAGTGGATATGAACTTTCAAAAAAAATAACCAATAATGACAATAAAATATCATCGCCAATAGTTATGGAAAAAAAATCAACTACTCACGATAAATTTTGGTGTGTACCTTTGCCTAAAGGAAAAACATATAAAAGATTTTTAGATTTCCAAAATGATGTAGCAGTTTCTGATATAGAAATTGCACTAAAAGAAGGTTATCGATCTATTGAACATGTAAAAAGATACACGACACTTGGAATGGCCACTGACCAAGGAAAAACAAGTAATCTCAATGGTTTGCAACTAGTATCCAACATAGAAAACAAAATAGTACCAGAAGTAGGTCACACAACTTTTAGACCTCCTTATACGCCAATTACTATTGGTGCGATTGTTGGAAGAGAAATTGGCAAACATTCTAAACCAACAAGAAAATCACCTATGCACACTTGGCATGAAAAAAATAATGCAGTGTTTGTAGATGCAGGCGTCTGGTTAAGACCAAGATATTACAAAATTGGAGAAGAAACTTTATTTGAAGGTTCAAAAAGAGAAGCTAAAAACGTTAGAACAAATGTAGGAGTTTGTGACGTAACTACTTTGGGTAAAATTGATATTAAAGGACCTGATGCTGCAGAACTACTAAATCGTGTTTACACTAATGCTTGGTTAAAATTGCCAATTGGTAAAGCAAGATATGGTGTAATGCTAAGAGAAGATGGAATTGTTATGGATGACGGAACAACAACAAGAATTTCTGAAAATCATTATCATATGACAACAACAACAGCTCAAGCAGCAAATGTTTTATCTCATCTAGAATATTATTTACAACTTGTATGGCCAGAGCTAAATGTAAATGTAGTATCAACTACAGAGCAATGGGCTGGTGCAGCAATCGCAGGACCAAAATCTAGAGATCTATTGCAAAAGCTATTTCCAAATATTGATGCTTCTAACGACGGTTTACCTTTTATGGGATATCTTGAAGCTGATTTATTTGGAGTACATGCACGAATTTTTAGAATTTCATTTTCAGGAGAACTTGCTTATGAGGTTAATGTCGAATCTGACAATGGAAACTTTATGTGGGAAAAAATAATGGAAGTAGGACAAGAATTTAAAATCCAACCCTATGGAACTGAAGCATTATCAACTCTAAGAATTGAAATGGGTCACATAGCAGGATCAGAACTAGATGGCAGAACCATTCCATATGATAATTCTTTAGAAGGATTGGTTAGTAAAAAGAAAGACTTTATAGGAAAACGTTCTTTAGATAGAGAAGCATTCATAGCAGAAGATAGACAAAAAGTAGTAGGTGTTGTTCCAATTGATAAGAAAACAAGTATCCCTGAAGGATCTCATTTGGTTAAAGATGCAATGGCTCCAATACCAAATCCTAAATTAGGATATATCTCTGCATCATGTTGGAGTGTTGAATATGATAACCCATTTTCATTAGCAATACTTAAGGATGGAAAAAATATGATAGGACAAAAACTATTTGCAATGTCACCTCTAAAAAACAAAACAATACCTGTAGAGATAGTTTCATCACACTACGTAGATCCAAAGGGTGAAAGGGTAAGATCATGAGCTCAATTTCTGCTTTAAATGCCATCCATAACAAAGGACTATTTGGTGACCATGAGGGAAAAAATGATGATGAGCTGCTAAAAGTGAGTGAACTAAAAGATTTTTTAATCATTCAAATAGTCAAATATAAGAGCTCCTTAACAGCCATTCAAAATATTAAGATAGATAATCTGAGCTTAAAAAATGAAACTCTAAATATAAACTGTAACACTAATACAAGAATTTTATGGAATGGCCCAAATACCTGGCTTTTAGTTTCTTCAAAAAAAGAAATTTTAAAAGAAATTAATGAAAAACTAGTAGAGGCAGATTTTGCTATAACAAATATATCTCATAGTAGAACAATAATTCAAATAGAGGGAAAAAATACAAAAGAGATATTAAAAAAAGGATGCCCCTTTAATTTTAATGAATTGAAAAAAGATACTTGTCTAAATTCAACTTACAACGGAATGTCGGTCACAATTGATATGTTAGATGATAATCCAGATAAAGTTAGAATATTCACTCTAAGAAGTTTTGGAGAATTTTTTTATCATTCTATTACCGATGCTTGCTTAGAGTTTGGGTATAAAGGAGTTTAAAATTTATTACTTTCTAGTTGCAATATAAACACCAAGAGTTGCCACAGCAAAACCAATTAGATCTAGATTATTTAATTTTTCATTTAAAAATAACCAAGCCATTATTGCTGTAGTTGGTGGTATTAAAAAAAATATAGAAACAGTTTTACTTGCAGAGTTATTTTTAATTAAATACATTAAGATTGTGAATGCTCCAAAAGATACAAGAAATATCTGATGACTCATTGCTATCAGAAATGTAGGTGTAAAATTAATAAAAGGTTCACTAAAAATAAAAACAACCAGTATATGAAAAAAACAACCACCCATTGCTTGATACATATTGCTAACTGATAAAGGTAAATTATTACTTATCTTTTTTTGCCACAAGGTAGAAGTTGTAATAGCTAACAGAGCTATAAAAGAAGCTATCACTCCAAAAAAAGGAAGGCTTGATCCAACATCAAAACCTAAAACTAAAGCGGCACCTATAAATCCAAGGATTACTCCAATCCATTGTCCGAAAGTAACTTTTTCATTTAAAAATTTTCCCGCTAAAGCATTAGTTAAGATTGGTTGTAAGGTTACAATTAATGCTGCAATTCCTGTTGGCATTCCAATTGAAACAGAGTAAAAAACACCTCCCAAATAAACGCCATGAAAAAGCACACCACTAAAAAGTGATTGCAGAAGGTTCTTTGTATTGGTTAAAATTTTTTGTTTTGCATAAATTGAAAAAATAAAAAAACCAAAAGCTACAACAAAAAATCTAAAGGCTAATGCAGCAAAAGGATCACTATTATCTATTATAGGTTTTGTTGTAACAAATGCTGAAGACCACAAAATTATAAAGATGAATGGAAAAATTTTAACCATAGTGAGCTTATAAGTTATATTTTACATCAATATTAGACATTAATATCCAAAATGAACACTTTCGCCCTTGAGTTGTGTTTTAAAATACTTAGAGTTAAGAAGGGTTATAATGATTTTAAAAAAAATAATTATTGGATTATTTGTTTTTTGCTTTCTTAATGGATGCATACAAAGCACAGCTCTTTTAGGGCCAGCATACACATTTGCAAATACTGGAAATATCTATCAAGCTAGTCTCTCTTATGGATCCAGTAAGGCTGTAAAGAAAATAACTGGTAAAACTCCCACTGAGAATATCAAGAGTTTAATAGACAATAAAGAAACTATAATTGAAGAAGATGAAAATTATGATGAGTTCTATGCATTAGTTAAACGTAGAATAGAAAAAACAAATAAAGTTTTAAATCTATCTAATCAGTAATATTTAAAATAAGTTGCTCTGATTGACTTGTTTCCTTGCACCAAAGCTCATAACTCTCACACATACGCCATAAAAATTGATGTGCCCTCTTAGAGGCCTCAATTAAAGTATTGTCTTTTGTCTCATAAAGAGCGGGTATCTTTATTAATTGTTTTATGGTGACATCTTTCTGAATATTTAAAAGTTTAATTGTTTCTTCAGGTATTTTTTTTCCAGTTTCTTGGTCTAGATAATTATTTTTTTTAAGTTCTGAAAACCATTCTTCGTGAAGTGTTCCATTGCTTAATTTTTTGAACTCTTCAGTTTCCATGAATTTATTAATAGCCTCTCTTGCCTCAATGTCTAAATTTTTTTTTTTAATAATTGAAACATAAGAATATATGATTTCAGCCATATAGATGACATATGGTTTTTTAGTTTTAGAAAGCATTTTTATTTTCCATATCTTGTCATTGAAGAATTAGCTAATATTAAATTTGGGTCTAAATATAATTCTGATATTTTTACATTTTTTAATGACTTAAATGCAAAAATTGCAATAGGCAATTCAGTACAGCCTAATATGATTTTTTTACAATTATTTTTAATCAAATAATTGATTGCTAGTTTAATAGATTTTTCTGCTAATTTTATATTTCCCATCTTGACATGTTTAATAGTTTTATTAACAGATTTGATTTGTAAATTATGCGGTGGTTTAATTAATTTATATTTACTTTTGAATAATTTTTCATAAATTTCTGTTTTTAAAGTACCTTCTGTAGCTAGTAGGCCAATTTTTGTATTCTTCTTACAAATTTTTTTTGTATGTAAAAAAACTTCTCTAGGCATATTTATGATTGGAATTTTAATTTTTTTTTTTAAATCTTCATACCAATAATGAGCAGTATTGCAGGGTATGACAATAAATTTGCAGCCACTTTTCTCTAGTGATCTACAACCTTCAAGTAAGCTTTTTAAAACCTTGTTATATCTGGTGATATTTTTAGAACTTCGTGGAAGTATTGAGAATGCTCTAGTTTGAACACCTATTGATTCTGGTCTACCTGGTATATTAGATTTATTATAAAGCATGAAAAGAGGATATTCTTGATCAATCTTTCCTCTATTTAGCATGGCTAGTTTGTTGCAAAAATCAAGTCCTGCTTGGGTTCCCATTCCACCTAAAATTCCAATCATAAATATTAAGTACTTTTTAATTTTGTTTAAAGTTTGTTTAAAATTTTTGTCACAATGGTTGGTTAATACCTCTCATAAAAACTAATATTAAGCAACCATCTTTAGTGTGGGATGAGTGAGCTGAACCAGGTTCAAATGTTACAAAATCACCCTTTTTAAAAATTCTATTATCAGGATCAGTTAGCTCTCCTTCCAGCATTAAAAATTCTTCAAACCCAGTGTGCATATGAGGTAAACTTTTTGCATTTGGGTCCATTTTTAGAAGATATGTACCTTGCCCCCCATTTTTTTTATCATAACTAATTTTGTGCCAATACATACCTTTCACTGGAGAGCCATAATTATCAAATGGAACAAACTCAACATCGTATAGATTAGTTATTTTTCTTTTAATCATAATTGATATATTCAATGATTATTAATAAATAATGAATATGCAAGATATATTTGCTGAAGATACTGGTAACGGAACTCCATTAGTATTAGTTCATGGTTTTTTAGGCTCATCAGATATGTGGAGCCCTCAAATAGAATTTTTTAAAGATAATTTTAGAGTTATTGCCCCAGCACTCCCTGGTTTTGGTTTCAGTAATACTGTCAACTCGTGTGATTCAATTGAATGTATGGCTAAAACAATACTAAATTTATTAGAAAAAAAGGAAATAAAAAAATTTAATTTACTAGGTCATTCAATGGGCGGAATGATTGTCCAAGAAATAGCAAAATTAGTAGGAGAAAAAATTTTAAAATTAATCTGTTATGGCACTGGCCCAAGAGGAAATATACCAGGTAGATTTGAAACTATTGATCAGTCTAGAGAAAAGTTAAAAAATAATGGACTGAAAGATACTGCATATAGAATAGCAAAAACTTGGTTTGTAGAAGAAGAAAAAGCAAAACACTTTTATCTTTGTGAGGAAGCTGGAAAACAAACTTCTGTAGAAGCTGCTGACAATGGATTGATTGCTATGAAAAATTGGAACGGAATTGAAAGTTTGAAAAATATTAAAAATGAAACATTGATAATTTGGGGTGATCAAGACAGAGCTTATAATTTTAATCAAGTGGAAACTTTGAATAATAATATTCCTAATAGTGATTTAAAGGTAATTAAAGGCTGCTCTCACAATGTCCATTTAGAGAAACCTGAGGAATTTAATACAGTAGTAGAAGAATTTCTTATAAAAAATTGAGTGGTATTGGCTGAAATATTTAGCTAAATAATTAAAAAATAATTTAATTAAAAATCGCAGCCAATAAAAAGTGTGAATATTATGCAGTTTTTAAGTTTACTGCTGAAGGACCTTTTGGACCATCTTCAACATCAAAAGTCAAAGCTTGACCTTCGTCTAAACCATTCATGCCAGCATCTCTTACTGCTGAAACGTGAACGAATACATCTTTTTCTTTGTCTTCTCTTTCAATAAAACCAAAACCTTTAGTTGGATTGAACCATTTTACTTTTCCTTGTAGACTCATATTTATCTTCTTACTTATTGTTGTGTTACTTTTATTACTTATAATTAAGTAATTCACGCTTTGTTTAGATTTATTGTGGTTTTGTCAACTAAATTTAAAAGATTAAATAATTAAAGACTTATTTGTTGCTAATTAGCATAGTCATATAGATAGAATTGATATCTTTTTTGTAGTGAGAGAAGGGTTCACAGGGCTCAAAACCACACTTATTAAATAATTTTCTAGCAGTTAAAAAGAAGTCACCTGCACCAGTTTCTAAACTTAATTTTTTGATATTAAGCTTTTTTGCCTCGTTAATTAAATGATTTATGACTTTAGTGCCATTTCCTTTACCTCTAAAGCTGTCACTAACCCTTATTGATTTGAATTCACCATGTTCTTTATCTAGGAATTTTAATGCACCGCTACCCATTAAGTCACTTTCTTCCCATAAGCTCCAAAATTTAATAGATGGGTCTTTTAATCCAGCTATATCAAGTACGTGAGCACTACCTTCGGGTGATACAGATCTTAACTCAATGAAATGATTGATAAGAAACTCATGAACTTCTGGATTATCAAAATTTCCTTCGATTGATTTTAACATTTGAGTAATATCTATTTAAGAAGGGTTGTTAGGTGTCCCATTTTTCTTTTTTGTTTAACTTCTTTCTTAAGATAATCAAAGAAAAATTCATTTTCATTGTGTTCTTTATTTCTGTAATTAGTAATTTGGTCACCAATTATATTTGTCATCATTGCATTTGATACTTTTTTAAGAGGTATCTGTTCTAGCTTACAAACAGCTCTTACATGATTTTCAAATTGACTTACATTATATGCATTAATTGTTAAGTGCCCTGAGTTATGAACTCTTGGTGCAATTTCATTTACATAAAGGTTATCATTTCTATCAATGAAAAACTCAACACACAAAGTTCCAACATATTTTAATTCTTCAGAAATCTGAGTTGCCCATAGCTTTGATTGTTCTAATATTTTATCACTAATCTCAGCTGGAATTTTAGAATTCTTTAAAATCTGATCTTCATGTACATTTTCAATGGGTTCATAAATTTCATATTTTTGATCATTAAATCTTGTAATAATTATTGAGATTTCTTTTTTAAGTTTGACAAGCTTTTCTAAAATATAACTTTTTGAATAATCTACATTAATTGAATCTAAATTTTCTAAACTACTAATGGGGTGTTGCCCTTTGCCATCATATCCTAGAGTTGTAGTTTTAAGTATACCAGGAAGTAAATCTTCAACTGATTCCATATCAGATTTTTTTTCAATAGATACATACCGGGTAGTTCTTATATTTAAATTATTTATAAAATCTTTTTCTGCTAGTCTATGTTGAATTATTCTATTTACAGAAGGTTTCGGTAAAACAGGTTTTATCTTATTAATTTCATTTAATGTTTCATATGGAATATTTTCAAATTCATAGCTTACAACATCAACTTTATTCAAAAACTCGTTAATCTTATTTTGATCATTATATTCACCATGTACAAAATCATTAGAAAAGTTTTGTGCTGGTGCATCAATATCGTCACAAAAAATAACTGTTTTAATCTCTAGTTTATTTGCAGCAATAGCAAGCATGCTACCTAACTGACCTCCGCCTATAATTCCAAGAATTGGTTTAGACATATTTTAAAACTATTTTGGTTTTTTTTTAACAGATTTGCTTTGACTTAAACGAAATTGATTTAATTTTTTTTTGACAGTTAAATCACTAAGACCAATAATAGATGCAGCTAATAAAGCAGCGTTAATTGCGCCATCTTCTCCAATTGCTAATGTTCCAACAGGTATTCCTTTTGGCATTTGTGCAATGGATAAAAGGCTATCAAGACCTTTTAGCTTTTTACTCTCAATTGGAACTCCTAGTACCGGTAGAGATGTAAGGGCTGAAATCATTCCTGGTAAATGTGCAGATCCACCAGCCCCAGCAATAATTACCGCGATTCCATCCTTTTCTGCATTAATAGCAAATTCATACATCCTCTTAGGGGTTCTATGAGCTGATATTATTTTTGTTTCAAATTTTATATTTAATTTTTTAAGAATATTTTGACAAAATATCATGGTTTTATAGTCAGATTGACTACCCATAATAATTGATACTTTTTTTAATTTATTTTTAGCCATTTGTTGTAATTTTATTCTAACGTAAATTGTTATTTCAAATTAAGCCTAAAATTTCAATAAAATTAATAGAATTTATCTATCTTATTGATATTCTTTAAAACAAAGAAGATCACAATGAATTTTAAAATTGATAATTTACAATATTGTAACTGGTCTAGAGAAATTTTTCAGATCAATAAACAAGCAGGACTGGA
This sequence comes from Candidatus Pelagibacter sp. uisw_098, assembly GCF_059512505.1. Next base: position 394,776 of record NZ_CM183454.1, read on the forward strand.
TGCAATCCACGTAACCATTGTTTATCATGAAGATTTCGATGAGCTAAAAACAGTATTAAAAAACTGGGAAAATCACTTTTCAGAAAATTCTGACTTAATTTTTCATGGCAAAAGTTTTAAAGATATTGAAAAAGCTAAATCTGAAAATAAAACTGCAGTTTTTTTTGGGTTTCAAAATTGCTCACCTATAGAAGATGATATTGGATTAGTTGAAAAAGTTTACGATTTAGGATGCAGGTTTATGCAACTTACTTATAACAATCAGTCATTACTAGCGACAGGATGTTATGAGGCAATAGATAGTGGAGTTACTAATTTTGGTAGAGAAGTAATTAAAGAAATGAACAGACTAGGACTTGTAATAGATATGTCTCATTCAGCAGAAAAAAGTACAATTGATGCAATTGAGATAAGTGAAAAACCAATTGCAATAACTCACGCAAACCCATCATTTTGGCATCCAGCTAAGAGAAATAAATCAAATGAATTATTAAAAATTTTATCCAAACATAAAGGAATGTTGGGTCTATCTTTATATCCTCATCATTTAAAAGATGGAACAGATTGTCCTTTAGAAAGCTTTTGTGAAATGACAGCTAAGACAGCTGAGATTATGGGGGTTGAAAAAATTGGAATAGGTTCAGATCTTTGTTTAAACCAACCAGATACTATTGTTGAGTGGATGAGAAATGGTACTTGGACTAAAAGCAAAAATTATGGAGAAGGATCAAAAAATAAACCTGGTTTTCCAAAACAACCAGATTGGTTTTTAGATGCAAGAGGATTTGAAAACTTAGAAGCAGGACTTAAAAAAGTTGGTTTTTCAGAAAATGAAGTTAATGGAATTCTTGGAAACAACTGGTACAATTTTTACAAAGAAATGAACCAATGAATATCTCCTTAAGAGACCCCAATGTAGTAATGAAATTATCAAGACTAGGGTCTTTTCATCAATCTAAACTTTCATTTTTAAGAAGTTTTTTAAAAGAGTTTAAGGATTGGGATTACAAAAGAGATTTATTTGAATTAAACCAACATGGTTATGGCACTGCGGTGTATTCATTTAAGAAAAAAAATAGAGTTTATTCATTAATTTGTTTTGCAAATGAATTAGATGAAAATGAAAGATCAGACAGGGTTATAGCTACTAAATGGGATGCAGCCTTTACGCTTTTTGATGGTGTACCAAAAAAACAAGATATTGAAAGATTAAAAAACGAAGTACCAAAACAAGAGTTTGGCAGACTTTCTTATAAAGAGTTAACCCTTTCAAGAGCTAATAAATCAGTTAGAGTTTTCAATCATGTGGTTGAATGCTTAAGCGAAGGTAGGCAGCCTGATAATGATTTAATAACTAGCGTTGGTTATTTATATAGAACAACTGCAGTTTATGGGTCAGGTAAATTTGGTTTAGCAGATAGGTTTAGAATTAAAGACCGAGAAGAAATATATGGGCCTTTTAGATTGGAAATGATGTTGGTTTATTTAGTTAGGCAATTTACTTTTGATCAAGTTAATCACGTTGCAAAAAGTAAGAACCCAAAAAAAGCTGTAAAACTTGATATAAATATTTGTAAAAGTTTAGGAATAGGAAATTCTACGGGGCTAGGAATGGCTCCATTTATTGTTAACCATCCAACTCTTTTAAATAATTGGATTTCAGCAAGAGAGATTTCTTTAAAAAAGATAAGAGAGATAAAAACAATATCAGAGAAAGATAAAAACTTATTTTTAGAATGTTTAAAAAAATCAATAAAGAATATCACTTCTTGGAATACAGAAAGTGAATATCAAATAAATAAAATTAAATCTTTATTAAAAGATCTTAATGAATTTATTGTTTACCTAGATAATGATTTTAATTTTGAGCAAGATTATGCTTTTAATGAACTGTATCTGTATTTAGAAAAAGAATATTGTGAAGAATGTATTGAATATGTCGTCTCAATGATGATGGAACCTTATGATGATATTACTTCACCTTTAATTAAAGAAATGAGTTCTGAAGAAGAAAAATATTTTAATATTCCAACTGAAAGAACGGTAGAAGAGTTAAAGCTGATTTTAGAAAAAAAATATCCAGATATCTTAACGATAGATTTTTCTAAAGATGAAAATAATTTAAATTTTTGGTTTATTTCAAAAAATAAAGAAGAGCCAAGACTAGCAAATAGATTTGATGAAGTGGGAGCTGAGTTAGAGCAACCTCTAGCAATTGCAAGAGACATTAAAAAACTTTATGAATTGTTATCAGTTACTAAAAATAGCTGGACCATTGCTAAATTTTTATCAACTAATAATGAATTAAGACACGTTGTTAGAAGAGCATTTATAGTAGAGAAATTTCCATATTCTGAAATACAAGACAATACTATTGGCCAAAAAATAATGCCTATTGATATGCTGAGATTAAAGTTATCATTTTTTGGAGCATTAAAATTTGATCCACGTTCTGATAAATGGTTAAGAATATGTATGTTTCAAGGAGCACCCTTACCAGAACAATTAAAAAACTATGATGAACATTGGGTTTATAATTAATCAACATGAGATCATTAAGTGAAATAGATACAGTTTCTAAAAGATCGAGCAAGGCTGCTGGATATTCATGGGGGATTGCAGAAGAGATTGGAAAAAATATAAGATTACTTGAGATTTTTAGCTTACCTGGAATTAAAAACTTAAATAGTTTTTTTAAGAAAAAAAAAGAATTAAGGTTAGAGAATATCAGCATCATAAAGCAAGACAATGAGGCTAATAAAGATGAATATTGTCCAATAATTGCAGGGGTAAATTTTTTAGATCAGATTAAAACTTTAGAAACTTTAAATGAGATAACGTTTAAAAAAGTCTCATATCCATTACTTTTCTTACCATTTGTAAGTAGGGCTGCTGAGGTGATCGGTAAAAGAATATTCTTAAAAATGGACAATAGGGAGTTTTTATTAAACTTTAATAACAATATTTATTCTAATTACATTAAAAACGAAATCATCGAGTCTGCTGAAAATATTTACTTAAAGGTTTTAGAAAATAGAGACTCGTTTGAAGAGAAAGAATGGAATGAGCTCTATAAGCTTTCAGAAGAAACGTTTGTTGAAGAAAATGAAAGCCTAAAACAAGGTGGAGCAGGCGCTGGCCTTACTGACAATGACTAAAGACTTTGATGATCAAACTAATGATGAAGAAGTTCTACAATTAGATGATTTCTGTGAAGAGTGTAAAAAAGAAGACCTGAGTGTTTCTCAAAATTTAATTTTAACAGGATTTAAAACCTGTAATTCTTGTAAACTTTCAAAAACTATATTTCCGATTTAACTGATATTGCTTATAGGTAGAGCATTCATTTTGCTCATTACAAAAGATATTGAAAGAAAAGCAATTATTAAAAAAGCTAAAAAGACTATTCCAAATGATTTAAAATTAGATTTTAGATTTAAAACTTGTTTTGTTGAAATGATTAATCCTGCAAATATCCAGAACTGAGTTAAAAATATAATTGGGATCATTAAATCTGGTGTTACAGCAAAAAATCTTAAAAGCCCTGGTGCATGAGCAAACCCTACAGCTGTTAAAACTTTTTTAAATGGAACTTTAGTTTCTTTATCTGGAAATAATTTTACACCAATAACATAAATAAATAGTCCCCATACAAACCAGGTAAGAATGGCAGTTAAGCCAGACATTGCAACTGCAGTTTTAATAACAGTATTCGCAGCAACAGCTCCAGCTAAGCCGTCTAGTATCATTATAAGGCCTGCAAAATATATTGCAGCCTCACCAAAGTTCTTATTATCTTTGTAAAGAGTTTTATCTAATTTAATAGACCGAACAATTATATTTAAAAATTGACCAAACATTATTTATTTTTCTTATTATTTTTTTGAGCTTTGTAAGAAACAAATAGTGGAAAGAGTATTAAAGCAATTACTATTATTATGCAAATTAGGATTAGAAATGATTTTGTCATTATTAATGGGGGAGAATTAACCTCCCCCAAATAATTAATTTAACCTTTAACGACTTCTCTTGTGTTTGCGTTATAAGATTCTGTAAATGGCATATCTACTACCACAGCATCAACAGGTGTTCCTGGTGTGTCTGAATATTTAGCAGGTAAGTGAACTTTGTATTTAGTTCCAGCTTTTCCTTTAGGGAAACCATTAGCATTTAACGTTCCATCAAATGGTACATATCCCATTGCTATATTTTGACCTTTTTCAGGGTGATACCAAGGTGATGTGATAAATCCTACAGGATCTCCACCATTCTCAGGTGACACTAACCAAAAGTCAGGAGCATATTCTTCAATTGGTTTTCCACCCAACTCAAGACCTACTAACTGAAGTTTGTAAGGTTTTTGACCAGCCTTAAGATCTGCACCCATTTTCTCTAATGCAGCTTTTCCAACATAGTCAGCTTTTTTATCCCACTCACCTTTACCAGATAGTGAAACTTGATAACCAAGGTTACACTGGAAAGGATTATGTTGTTGATCCATATCTTGTCCCCAAGAAAGAATTCCAGCTTGAATCCTTCTATGGTGAGCAGGAGCGATAACCATTAGGCTATGTTTTTTACCTGCAGCAAGAACAGCATTCCACATATCATCAGCATATTTAGTTGCTTCTCTTAAGTAGATTTCATATCCAGCTTCACCTGAGAAACCAGATTGTGAAATCACACAACTTCTGCCGCCAACTTTAACTTCAGCTAAACCGTAGAAAGGCATATTGTCAAAATCAACTTGATCTCCACAAAGGTCTTTCATTAAAGCTTTTGATTTAGGACCTTGAATTTGCACAGGGCAAACGTCAATTTCTTCAATTGTACAATCAAATCTTCCATCAGCGTTCACACCTTGAAGATACATTCCAATATCAGAGTCTGATAGTGAGAACCAAAATTCATCTTTTGAAATTCTAAGAAGAATAGGATCATTTAAAACTCCACCATAAGCATTACATAGAATTACATATCTTGCTCTCATGGGTGAGATTTTAGTTGCATCTCTAGTTATAACGTAGTCAGTAAACTTTTCTGCATCAGGACCTTTAACTCTAATTTGTCTTTCAACAGCAACGTTCCACATTGTAACGTGATTTTTAATTGCTTCATACTCAACCATAGCTCCACCATCTTCAGGTTTTACATAACCTCTTGGGTGATAAATACGATTGTAAACAGTTGCTCTCCAACAACCAGCTTCCATTGATAGATGCCAGTATGGAGATTTTCTTACTCTTGTTGAAATTAACATTTCAACTTTTGTAGGCCCACTCTGTCTTAAGTTATATGGTACTTCACGATCTGATTGATCAACTGAAGTCACATGATTTAGTTTAGTATAGTCAAATTCATTAGACATAACCGTTCTCCTTCAACCACTTGTTAGTTTCCTTCAAGCCGCCGAATGTATAAATGTGGAAGTTGCCAGTAAACTCTTTCACTTTCCCAATTAATTCATTAGGGTCTTTAGGTTTCAATAAATCTAATGCCTTACTAAAATTAGACTTAAGAAAATTTATAGAATTTTTCGCCCCGACAATATTAGCAAATTTAATCAAGCTAGTTATTTTCATTGGCCCAGTAATTCCTACATGCACTGGTACTGACTGCTTAGAAATGAAATCTACGATAGGTTGACTGTCCAGTAACCATTGAGTTACTATATAGTCGGCGTAAGGTTTTTTATCTATCATAGCCTTTTCTAATTCTTTATCAGAAATATCCTGACTTCCCTCTGGATGTCCTGCTATTCCTATTTTAATTCCATCAAAAAACCCTGTTTCTAAAATTTGAATTGAACTATCAAATTTTCCAACTGGTTCTCTGCTTCCTCCAATAACTAAAGCTTGTTTAACACCCACATCTTTACATCTTGCAATGTAATCTTTAAGCTGAGTATCATCCGTAATTGATCTTGCTGGAAAATGTGGAACTGGATTAAATCCTTTTTTAACTAATTCAGCTGACTGGTTAGCAGTCTCTTTATAATCTCCTCCTGGAAGCATGGTTACATAAACATCCTTAACTAGAGGCAATGTATCAAGATCTGTTTGAGGTCCAACCTCAAGTGAAAAATTCATTTTTCCCGATGATTATCTTTTTTGTAAATGCTGTCAAAGAAATTCATCTTGTGGACAAAAATAATTGTTGCCAAAAATTTTGCTGGTGATATTTTTTTTTAATGTCTAAAGATCCTAAAAATCTTGAACTTTCAAAGATCTTGGATTTGGAGAAGATTAGAGTGGTTGGGAACCCCATCGAGAAAGCCCATGGCTTACCAAACGAGTGCTACACCAGCTCTGACTATCTAAGAATTGAAAGAGAGAGGATTTTCAAGGATAAATGGACAGCGATTGGCGTTGGAAGTTCTGTACCAAATGAAGGAGACGCTCAACCTTATAATTTACTGGGCATCCCTCTTATTATTCTAAGAGACAAAGAGAAAAAAATAAGAGTATTTCATAATGTCTGTAGCCATAGAGGCTTCAAGCTTTTAGATGAGCCTTGTACTTTGAAAAATGTCTTAAGATGTCCATATCATTCATGGTCCTACGATTTTGATGGAAAGTTGGTTGCGACACCTCATATTGGAGGCTTGAATATTCATGAGACAGAAAAATTCGATAAATCATCAAGTAATTTGAAGGAAGTTAGAACCAAAGTTTGGATGGACATAATATTTATCAATATAAATGGTAATGAATTAGAGTTTGATGAGTATATCAAGCCTCTTGAGGAAAGATGGTTAAAATTCATATCTAAGAAAGATCAAAAATTACTTAAGCACTCAAAAGATCATGGGTATTTCAGTCTTGATGTTAAATGTAATTGGAAGTTTGCAATAGAGAATTATTGTGAAAGTTATCATTTGCCTTGGATTCATCCTGAATTAAATAAAGTTTCAAATATTAGCGACCATTACCATATTCAAGGCTTACCAAATAGATTTACTGGTCAAGGTACAAATAAATACGACCAACCCATTAAAGAAAATAAAAGTTTTAATAATTTTCCAAATTGGCCAAAAGAATTGTCCAAAAAAGCTGAGTATATTGCTTTATTTCCAAATGTAATGATTGGTCTTCATATAGATCACTTTTATGTTTTTTGGTTAGAACCTAAGTCTATTAGTAAAACTAAAGAACATTTAATGATGTATTACGTTGGTGATGATAGTGCGAATGGATCTGAGTTTATTGAGATGAGAAAAAAAAATGCAGAATTTTGGAAAGAAGTTATGTCAGAAGATATAAAAGCCATAGAAGGTATGCAGGAAGGTAGAAATTCACCAGTATATAATGGTGGAAATTTTTCTCCAGTAATGGATAATCCAACTCATCAATTTCATAAGTGGGTCGCTAATAATTTAACTGAATGAAAGAATAAATGTCAAAAAAAGATGTAGGAAATAAAATCCCAATTTACAAACTAAAAACCACTAAACAAGTAATGAGTTTCTATGATGAGTGGGGAAATAAAGATAAATATAATAAAGATATGGTTGATTGGGACTATTCAGGTCCAAAAGAAACGGTAAACACCTTTAAGAAGTATGCTAAAAATAAAGATATGCTAATATTTGATGCAGGTTGTGGAACAGGTTTAGTTGGAAAAGAATTGAAAAAATTTGGATATAATAATTTTTATGGTGCAGATTTATCTAAAACTTTATTAGATAAAATTCCAAAAGGTTTATATAAAAAATTAGATAAAGTAGATTTAAATGAGGCTATAAAAACTAATGATAACTATTATGACGCAGTTATGTGCGTTGGAACCTTTACTTATGCCCATGTTAAACCTAATGCTTTAGAGGAATTTGTAAGAATTACTAAAAATAAAGGCCTGATTTGTTTTACTATTAATGAAGGAATTTACGAAGAATATGGGTTTGATAAAAAAATAAAAGAATTAAAAGATAAGAATAAATGGAAAGAAATTGAATTTTTTAAATCAGACTATATTGCCAGCAAAGATGTAAATGCGTGGCTGGGTCTATATGAGGTTATAAAATAAAATGAAAATAATATTAATCATGGGTCTTCCAGGATCTGGTAAAACAACTTTAGCAAATGAAATTGCCCCATCACTAAATGCTAAAAGACTTAATGCTGATGAAGTTAGAAAAGAAGCTAATGATTGGGATTTTTCAGAAGAAGGTAGAATAAGACAAGCCAAAAGAATGGCAGATTTTGCAAAAAAATTAAAAGATGATGGAGATTATGTTGTAGCAGACTTTGTTTGTCCGACACCTGAGGCAAGAAATCTATTTCCAGCAGATTATATTATTTGGGTAAATACAATAAAAGAGGGACGTTTTGATGATACTAACAAGATGTTTATAAAACCTGAAAAATTTGATTGTCAGGTTACAACTCAAGATGCTAAACATTGGGCACCAATAATAGTAAAGGAAATAAAATAATGGCTTACGAGTGGGATAATAAAAAACCAACAGCACAAATGCTTGGTAGATGGCAACCTTTTCATGATGGTCACTATGCTTTATTTCAAGAAATTATTAAAAAAACGGGTCAAGTTTGCATTCAAATAAGAGATGTTCAAGGTGTTGACGATAATCCATTTGATTTTGATACAGTAAAAAAAAATATTGAAGAAAAGTTAAACCCAGAATTTGAAGGAAGATTTAAAGTAATGATGGTTCCTAATATTACTAATATTTGTTACGGAAGAGGGGTTGGTTACAAAATAGAAGAAGTTGTTTTGTCAGAGGAAATTCAACAAATCTCTGCAACAAAAATTAGAGCTAAAATGAGAGAAGATGGCAAACTTAAGTAATATTAAAGTTAAACTTCTAAATAAAGATATTGCTTCAATCATCATTAATGAGCCAAAAACATATAACGCACTTTCATTTAAAAATTTAGAAGATTTAATTAAAGCTTTTAAAAAATTAGATGAAGACAAAAATATTAAGGTAATAATTATTGAAGGGTCTGGAAAAGGTTTTAGTGCAGGTCATAATTTAAAAGAAGTAAGTGGATTAAAGAAAAGAGAAAAATATCAAAAACTTTTTAATCTTTGCTCAAAATTAATGCTTCAAATAGTTGAAGGAAAAAAGCCAGTTATTGCAAAAGTTCATGGGGCAGCATTTGCTGCGGGATGTCAATTAGTTGCGAGTTGTGATCTTGCTTACAGTGCTAATGATGCAATATTTGCAACACCAGGAGTAAATATAGGCTTATTTTGTAGTACACCAATGGTAGCTATTAGCAGAAAAGTTAATAGAAAAAGAATGATGCAGATGCTGTTAACTGGTGAACCCATTAAAGCAAATTATGCTAAAGAAATTGGATTAATTAATAATCATTTTTCTAAATCAAAATTAAACAATGAAGTATTAAAAGTTGCCAAAACTATTGCTTCAAAATCAAGTTTTACAATTAAAATCGGCAAACAAACTTTTTATAATCAATTAGAGATGCCATTGAGAAAAGCTTATACATACACAAGTAAAATGATGGCTAAAAATATGATGGCAATGGATGCAAAAGAAGGAATATCTGCATTTCTACAAAAAAGAAAACCTAAGTGGAAACATAAGTAGTGAACGACAAAATAAAAGAAATTCTTTCAAAATATAAAACAATTGCAATGGTGGGTGTTAGTAAGGACGACAAAAAACCTTCAACTATTGTTATGAAATATATGCAGAAGTATGGTTTTAAAGTTATTCCAGTTAATCCCAGTGCAAAAGGATTAAAGATATTAGGAGAAGAAGTTTATGAAAAACTTGAAGATATCAAAATACCAATAGATATTGTGGATGTGTTTAGACCCTCAGCAGAAGCACTTAAGTTTGCGGAGGGTGGTATTAAAATTGGTGCTAAAGTTCTTTGGCTACAATTAGGAATAAGAAGTGTAGAAGCTAAAAAGTTAGTAGAAAGTAAGAATATCGAATACATAGAAAATAGATGCACTAAAATGGAATATCAAAAGCTTTTTTTAAATATAAATCCAGCTTTTCCTGTCTTACAAAATTAAATGAATATAATAAATTTTACTCCTTTGCCCGCGTTTCTAGGGGGTGCATTAATTGGATTGGCTGTAGTTCTATTCTTTGTCTTTAACGGTCGATTAATTGGAATAAGTGGAATTGCTAGTAATTTTTTAACTTCTAAAAATAATAGAGTTGATAATTTTTTATTTATAGTGGGGTTAATAATTGGCCCTATTTTATATAAATTTTTTACATCTCAAGAAATTAATATTTCAATTTCAAATTCATTTTTTTTATTATCAGCAGCAGGTTTAATGGTTGGTGTTGGCACGAAAATTGGTGGGGGGTGTACTAGTGGTCATGGAATTAGTGGAATGGGCAGATTTTCTACAAGGTCAATTATTGCAACAATAACCTTCATGATTGTTGGAATTTTAACTGTTTTGGTGAAAAGCTTAGTATGAGTAAAATTATATCTTTAGTTTGTGGAATAATATTTGGAATTGGTCTTACTGTTTCAGAAATGATTGATCCTGCTAAAGTTTTAGGTTTCTTAAATATTTTTGGAGATTGGGACCCATCTTTAGCATTTGTGATGATTGGAGCTCTAATTATATCTTCTCCATTTTTTCACTTATTTAAAAATAATAAAAAACCTATTTTTACTAAAAACTTCAATTACACGACTAATAAAGAGATAAATAAAAAGTTAATTATTGGCTCTTCACTTTTTGGAGCAGGATGGGGTTTGGCAGGTTTATGTCCTGGACCTGCGATAGCATCTTTAGCTTTGTTAAATATTAATTCAGCTGTCTTTGTAGTTGCAATGTTTGCTGGGTTTTATTTAGCTAAATTGTCAGAACCGACTACCCATGCTCGATGATAAAAATCATCTATATTTTTTTGAATTAAACCTTTGGCAATTTGGGTAGCTTCTTGCTCTTCAAAAGGGCCATGTTTTTTTTCAGTATTCTTTAGTATTGTTTCAATCTCATTAGGGTTGGTATGCTTACCTTCGATTACATAAAAATTTTTCATGGCTTTCTTATAGAACTAGTTTAAAAATACACAAATGAAAAAAATATTTCTTTTATATGGTCATTATAACAAAAAATCTTTTAATGCTGCTATTAGAGATACATTTATAAAAACAGTTGAAGCAAATGGTCATTCAGTTGATTGTGTAGACCTATATAAGGAAAAATTTAACCCTGTTTTTGCAGGTGAACAAGCTGGTGAAGATGTTTTAGATCATCGTAGACGAATTGAGAAGTGTGATACAATTGTTCTAATTGCACCTATTTGGAACTTTAGAATGCCAGCAATTGTGGAGGGATGGATAGATAAAGTTTTGTCACCACCATGGGCATTTACATTTAAAAAATTAGTTGGAAACTATGGTTATCCAATGGGAAACTTAAAAGATAAAAAAGCTATAATTTTTTGTACTTATGGATCACCAAGGCTCGCCATTACAACCTTCTTCTTAAACTTACCTATAAGAAGATTAAAAAGGGGGGTATTTCACATGTGTGGCATTTATAATATTGTTTATAGAAGATACTTTGCTGTACCGTTTGTCAGTGATAAAAAAAGAGAACAATTTTTGGAAGACGTCAGAACAACTGCACAAAATATATAAATTAATTTTAATTACTTTATTTTTTACATCTCCATCATTTGCTGAATTAGTTAAGCCTAATAATGGGATTGAACCTTATCAAGTTGTCAAAATCCAATTAAGAAGTTTAAAACAGAATGATAATCCAAAAAAAGATAATGGAATTGAGCAGACTTGGGAATTTGCACACCCAAATAATCAAAAAAACACAGGTCCTTTAGATCGATTTAAAACGATGATAAAAGGAAAATCTTATGTGATGCTTCTTAATCACTTGGACCATAAGGTTGTGAAGATAAAATCTACTGATTTAACTGCTCTTTTTGAAGTAACAGTTCTTGATAGAGATAAGGTCTACTATAAATTTAAGTGGGCAGTTGAAAAATATACAAAAAATGGTCCCCTTAAGGACTGCTGGCTGACCACAATGGTATCCGCACCAATGCCTCTTGGATCTTCAGTTTAAGCTAATAACTAAACGAATTTTGTTTCGTTAATAATAAAAAAATAGTAGGAATCGGATTAATGAAATCTAAAGCTAAAGTTGTTGTAGTTGGTGGTGGCGTAGTAGGGGTTAGTGCTCTTTATCACCTGGCAAAAAAAGGTTTGTCTGATGTTGTTCTTGTCGAAAGAAAAGAGTTAACTTCAGGATCAACTTGGCACGCAGCAGGTCTGCTTCCACTATTTAATATGAGTTATTCAGTTGGACAGCTTCATAAGTATGCAGTTGATCTTTACAAAAAATTAGAAGAAGAGACAGGACAAAATGTTGGCTTCAGTGTTGTCTCAAATATTCGTTTAGCAAGCACTAAAGATAGGATGGATGAGTATCATCAATATGCAGGAGTGGCACAAACTATAGGTGTTGATGTAAAATTTTTAACTCCAGATCAGGTAAAAGAAATTTGGCCTTTATGTCGTACAGATGATTTGCTTGGAGCAATCCAACACCCAGAGGATGGATATATTCAACCTGCTGATTTAACTCAAGCAATGGCTACGGGTGCAAGAAATATGGGTGCAGAAATTTATAGAAACACGTCTGTAGTTGGAATTAAACAAACTAAAGATGGATGGACTGTTGAAACTGACAAAGGAGCTATTGAATGTGAACATGTAATTTCTTGTTCAGGAAATTTTGCAAGACAAACTGGAAAAATGGTTGGTTTAGATATTCCTGCCATACCTGTTGAGCATCAATATATTGTGACAGAAGCACACCCAGATATTTTAAAAAGAAAAAAAGAAGGCTTACCAGAGATGGGAGTTTTAAGAGATAGTGACAGTAGATGGTACATGAGAGAAGAAGCAGGTGGTTTAATATTAGGACCCTATGAGGATGGTGCTCCAGCTTGTTATGTTGATGGACCATCAAAAGATTCTGAGTATGAATTATTTCAAGAAGATTTAGATAGACTTGCTCCACATATAGAAGGCGCAATTCATCGTGTTCCAGCCTTTGGAGAAGTGGGTGTAAAAAAAGTTTATAACGGAGCAATTTGTTACACACCTGATGGAAACCCAATTGTAGGACCGGCGTGGGGACTTAAAAATTTTTGGATAAATGAAGGACATAGTTTTGGTATAACTGCAGCAGGTGGTGCAGGATGGCAACTTGCTGAGTGGATTGTAGATGGGGAACCAACGGTTGATATGCTTGGTGTTGACCCAAGAAGATTTGGTGATTATGCAACAAAATCTTACTTAAAAGAAAAAAACGAAGAAGCTTATAACCATGTATTTAAAGTTCATTACCCAGATGAAGAAAGAGGTGCCGCTAGAGAATTAAGAACATCACCTTGTTATGACAGAATGAAAGCATTAGGTGCGGTATTTGGACAAAAATTTGGTTGGGAGAGACCAAACTTCTTTGCAACAGATGGAATGGAGCAAAAAGATGATTGGTCTTTTAGAAGATCCAAGTGGTTTGAGGCAATAAAAAAAGAATGTAAAAATGTAAAAGAAAATGTGGGTCTTTTAGACATGACTGCATTTGCAAAATGTAGAATTAAAGGTCCTGGGGCTGAAGAGTTTTTAGATTACTTAGTAGCAAACAAACTTCCAAAAAAAATAGGAAGAATTGGTTTATGTCATGCCCTTAATACTAAAGGAGGAGTGCATTCTGAATTTACAATAATGAGAGAAGCTCCAGATAGTTTCTATTTAGTTTCTGCAGGAGCTAACCAAAGATTAGACCACGATTGGATTCAAAAATGGATGCCAACAGATGGGACAGTTCAATTTGAAAACCTTACTAATAGTATGGGTGTACTTGTTGTGTCTGGTCCAAAGGCTAGAGAATTAATGACAAGAGTTTCAAAAGATGATTTTTCTGGTGAAAACTTTAAATGGTTGAGTGCTAAAAATGTGAATGTTGGAAATGCACCAGTGAATGCTATGAGAGTGAACTTTGTTGGTGAATTAGGTTGGGAGCTTCATCATCCAATTGAATACCAAAACCATATATTTGACAAATTGATGGAAGCTGGCAAAGATTTAGGTATTAAGCCTTATGGGATTAGAGCGATGAATAGTTTAAGACTTGAAAAATCTTATAAACTTGTTGGGACAGAATTATCAATTGAATATTCACCTTACGAATCTGGACTAGATAGATTTATACATCCTAATAAAGGAAACTTTATTGGCTTAGAAGCGCTTAATAAATGGAGAGAAAAAGGTTTTAAAAATAAACTGGTTACCATGGAAATTCACAATGTTGAAGATGCAGATGTTCTAGGAAACAATCCAATTTATGAAAACGACAAAGTTGTTGGACGTGCAACAGGAGGAGATTTTGGATTTAGACTAGGTAAATCGATTGCATTAGGAATGGTGAACCCTGATGTTGCGACAACTGGTCAAAAATTGAAAATTGATATTTTAGGAAAAATGTACGATGCTACTATATTGGATGAGAGTCCTTACGATCCAGAAAATAATTTATTGAGAGCATAATGAAAATATTAGTCGCAGTTAAAAGAGTAATTGATTACAACGTTCAAGTCAGAGTTAAAGAGGATGGAACTGGTGTTGTTACTGATAATGTAAAAATGTCGAGCAATCCACCCGATGATAATGCTATTGAAGAGGCTGTAAAAATTAAAGAAGCAGGTAAGGCGTCAGAGATTATTGCAATTACAGTGGGTGAGGAAAAATCACAAGAAACTGTTAGAAAAGCCTTGGCAGTTGGTGCTGATAGAGGAATTTTAATCAAAACAGAAGGAATTGTTGAGCCATTAGCCGTAGCTAAAGCACTACAAAAAATTGTTGAAAAAGAAAAACCAGACCTAGTTTTTATGGGTAAACAAGCAATTGATGATGACTGTAATCAAACAGGCCAAATGTTAAGTGCTTTATTGAATTGGCCTCAAGCAACATTTGCATCAAAAATTGAAATAAAAGACAGAACTTTAGAAGTAACAAGAGAAATTGATGAAGGATTAGAAACAATTGAAGTTAATCTACCAGCTATCGTGACGTGTGATTTAAGATTAAATGAGCCACGTTATGCTTCACTACCAAATATTATGAAATCTAAAAAAAAACCTTTAGAAATTTTAACAGCCGCTGACTTAGAAGTTGATACCACACCTAGAGTTCAACAAATTAAAGTAGAAGAACCACCAAAGAGAAAAGCAGGAATTAAAGTTGCAAGTGTTGCCGAGTTAGTTAGCAAACTTAAAAATGAGGCAAAGGTAATATAATGTCAGTTTTATTAATAGCAGAGCATAATAATAAAGAAGTAAGACCTTTTACATTAAACGCAATTACTGCAGCATCACAAATGGATGGAGATGTACATGTCCTATTAATTGGAAATAATTGTGGAGATGTTGCTAAATCATTATCTGAAATGCCAGCTGTTAAAAAAGTATTACATGCTGAAGCTCCTCACTATGAAAACTACTTAGCAGAAAACTTTGCACCATTAGTTGTAAAAGTTTCAGAAAATTATTCTCATATTGTTAGTTCTGCAAATACATTTGGTAAAAATTTGATGCCAAGAATAGCAGCAAATTTAGATATATCTCAAGTAAGTGACATTACTAAAGTGATATCAGCAGATACATTCATAAGACCTATTTATGCGGGCAATGCATTTGCTACTGTAAAAAGTACCGACACAAAAAAATGTATAACAATTAGACCAACATCTTTCGAGCCTTGCGAAACATCTGGTGGCTCTGCCCCAATAGAAAAAATTGAAGCTGCTGAAGAGTTTACACTTTCAAAATTTATCAAAAGAGAAGAAGTTAAGTCAGATAGACCTGAACTTGGGACTGCTAGAATTGTAGTTTCTGGTGGAAGAGGAATGCAAAATGGAGAGAATTTCAAATTAATAACTGATATTGCAGATAAATTAAATGCAGCAATTGGAGCATCACGAGCAGCAGTTGATGCGGGATATATTAGTAACGAACATCAAGTTGGTCAAACTGGTAAAGTTGTTGTGCCTGATTTGTATATTGCAGTTGGAATTTCAGGAGCAATTCAGCATTTAGCTGGAATGAAAGAAAGTAAAATTATTGTTGCTATAAATAAAGATGGTGAAGCGCCAATATTTAGTGTCGCAGATTATGGTCTGGAAGCAGACTTATTTGAGGCGTTACCTCAATTCTTAGAAGAATTGAATAAATTAAATAGTATACAAAAATAATCAGTACTGTAAAAATTCAAGATATGCCTAGAGAAGCAATGGATTATGATGTGGTAATCGTTGGGGGTGGTCCTTCAGGACTATCTACGGCAATTAAACTTAAACAATTAGATCCAGAATTAAATGTGTGTTTACTTGAAAAAGCCTCAGAGATTGGTGCGCATATTCTAAGTGGTAATGTTTTTGAAACTAGAGCTTTAGATGAGTTATTACCAAACTGGAAAGAACTCAATTCACCTATAAAAACTAAGGTTTCTAAAGAAAAATTCTTATTTTTAGGAAAATCAAAATCATTAAGCTGGCCTACATGGCTACTTCCATCAGTTCAACAAAACCACAAAAATTATATAATAAGTCTAGCTAATTTATGCAGATGGCTAGCAGAACAAGCAGAAGCCTTAGGAGTTGAAATATTTCCAGGCTTTCCTGCAAGTGAAATTTTATACAATGAAGATGGATCAGTTAAGGGAGTTGCAACTCAAGACATGGGAGTTGATAAAGATGGAAACAAAAAAGATGGCTTTGAACCAGGCATAGAGCTTTTAGGAAAAGTCACTGTTTTTGCAGAAGGATGCAGAGGACATCTTGGAAAACAATTAATTGAAAAATATAATTTATCAGAAGGTAAAGATCCTCAACAATATGGAATTGGATTTAAAGAAATTTGGGAAATTAGTGAACAACAACATGAAGAGGGAATGGTAATGCATACGGCAGGTTGGCCACTAGATAATAATACTTATGGTGGGAGCTTTATTTACCACGCAGAAAACAAGCAAGTTTTTTTAGGTTATGTAATTGGTCTTGATTATAAAAACCCACATCTTTCACCGTTTGATGAATTTCAAAGATTTAAAACTCATCCAGCAATAAAAAAAGTAATTGAAGGTGGAAAACGTATTTCTTATGGTGCACGTGCTTTAATTGAAGGTGGACTTCAGAGTTTACCAAAAATGTTTATGCCTGGTGCTTTATTAATTGGTTGTGATGCAGGAACTTTAAATATGCCTAAGATTAAAGGATCACACACTGCAATGAAAAGTGGAATGATTGCTGCTGAGACCATAAATGAACATTTAAAAGAAAAACAAGATTTATCAATTTATGAAGATAAATTTAAAAAAAGTTGGGTTTATGAAGAACTGCATACTGCCCGAAATGTTAAACCAAGTTTTAGTTGGGGTTTAATTCTTGGAATAATATTTACAGGAATTGATCAAATATTATTTAAAGGAAAATTACCATTTACACTAAAACACAAACATGCTGATCATGAAACTTTAAAACCAGCAAATGAAATGCCAAAAATTGACTATCCTAAACCAGATAACGTGATCACATTTGATAAAACAAGTTCAGTTTATTTAACAGGAACTAATCATACCGACAATCAGCCAGTACATTTACAGCTAAAGGATCCAAACTTACCGATAAATTATACTTTAGAAAAATTTGATGAACCTGCACAAAGATATTGTCCTGCAGGTGTTTATGAGGTTCAAAATGAAAATGGTGTAAATAAATTTGTCATAAACTCACAAAACTGTATTCATTGTAAAACTTGTGATATTAAAGAACCTTCTCAAAATATTACCTGGGTAACACCTGAAGGAAGTGGTGGGCCTAAATATGGAAATATGTAGTTAAAAAGATAAAATAATACCAACAACAAAAATAAGAGAGAGCGTTAACCCTATAAAAACTAGATTTGTTATAGTTTCTTTTTCTTTAACTTTTCTAGCTCTATTTAAGAGAATATTTATATCAACACGTCCTGATGATGAAACTTCCTCGCTTTTTTCAGGGGTCACAAAAGGAGGAAGATCACTTATCCCAGAACTAAATTTTTTTTCTGCACTCATGCATGCAACTAATCATTGGAAAGTACAATGCACAATCAAGCAATAGACCATTATGGGTCTTATCTATTTACTTGAGTGTTCATTTTGGGTTAAGCTTATAAATATATTATATGCCTATAAATTTACCAAAAATATCAAAACAAATTCTTAGTAAGGATATTTATTGCACATTAAGTAAAAATTTCACTTCTATTCAGCCTATTTGGCTACCAATACAAATGAGATGGATGAATAATCTTTACAGAACTTTTCATGATTATGAAAAGTTCATGATTATTATATATTTGATGGTTAAAACATTTGATTATTATTCAAAAAATTTTGTGAAATTAAATTACGATGAATTTTTTAGTCAAAATGAGATTGAAGTAGAAACACTCAATGTAATGGAGATATCTAATGCACTCAACATACCAAAAGAGACAACCAGAAGAAAAATTAATGAATTAGAAAAATTAGGAGCAATTAAAAAAAGTAATAAAAAAATTATAATTGATAGAAATGCTTGGCCAAGTATAAAGCCTGAAGAAACAATGAAAAATATGTCATATTTTTTATCAACTCTGTCAAAAATTATTTTTGAAGAAGGATTTATGTCACAACCAGTTGATTCAAATCTGATAGTTAGAGCTGTTAAAGATAATTTTTCATTTGTTTGGAAGCTTTACTACGATATGCAAATGCCGATGTTATTAATGTTTAAAAAAATCCATGGTGATTTAGAGACCTTTCATGTTCATGGGGTTTGCTTAGGCAATCAAGCATTAAACGCACAAAAAATTGATACTAGTGAAATGAGTAAAACACTATATCTAGAAAAGTATTTTTTTGGAGATAGGCAAGAATTTTCAGGCGTTAATGCAATGTCGATTTCAGATATTACAGGTATACCAAGAGCTACAGTTATGAGAAAACTAAATAAACTGGTTAAAGGAAAATTTTTAACAATCGATAGTAAAAAACATTATTCAACTAATAAAGGAGTTCATAAAAAAGAATTATTAATAGTGCAAAATAATACTTTTATTAATCTATCTAAATTTGCAGCACGTATTTATAATTTGAGCTTAATGAAAGATAATTAAAGCCTTATGTATTTTTTCTAAGAATAAATACAAAAATTACTGAGGTTATCATCATTATTAAAGCATAAGCCGCTGTTGGCACAATAAAAGTAGTTATATTTTCACCAAACATTTGCGTTCCAACAAATAGTGCTAATGTTCCATTTTGAAGTCCACACTCTATTGAAATACATCTTTGTTGTGCAACTCCAGATGCAAAATATTTTGCAATATAAAACCCTAAAATCATCATTGTTAAGTTTAAGATTAAAACAACCAAACCTGCATTCATAATATAAGAAATAATATTATCCCACTCCTCTATATAAATAGCAGCAAACACCAGCACAAATAACATTACTGAAATTTTTTGAATTAACGAAGCTTGATTATCAACAAAGTTCTTAGCAAAGTGCTTAATTATCATTCCAATTATTACTGGAACTGTAACAACAAGAAACATTTTTAAAGCAATACCAATCACTGATATTTCTTTAATAACGCTAATTTCAAAAAAATTAATTGACGCAAACATTATAAATGGAACAGAAATAATACTTATCAAACTAACAACTGCAGTTAGTGATATTGAAAGTGCAACGTCACCATCAGCAAATTTAGTAATTAAATTTGATGTAACACCACCAGGCGCACATGCAATCAGCATTAATCCAACAGCAAGTTCTACTGATAGGTTTAATAGTAATGCTATAGAAAAAGCAACGATTGGTAACAAAACTAACTGAGAAATAAAACCAACTAAAAAATCTTTTGGAATTTTAACTACTCTTATGAAATCTTGAATAGTCAAATTCAATCCAAGGCCCAACATTATTAAAGCTAAACCTAATGGAGCTATCTTTGTTGCAATTTCCATTTTAAAAACTTATTAGTTCATTTTGAGTTTTACAAGAAAATGATTTCAATCTTAGAATTAACTAAGATAAATCAATAGCATTTTTCTTTAAAACTTCCATTGAAACAAGCTTTAAAGTTTTTTCATGTGTTCTTTTTAAATAAACTGGACAAGGTTTGCCAGCATCAACAGCTCTTGCATACCAACTAGCGCAAACACACCAACCATCTCCAGCTTTTAGTCCTGGAAACCCAAACTCAGGATGAGGGGTTATTAAATCATTGCCAGCCTCTTTACACCATTCTAAAAATTCTGTTGTAACTTTTGCACAAACCGTATGAACGCCGTGATCATTTTCATCAGTACTGCAACAACCATCTCTATGCCATCCAGTTAAAGGGTCGTTAGAACATTCTTCTAGATCTTCACCTAGAACATTTTTTTGTATATTTTTCATTTAATCAGTTGAAGCATAAATTTCATGATCTACATAAGCGTTAAAAGATACCGACCTTCTTTCTTCATCAGTATCACAAAATGGGTAAACAACATGCATTAAATAATGTGGGAAAAAATAAAAATCTCCAACTTTTGGTTTTATATTAAAAATAGATTCTGATAAAAACGTTTTAGAACCATGAACCAATTGAAGATCACCATTTTTATTTGGTTTATTTTTCTGTTTAGTGTTTCCTAGAACGGTTGGCAATTTTAAATAACCCACACCAGACACATGTCCATTATGCATATGTAGAGGATTATATTCATTTTGAAATTGCCTAACTATCCAAGATGCTATGAGATCAAATTTTGTAATTTTTTGCTTGTTATATGAATAAATCCAATTAGCACACTCTTTCATTAAAAAATCGCTAAAACCGCTTTCTTTCATAGCTTCATCGTTTATTATAATTTCTTGTGAAACATTGCCAGCAAGCTTATCTCCTGCATTAATTTTTTTTTCTTCTAAATTTTCATTTAATTTAGATTCTGTATATTTGTTAAGGTAATTTAGTATTTCATTAGGAATTCTTACTTTTGCTATAGATGGCCCAAAAGGTCTAAATAATAATCTTTCCACTTAAATTTTTGTAGGGTTAGGCTGACCTTTGTAAATAATTTCTGGGTCAAATGATTTCTCTTTTTCTTTAAATTTCATTTCAATTTCTCTACCATTTTTAATTGGACCTAATGGAATTGATCTATAAAAGCACGATCTATAACCAACATGACAACTTGAGCCATCCCCAATATCAACTGTTAACCAAATAGAGTCTTGGTCATCATCAATTCTAATTTCAGTTACTTTTTGAGTGTATCCACTAGTTTTACCTTTGTGCCAAATTTGCTGTCTAGATCTGCTAAAATAATGAGCCTCTGTAGTTTCTATAGTTTTTTTAAGAGCCTCAACATTCATATAGCCATGCATAAGAATATCTTTAGTTTTAGAACACATTGTAATAACTGGAATTAATCCATCATTATCAAATTTAGGTGAAAGGAGCTTTCCTTCCTCAATTTCAACTATATTTTCTCTTTTTTTAAACATATCTAGGTGATTATGTAGCATATTGGTCAATATATTAAATATTTTAAAAACAAGGATTTACTGTATAAACTTGCCTTATGAAATTAGTAGAAGAGACAGATAGCAAGATTTTAGATACCAAAAAAGTTTCTGATAAAGAAGCTGAAGAAGCTTTTAAAACTATCTTAACTTGGATGGGTGAAGACCCTAGTAGAGAAGGATTATTAGAAACTCCTAAAAGAGTTGTTAAAGCATATAAAGAATATTTTAATGGATACTCAGAAGACCCTAATAAAATTTTAGATAAGACTTTTGGGGATGTCGAAGGCTATGATGATATGGTTGTACAAAAAAATGTTTCTGTACAAAGTCATTGTGAACACCATATGGCTCCAATTATTGGAATTGCACATGTTGCATACATTCCAAATGAGAGAGTTGTGGGTCTAAGTAAGCTTGCAAGAGTAGTAGAAGTTTTTTCAAAAAGATTACAGACACAAGAGAGACTTACGATGCAAATTGCTAAAACAATAATGGAATCTTTAGATGCAAAAGGTGTAGCTGTAACAATAGATTCAACTCATCAATGTATGACCATGAGGGGTATTAAGAAAGAAACTGCAACAACAGTTACAAATTATTTCTTAGGACAATTTAAAGAAGACCTTGGTGTTCAAAATAGATACTTAAGATTTATTAGTAAGTAATTCTCGCAAGGAGGAAATAACATGTCAGATAATTTTAAAGCATTAATTGTTAATCAAGAAGGTGAAAATTTTACTCGAGAAGTAAAGTCAATAGATAAATCATTTTTAAAGCATGGTGATGTACTTGTTAAAGTAGATTATTCAGACTTAAACTATAAAGATGCACTTATTTTAAATAATGGTGCAAAATTAGTAAAAGAATTCCCACATATTCCTGGTATTGATTTTGCAGGCACTGTTTTAGAAAGTGATAATTCGAAATTCGTAAAAGGGGATGAAGTAATACTTACAGGTTGGAGAGTTGGAGAAATTTACTTTGGTGGCTATTCTCAATTTACAAAAGTTAATGGAGATTACCTAGTTAAAAAACCTAAAGATATTACATCTAAACATGCAATGATTATGGGTACTGCTGGACTAACAGCATTATTATGTTCTTTTGCAATTAAAGCTAGGGAGGAACTTTTATTAGGTGAAAAAGTTAAAGATGTTTTAGTAACTGGTGCATCTGGAGGTGTTGGAAGTATTGCAGTGATGATTTTAAATAGATTTGGATATAATGTTACAGCAGTTACTGGAAAAGCTGAAAATGAGGAATATTTAAGATCATTAGGTGCTAAAAACATAATAAATAAAGCAGATTTAGATAAAGACCCTAGACCATTAGATAAAGGTTTATGGGACGGTGTTGTTGATACTGTTGGTGGAAAGATACTTGCTAATGCACTTGCTCAAACTAGGGACAATGGAATTGTTGCAGCCTGTGGAAACGCCTCTGATTATAAATTAAATACAACAGTTATGCCTTTTATTATTAGAGGTGTAAAACTTTGGGGAATAAACTCAGTCACAGCTTCAATAAAAAGAAGAGAGTTTGTTTGGAATGAAGTTAAAAATCTTATTGATTTTGAACAACTAGAAAAATCAATTAAAACTGTGAGCTTAGAAGATTTAATAGATATATATCCGAAAATGTTAAAGGGTGAAACATCTGGAAGATATATAGTTGATCTTAATAAATAAATGGATTGGGATAAATTAAAAATATTCCACGTAGTTGCAGAAGCAGGTAGTTTTACTAATGCAACAATAAACTTAAACTTAAGTCAATCTGCAATAAGCAGACAAATTCAATCATTAGAACTGGATCTTAAAGTACAACTCTTCGAGAGACACGCAAGAGGTCTTACTTTAACTGAAAATGGTGAATATTTATTTAAAACAGCTCACGATGTAATTAGTAAATTAAAAGAAGTTGAATCTACACTGGGAGATCAAAAAGATAAACCAACAGGTAAATTAACAATTACAACTGTTAGAAGTTTTGGTACTCACTGGCTAACACCTCGTATTCAAGAGTTTATGACTTTAAACCCTGAAATAGAAATTGAATTAATTTTTGATGATAAGGAGTTAGATTTAAGTACTAGACAAGCAGATATAGGTATTTTTATGAGAAGACCTAAACAGCTTAATTATATTCAAAAAAAGTTAGTTGATATAAAATATTATATTTATGGTTCTAATAAATATTTAGAAAAACATGGGATGCCAAAAACAATCAATGACTTAAATAAGCATAAATTCATTTCATTTGGTAAAGGAGCACCATCTCCTGTCTATGATCCAGATTGGGCTTTAAAACTTGGAATTAAAGATGCTAAAAAAAGAAAACCAGTAATGAAAGTTAATAGTGTTATGGGTTTACTTTTAGCTGTTGAAGCTGGTGTAGGTCTTGCAGCACTTCCTGAATATTTAGTTTCAAATTCAAACAACGTAATAAAGGTTCTTCCTAATTCAGAGGGCCCCATAACAGAGGCTCACTTTGTCTACCCTCAATCACTTAAGAATACTGCAAGAATTACTGCTTTTAGGAACTTCTTGTTCAGTAAAATTGGTGATTGGAAGTCTTAATTAACTAGACTTATCATTAACATATACTGAGACGCCTCTAGAATTAATATCTACATCAAATTTTTTATGTAAAGGTGGAAAAGCTCTTTGCGGACAATCTAATCTATCACAAGTTCTGCAAGATACACCGATAGGAATTTCTGTTGTTTTATCACTAACATTAATATTTTCAGTGTACACAAAGTCTTTTGCATACTTTGCGTCACAGCCAAGACCAATTGATAGTATGCTTTTTGATTGACCAAATCTTCCCACACCTTTTTCTACAGTTCTTGCAATACAAACATATTTTTCACCATTAGTCATTTTGCTAACTGCTGCTTGAATTACACCTGGTCTCGTGAATGCTGAATAAACATTCCATCTAGGACATGCACCGCCATATCTTGGTATATCAATTCCTGATAGTGAAAATCTTTTTGAGATATTTCCTGCCATGTCAACTCTTAGCATATGAAAAGGAATACCAGGTAATTTTGGATCTTGTAAGCATGTTACACGGTGAGCAACTTGTTCAAAAGAAGTTGCAAATGTATTCTGTAATAACTCTAAATCATATTTTAATTTTTTACATTCAGCATGAAAAGGTTTGTAGGGCATTAAAATTGCTGCACCACAATAATTTAATAAAGCAACTTTAGTCAATTTTTTTGATTCTTCTGAAGGAAAAGAAAATTTAGATAGATAATTATCAATATCTTTCATTGCACCTTCTTGTGCAATCTGAGCTGCTGCATGAAGTTTTTTTGTTTCCAAAGAACTATAATCACTTAATAGGAGTTCTTTTTTATTTTTATTATAAATTTTAGAAAAAGGCTTTCCATCTTCTGGTAAAATGTCTTTAACTATAATTGAATATTCTTTATTTAAATACTCGCATAACGCAATATATCGAGTTCTGTTATTTTTTTGAATCTTATTAAAAACTTTATTTGCAAACTCTTCTAATTTTGGAAAATAGTTTTTATGTTCTTGAAGAAAGTCAGATATTACCTCACCAGGAAAAGAGTTTTTTCTATTATCAACTATTTTTCCTGAAATTTTTTCTATTTTATTAATTAGTTCGTGATCTTTCTTTTTAAGAATATCTCCCAATCTAACAAGGGCCCTACCTATCTTTGGGTTTGTGCCAACAAGATCTTTAACCTCAGGACCAAGAATATCCAGGTCTTCAAATAATTTATCATCTAGAATTTCTGAAATAGTATTTTCTAAGTTAACATCTGATTTTGATGTTAGGTCTGAGAGTTGGATATTTAATTTTTCACAAACCTTAAGTAATAAATCTCCATCTATTTTTCTTTTTCCACTTTCAATTAAGTTTAAATAACTCGGAGAAATACCTAGATCTTCTGAAAGTTTGTTAGCTTGCAGTCCTAACTGTCTTCTAAAAGCCTTTATTTTAGGACCAATTTTTAAATCAATTTTACTCATAAGCTTTATTTGTAAATTTTGTAAATTTAAATTTACAATAAGTTTCTTTGTTTTACAAGGTTTTTAACGATTTAGTTGGATTTTGTAAATTTAGTAAATTATAAAGTTTACATGAACAATAAAAACATAAATAAAAACCAAGAAAACCAAGAAAATCAAGGTGAAATTAACGAAAGCAACAATCAGAATCAATTTAGTCAATCTGGTATTTATCTAAGAGACGACCATTGTGATTGGGGTTCTAGTGGAATGAATGAATTCACTCAAGAATATAGTGAAGACAAATAAGTCCTCTTACCGTTAATTTACTTACGATTTAATTTTCTTAATATATAATCTAGAAAGACCTACCTATGAACTCAGAAGCTAAAGTTTCATACGATTTAAAAAGATTTTTAGGAATTAAAAAAGACTACACTCCAGAAGAAGTAGAACGATTAAGAGGTTCTATCAAAATTGAATATTCGATGTGTAAGCATCAATCTAAAAAATTATGGGATCTGTTAAATTCAGAAAATTATATTAATACATTGGGTTCACTTTCTGGAAATCACGCTATTCAACATGCTAAAGCCGGATTAAAAGCAATTTATTTAAGTGGATGGCAAGTAGCAGCTGATGCAAACACTGCTGGTGAAATGTATCCTGATCAATCTTTATACCCATATGATAGTGCTCCAAAATTAGTTGAGTCAATGAACAATGCTTTAATAAGAGCAGATCAAATTCAGCATATGGAATTACATGATGGTGATATGAAATCAAAAGATAGAACAGATTATATGCTACCAATTATTGCAGATGGTGAAGCAGGATTTGGTGGCCCATTAAATGTTTTTGAATTAACAAAAAAATTTATTAAAGCAGGTGCTGCGGGAGTTCATTTTGAAGATCAGTTAGCCAGTGAAAAGAAATGTGGGCATATGGGTGGAAAAGTTTTAGTTCCAACGGGCACTATGATTAAAAATTTAAAAGCTGCGAGGTTAGCTGCTGATATTGCAGATGTACCATTAATAATTTTAGCAAGAACTGATGCTAATGCTGCAAAATTGATTACCAATGACTTTGATGAAAATGATAAACCTTTTTTAACAGGTGAAAGATCTCCTGAAGGTTTCTATTATGTTAAGCATGGAATTGAGCAGGCTATCTCAAGAGGTTTAGCCTACGCACCTTATTCAGATTTAATCTGGTGTGAAACTGCAACACCAAATCTTGAGGAAGCAAAAAAATTTGCAGATGCAATTCATGAAAAGTTTCCTGGTAAATTATTAGCTTACAACTGTTCTCCTTCGTTCAATTGGAAGAAGCATTTATCAGATTCAGAGATCTCAACATTCCAACAAAAAATTAGTGAGATGGGTTATAAATTTCAATTTATTACACTTGCTGGATTTCACACTCAAAATATTGCAATTTTTGAGCTTGCGGAAAAATATAAAACAGAAGGAATGACTGCTTATTCTAAAATCCAAGAGCTTGAGTTCGCTAGAGAGAAGGATGGTTACACAAGTGTTAAACACCAAAGAGAAGTTGGGACATCTTACTTTGATGCAGTTTCAAACACCATAAGTAGTGGAAAAAGCTCTACAACTGCTATGGCAGGCTCTACAGAATCCGAACAGTTTTAATTAGTCTTTACTTAAACTTTAAATATGTTCTAATATTTAAATGATCTTAAGTGGAATACTTTTAGTCATTTTCTACATTTCTCATCGATATATTGTTGCCTGGATTATCTATTACAATAATAGTGATAAAAGATTTGGTACTTCTATTTGGCGTTGGACTTATGATTACAAGGTTATTGGTGAAAGAGATATTTCAGATCTTGATGATAAGCCCTTTGTAAGAAAAAGAAGAATTAGAAATCGCACAGTTACCTTAATGTATTGTAACTTTTTTACAGGTTTTGTTATCTCCCTGTCTTTTTTAAGTAATTTACTTATTGCAATATTATTTTAATTAACTCTTGTAAACTGCGTCAATTAATGCGATTGATAATCATTCGCAATGTTAATAATAAGCATTCCAAACTAAATAACCAATAAAAACGGGAAATAATAATGAAAAAACTTACAATTATTGCATTTTTCATGGCTTTATTTGCAAACATGACGTTTGCTGCTGAAGTTAATGTATTCAGTGCAAGACATTACGATTCAGATATTCAACTTTATGAAAAATTTACAGCTAAAACTGGAATTAAAGTAAACGTTGTATCTGGTAAAGATAAAGCTCTTCAAAAACGAATAACTGAAGAAGGTGCTGATTCAAAAGCTGACCTTTATATTACTGCTGACGCAGGAAGATTAGGTGCATTCGCTGCAAAAGGAATGTTCCAAAATTCTATGACTGCTGCAATTAAAGCTGCCGTACCAGCAAATTTTAGAACTCCTAAATGGACTGGAATAGCTAAGAGAGCAAGAATTATGTATTACTCACCTGAAAGAGTAAATGCAAATGAGCTTAACGGTATGACTTACGAAGGTCTTGCTGATCCAAAATGGAAAGGTAGAGTTGTTATAAGAAAATCTAACAATATCTATAA
This sequence comes from Candidatus Pelagibacter sp. uisw_098, assembly GCF_059512505.1. The sequence goes on from NZ_CM183454.1 coordinate 422,943, forward strand.
CCAATCTCTTGTTGCATCATTAGTAAAAAATAATGGTAAAGCAGCAACTTGTTCTTGGGCAAAAGGTGTTGTGGCTAACATGGCTAGAGACTCTAAAGGAAATGATAGAGCTCAAATTTTAGCTGTAGCTGCAGGTGAAGCTGATCTAGCAGTAGCTAATACTTACTATTATGCTTTGATGTTATCTGGAAAAAAAGGTCCAGAGCAACAAGCAGCTGCTAAAAAAGTTTTACCTTTTTTTCCTAACCAAGGAGACAGAGGAACTCACATGAACATTAGTGGAGGAGGAGTACTTAAAACTTCACCAAATCCTGATAATGCAAAAAAACTACTTGAGTTTTTATTAACTAAAGAAGCACAAGAACACATAGTCAATAATACATTTGAATATCCAATGATTGATGGCGTTGAGCCTCATGCATTAGTTAAACAAATGGGTCTTGGATACAATCAAGATTTAGAAACTAAAGTTGCTAATTATGGAAAACAACAAGCTACAGCACTTGAGTGTATGTTAGCAGCAAGTTGGAAGTAATAAGCTAGTGAAAAAGAATTTATTTAATATTGATTTAGATAAATCTTCTGACGTATATGGGTCTCAATCTCTGAAAGCTTGTGATCCATGTGCAGCAGAGTGTGAAAAAATCAATAGAAAAATAAATAATAGAAAATTATCAGATATTGAAGATAAAGAGGTTGCACATATCCTCTCTCCTTTTAATACTTAATTTTCTTTTTAATGATTGTGCTCATAGCTTTACAAAAGGTATTTACCCTACCTAATTTAACTATGAGCACTAAAAAATTTAAATGCAAGTAATTCAATTAAACAAACACTTAAAAAATAACAGGAATAGAATGATAGAAGGAAAAAAATGTTCAAATGTAGTTTTGAAAACAAGAAAAATTGGAAAATGGGTTGATGTAAGTACTGATGAAATATTCAAAGGTAAAAAGGTAATACTGTTTTCATTACCAGGTGCATTTACACCAGTATGTTCTGAAAAGCAGTTACCTGGATTTGAAGAAAATTATGATAAATTGTTAGGCTTAGGTATTAATGAGGTTTATTGCATTAGTGTTAATGACGGTTATGTGATGAATGCTTGGGCTGATCAACAAAAATTGAGAAAAGTTAAGGTATTACCAGATGGAAATGCAGATTTTACAAGGGCAATGGGCATGTTAGTTGATAAGAAACACGTAGGATTTGGTCTAAGAAGCTGGAGATATTGTACGATTATTAATGATGGTGTGGTTGAAAAATGGTGGCAAGAGGATGGCATGAATAATGATGGAAGTGATCCTGATCCATACCATCAAACAACTCCTAAAAACTGTATAGAATATCTATCTAAACAATAAAAGCTGAAAACCTAAATGGTATAAGAAATTTTTAAGAATTAGCTCTATAATCTCTCTCTCAAATTGGTTTTAGAGTTGGTATTAACTTCCCTTGGTTACGAGGGAAGTTTCTTAAAAATAATTATTAAGGTAATATAAAATATGGGATTTGGAAAAATAAATATTTGGTATGCAGCATCTTTACTTATTTCTTTAGTAGTGGCAGCACCGATTTTAACAGTATTCAGCAGTTTTTTTGAAACTACTGGAGATTATAGTTTAATTTTAAAAAATACTTTTCTTTATGATTATATTTATAATTCTTTAATACTTTTAATAGGTGTTTTATTTTTAACATTTATAATTGGTGTTGGATGCGCTTACTTAGTTTCATTTTATAATTTTCCAGGTGTAAATTTCTTTAAATGGTCTTTGATCTTATCTTTTGCTGTCCCAGCATATATTTACGCATATTCCTTAACTGCTTTTTTTGAAAATTATGGAACAGCTTTTTCAATTTTAAAAAATTTATTTGGAGAAGGGAATTATAACTCTCATATTCCTAAATTTGATGGAATGATGGGTGCTATAATTTCAATATCATTTTCACTATTTGGTTACGTTTATGTTTTAACCAGAACATCATTTCACTATCAGTCACAGAATTTAGTAGAACTTGGAAAAAACCTTGGCTTTTCTAAAAAAAAATCTTTTTTTAAAATAATACTTCCTTCAGCAAGGCCTGCTATAGTTGCTGGTTTGTCATTGGTTGCAATGGAAACTTTATCAGATTTCGGATCTGTATCTTTTTTTGGTATATCTACTTTTACTACAGGAATATATAATGCTTGGATTTCTTTTGATGATCTTACTCTTGCTAACAGATTATCATTTTACCTATTAATTTTTATTCTTGGATTGTTTATTTTGGAAAATTTTTCAAGAAAAAAAGCCCAGTATCACACATCTTCTAAGGGTGGGTTTAAATCTAAATCAGTTATCAATTTAGGTGGATATAAATCATTTTTAGCATTTTCTTTTTGCATGTTAGTTTTTTCTATAAGTTTTTTATTTCCTGTTCTACAAATGCTTTATTGGACAATTATATTTCCAAAACATTTAGCTGATTTAGATCTAATTAACTTATTTTCAAATACTATAATTTTAGTAATTTTATCTAGCTGTTTGTTAATTGCCTTAGCTTTTATTTCAAATTATGGGAATAGAGTTTCTAAAAGTAAATTTTTAGAAGCACTAACTACATTTTCAATATCAGGATATGCAATACCAGGGATTATTTTAGCGGTAGCATTCATTACCTTTATCTCATGGTTTGACAGCAGTATTCTAGGTCAATTTGAAATGAGCAGTATAAAGCCAATTTTTATAGGTTCTATTCTTGGCCTAGTTTTGGTATATTTTATTAGATTTTATTCATTAGCAAGCAATGGAATTAAATCAGGATATTTAAAAATTAATTATTCCATTGATGAAGGCGCATATCTGCTTGGATATTCTAAATTCAAGACTTTCAAAAACATACATGTCCCATATCTAAAAAACTCAATTTTATTGATAGGAATTTTGTTAGCCATTGAAATCATTAAAGAGTTACCAATTACGCTAATTATGAGACCATTTAATTTTGAAACTTTTGCAACAAAGGCATATATCTATGCTTCTCAGGATTTATTAGAGGCCGCAGCAGCCCCGTCATTATTTCTTATAATTATTGCAAGTTTCTTTATATTAATTACATCTAAATATATTCTTAAAGACTAAAATTATGACAAAAATTTTTCTAGAAATTGATAATGTAACATTTACTGCTAGTGCACAAAACAAAGTAAGCAATGTCTCATTAACTATTGAAAATCAGGGAGACATTATCTGTTTATTGGGTCCATCTGGAATTGGTAAAACTACAATTCTTAGAACAATTGCTGGTTTAGAGAAAATTAATTCTGGAAAAATTAAATTAAAGAATAAATTACTTTCCTCTAAAGATGTCCATGTGGAACCTGAAGATAGAAACATATCAATGGCCTTTCAAGATAACTCACTTTTCCCTCATTATAATGTTTTAGAAAATATAAAATTTGGTGCAGAGAGAAATAAAAAGAAGAAAAAAGGTTTAAATATAAATGATATAATTAAATTCCTTCATATTGATCACGTAATTGACAAATTTCCACATCAAATAAGTTCTGGTGAAGCGCAAAGAGCCTCTTTAGCCAGATCTTTATTATCTAACCCAGACTTATTATTATTAGATGAACCTTTATCAAATGTAGATCAAAGTTTTAAAGAAGAAATTCAAGTTAAGTTGAAACAAATTTTAACTGAACAAAAAATAACAACAATCATCGTTACACATGACTCGTATGAAGCTTTTTACTTGGGTACAAAATGTGGAATAATTCTTGATGAACAATTAAAACAATTTGATGATCCGTATAATGTTTATCATTTTCCAAATTCTGTAGAGGTGGTTAACTTTTTGAATAGAGGAATTTTAATTCCAGCAAAAGTTACCGGTGAAAACAGTTTAGAGAGTGCTGACTTAGGTACAATAACTGGTGATTTTATAAAACATTACCCAAAAGGATCTGAAGTTCAACTTTTATTACAACCAGAAGATCTGGAACATGATGATCAGAGTAATTTAAAATTAGAAGTCGTTGATAGAAAATTTAGGGGAACAAATTTTATCTATACCCTTAAAACTATGAGTAATAAATTAATACCTGTCTTTGTACACTCTCACCATATTCATCAACACCAAGTAGATGAAAAATTTGGCATCAAGAGACCAATTAATATTGATCATATAGTTTGTTTCTAATACAAAACTTAACTTAAAATGAATGATAGATTAAAAACCTTATCTAGAGGAATAATTGACGTAAGTCCTTTAATGATACCTGTGGTTCCATTTGGAATTATTTATGGTGTTATTGGTATGGAATTAGGTTTGGGTGCGTACATGACACTTGGAATGTCTATCATAATTTTTGGTGGAGCTTCTCAAATAGTTTTACTTCAATTATATTCAGGTGGAGCCTCTTCTTTGGTAGCAATAACTTCTGTTAGTGCGGTAAATTCTAGACACTTATTATATGGGGCAGTATTTTCAGAATATTTATCTCATTTAAAATTAACGTGGAAAATAATTTTGTCTTACGTGTTAATTGATCAAGCATTTGCTGTCTCAAATACTTATTTTAAGAAGAATAAAGAAAATGAATTTAAACATTACCACTTATTAGGTGCTGGCTTTACCTGTTGGATAGTTTGGCAAATATCAACAGTGTTAGGTATTGTTCTAGGATCAGTTATACCTGAAGAGTTAGGTTTAAGTTTTACTATTTCTTTAACCTTTTTGGCCTTGTTAATTAATGATTTTAGAAAATTTAAAAATATTATTGTGATGTTGGTATCAGGCATTGTTGCAACTATTGGCTACAATACAATACCATTTCAAGCATATATTATCGTTGCAGCCATAGCTGCTTTACTAATTGCTACATTATTAACTTTGATAACTTTAAAGAAAAATTAATGCATTGGTCGACAATTATTTATTGTGGAATTATTACTTATCTAACAAGGTTTTCTATGATTTTTTTATTAAAAGAGGACATATTAAACGATAAGACAAAAAAAATACTTTCTTATGTACCTTCTGCAATTTTTCCTGCAATAATCTTTCCACCAATATTTCTAGATAGTGCAGGCGCAATAGATATTGAAAATAATCCAAAAATATTAGCTTCTATATTTGCAATAATTATTGGTTATTTTAGTCGAAGTATTATTGCCACAATATTTGTGGGACTTATTTCTTATTGGTTTTTGATTTTTGTATATTACCAATAGAAAAACTTATAATTAAACCTTTAATGTTTCATAAATTTAAAGTCAGCAACGATTTACTTGGCATATTTTATATGCTTTTATGTCAATTCTCATTTGCAACAAATGATGCTTTTGTAAAAGTTATTTATGAAAACTATGATGAGATATTAGTTTTAAACCAAATCATTTTTATTAGGGGTATTTTTACATTACTTTTCATTTTATTATTTCTTTACATTAAGAAAGAACTTAATTTTAAATTAATCTTTACTTCAAATGAATTGAGAGTGAGAGGCATTTTAGAATCCTTAGCAGCTTTATTTTTTTTCATTGGTATTGCTCTATTACCCTTTGCAAATGTTTATATTTTATTAAGCATGGCACCAATTTTATTAACTGCATTTAGTGCAATATTTTTAAGAGAAAAAGTTAGATGGAGAAGATGGAGTGCAGTGTTATTGGGTTTTGTTGGTGTGGTGGTGGTAATTAATCCTGGAAAATTAGAGACTAGTTATTATTTTATCTTTCCTATAATTGCAGCAATTATGCTTTCGATTAGAGACATGTATACAAAAAATTTTAAAAAAGATTATGCCAGTCTACAAATTGCATTTATGACCTGTTTTGTTGTTACAGCTCTTTTTGGCTTGTTAAGTATTTATAAATTTTATGATTTTAGTTTAAAGGATATATTTATTTTATTTATTGCTGCTTTTTTTCTAGCATTAGGCTATATTTTTTCAATAGCAACAATCAAAATCGCACTAGTTTCTGTCACATCAACATTTAGATATTCAGTTATTTTATGGGGAATATTATATGGATATTTTTTATTTGATGAGGTGCCATTAACTAATACTTATATAGGAGCTTTAATAATTGTTATTAGTGGATTAATTATTATTTCAAGACAAAAAAAGATTGGGGTTATAAAATAAAATCAAAATCTTGTTAATCGAACTTTTAAGACATATGATTAAAACATGAAAAAAATATTAATTATAATTTTTGCATTATTTACAATTAAAGCTTTTGCGGTCGATAAAAGCACAACTTTTAATAATGAAATTTTTCAAAAAGCTCAACTTGAAGGAAAAACAGTTGTTATTAATTCTTGGAATGAAACTTGCTCAACATGCAAGGCACAGATAAAAATTCTAGATCAAGCTGAAAAAGAATTTAAAAATGTTCTTTTTTTAAGTTTTGAGCAAACCAAAGATAAAGATATAGCAAAACAATTAGGTATTGATTATTGGACTACTATTGTTGTTTATAAAAATAATAAAGAAGTACAGAGAAGCATTGGCCAAATGGATAAAGCTAAAATTTACGAATTAATAAAATCTTAATCTTGAATAATAAAGCCTATTAATGATTATTTGATGATCCAAAAAATTATATTTATTATATAAACCAAAATACCATAAAACATAAACATGAGGATTTTGTCTTTTCCTGTTTTTTCTTCCCAGTTCAATTTAAATAATACTGATGGAGAAGCTACTAATAGGATAATCCCAATTACAATTACAAGTAATGATAAAATTATAAATACATTCATAATTAAATTTATTTAATCAATTCTAAACCAGCTTGTTTCCAGTTTTTTAAACCACCAATTAAATGTAAGCATTTATTATATTGATAAGACTTTGATATTTGTACTGCCAGAGTAGATCTTTGACCAATAGCACAATAAAACAAAATTTTCTTATTCTGTAATTTAGTTTTATTTTTATTTAAGTAATCATTAATTTCTGGGAAAGAAACTCTTGTACTATTTTTAATCTTTCCAATTTTATCTAGTTCATTTTGCTCTCTAAGATCTATTAAAATTATATCTTTTTCTAATAAACAATTTTTAAACTCATTAGGTTCAATTCCGTTATTAACTTTTTGTTTATCAAGATCTATTCCAAGTTTTAAATTACTAGGAACTGCTACATCCATTAATTTAGGGTCAGGTAAATTAAGATTATTCATAATTTCCATATATTCATTAACTGACTTTACTTGCAGCCGTGGGTTAAATTTTTTTTCTTCTAAAATAGTGCTCACAGTATCTCCTTTATAATCATGAGCTGGATACACTAAGGTTTCATCTGGTAATTTTAATAATTTATTAAAAATAGAATTATAAGAATCTTGCGGATCACCATTTTGAAAATCAGTTCTTCCAGTTCCTCTAATTAATAGTGTATCGCCAGTAAAAACCCTATCATTCATTAAGAAACTAAAACTTTCAGATGTATGACCTGGTGTGAATAAAGCTCTAAATTCTAGACCATCAATTTTGATTAATTCTTCATCTGATACTTGCATAGACACAACATCTACTGGTGTTTTATCACCCATAATTGTTACACAATTTGTTTGATCTCTTAGTTCTGCAATCCCCGAGATATGATCTGCATGTATGTGTGTATCTATTACTTTTACTAATTTTAAATCTAATTCTTTTAATAGCTGTATATATCTTTCAACATTTTCTAATACAGGATCAATGATTAAAGCCTCTCTACCTTTTGCAGAAGCAATTAAATAAGTGTAGGTACTTGAACTCTTGTCAAATAATTGACGAAATAACATTTGAATACATTATCATTATATTGAGAATAGTAGAATCTATTTAATAGTACCAAATTTTAAATAAATTTTATCTAAATAATAAAATAGAGATAACGCTCTTAACACCATGAACAAACATAAAGATACCCAAATACCAGTATTGCCCATTATTTTTGTTAAATATAAAGATATTAATAAATAAGAAAATACTGAGAAAATCATCGCATTTCTAAGTTCTTTTGTTTGTGATGCACCAATAAATATTCCATCAAATTGATAACAAAAAGATGAAATTAAAGGCATCAGTATTAGCCATACCACATAAGATGAGCTTAGATTTCTAATACTTTCAATATCAGACATTAATTCAATGACGTACTTGTTAATAAAAAAATAAATTATTGAAATAATTAATCCCGTAAGTGTACTTAAAATAAAAGAGTTTTTAACAATTTTTTTAAACAAACTTACATCTCTTTTACCCAAGGAATAACCAATCATACCCTCAGTTGAAAATGCGTAAGCATCAAGAATGAAAGCAGACAAAAAAACTAAGTTAATTAAGATGGCATTGGCGGCAATGTAGTCTTCCCCAATTTGACTTCCAAGGTAAGTAAACCAAAAAAATGAAAAGGTTAATAATATAGTTCTAATAAATATGTTTAGATTAATATTAAAAATATTCTTAAGTTTGTTAAGATCTATTAATTTATTAATATTAATATTAATTTTAGACATTTTATTTAGATGCCAAAATGTATAAATTAGAAAAGTTGTGGATATTAAAAGTGCTGAGAATAAAGTCCCATAAGCAACCCCTTTGATATTTAAATCAAATTTTGAAACTAAAACAATACTTAAAATTATGTTAAGAATTGAAAAAAGACCAACGGCTAAACTTGAGATTTTAGTCTTCTGTAATCCAACAAATAAACCAGTTATAATGTAAAGTGTTAATTCACCAGGTGCTGAATAAATTCTTATTTGAAAGTAATCCTGATAAAATTGCTTAGTAGTTTCTGATAAATTAAAGATACCCACACTTAGATTGAATATATAACTTTGTAATAAAATTAAGATCAATGAAATTAGCAAAACAAAAACTAAATTTCGAACAACAATATTAAATATTTCTGTGTAATCTTCTTTACCATAAGCTTGTGAAACTAAACCAACGGTTCCCATTCTTAAAAAACCAAAGCTCCAAAAAATCATAGAAAATAAATTAGCAGCCACAGATGTTGCTGATAAATATGACAAATTACCAAGGTTACCCATTAAACCAGTATCGATAATACCAACCAGTGGAATAGCCAAGTTTGCAAAAAAAATTGGAATAGATAATTTTAAAATGTATTTAATGGAGGGGTTTTGCATTTAAGCAATAAACTTCAATATAGATTTCGCAGGATTTGTTTTTTTAATCCAATCTTGAGGAATACCTTTTAAGCCTTTATACGCTGCAAAATAAGCACCCACAAAATTAGCACGTGAACAATTACATCCACCAGCTTTAATTGTTTTTATCACTGCAGTTTTAAAACTTTTAGAAGTTATAATTGCATGTATTCCTCCATTAAAAGTACCTGGATAACTACATGCTTTACCAAATTTCTTTACAACAAAATTGTGGGGTTTTGACTTAATTTTTTTAACTTTTTTGATGTTTTCAATAACATTTTTAAAGTATTTGTTTTTTATGTTTTTTCTTAAAAAGCTATTAACTGGATCCTTGTCTCCTTTATCCGCTAAATCAATAATCTTAAGTTTTGCCAAAGCAAATTGTTCGCTAATCTTGCCATTAGCAACACTTCTTATAATTTGTTTTGTTTTCTGCTCTGAATTATTTGAAAAATAAAAGGGTAGGCTTGCACAATATCCATCAGACTCGTTAACTTTAGTACCACCCGTGATAGTTTTTTTTAATTTAATATTTTTAATAGTTTCTAGGATATTTTGATGAATCCATGGGCCTTTCAAAGCTGTTTTCCATTTAATTTTTTTGTATTTTTTTCTTAAAGATAAATTTTTCCAATAGCTTGAGCCTGGCCCAAAATTTTTGATAATATTTTTTTTAAAAAGTTTAATGATTTCTTTGTGATTAGCTGCCTTAGTTAATGTTTTAAGCATTACCTGACCTATATCGTTATAACCAGAAACTTCTCCTGTCTTAATAGAATAGAATGGAGATCTATTTTGCTTAAGAAATGCAATATTTTTTTTTCCTTTAATATAAGATTTAAGTTTTTTTTCATCATACACCCAATGTAAAGGTCTTGCTGCTGCATCCGCAACAGTTGCGCCAAGAAATATATGTAACTTATCAAACATCAATAACTAATACTTTATTTAAATATAAGTTAAAATGTTTTAAATTAAGTAATGCTAAGTTTTAAAAATTGGGATAACAAAACTTGGATTTCATCTACAAAATATATCCAGTCCTTCAATAATTTTTTGGTAAAACAAAAAAAATTAACTAAACACTCAAAAATTTTAGATATTGGATGTGGTCGTGGCAAGATAATGGGCTCATTATCCTCTAAGCTCAAATTAATAAATAAGCCTATTGGAATTGATATCGAAAATCATAAAGATTTTGATAAAAAAATTACCTTTAAAAAAACAAATGCAATTAAATATCTTAAAGATAATAAAAAGAAATTTGATTTAATATTGATTAAACAAACTATTCACTTATTTAACTTAAAAGACATTAAGAAGATATTAAGCTATTCATACGACAGTTTAGAGGTGGGAGGGATTATTTTAATTTTAACTTTAGATACAAAAAATAATGAAATTCCTACATTTTCTTTGATGAAGAAAAAACTTAACCAGTCGTTCAAAAGAGATATTCTTATTTGGGAAAAACTACTTCAACTAAATATTAAAAAAAATATTACTAAATTTAATTTTAAAGTAAATATTAAAAAAAACATATATTTAAAAATGATAAAGCAGCGTTATATATCCACTTTATTAAAATTTAGCTCACTTCAAATTTCTAATGGAATTAACGAGATTAATCTTAAATATAAAAAAAACATTTTATTTAATGATAAACTCAAATGTATAATATTTATAAAAGTTTAAAGAATTCTCTTTAAAATATTTTCTCTTAATAAAAATTTATGAAACAATACAGCTAAAATATGTAATGTGATTAATCCAATCAATGCATAATTTGCCAATATATGAATTGAATAAAACTGCTCAGAAAGTTCATAATTATAAGTTAAATTAATTTTTTTAAAAAAAATAACCAAGCTTTCACCATTAAATAGTTTTTTTAAGATACCTGAGGTTGTGACTGTTAACAAAGCTAAATATAATAATAAGTGATTTAATCTTGCTATAAATTTTTGTCCTAGAAAAGCACTTCCTTTAAAATCAGGAATTGGCGTTAATACTTTAAAGATTAGTCTTATTAAAGCTACGTAAAATACGATTAATCCAAATAATATATGATAATTTTCTATATCAACCCTAGTTTGATCAAAGTCTAAATTCACCAAATAAAACCCTAAAGGTATTTGAACTATTAACCCTGTGGCAGTTAGCCAATGGAATAATTTACTAAGTAATCCATATTTTACTTTGTTATTTAATATAGACATTTTTAAATTAAACACATTATGACAACAATTAAAAATACTTTATTTTTTATCTTTATATTATTTTATAGTTTCAGTGCTTTTTCTGAACAAACTGTAGAAGAGATTATTAAAGAAAGAAAATCTATTTTTAGTAAAAATTATAAAACTGCAAAAAGAGTTAATAGTCTTGCTTCTAATGGAGATATAGATGAAGCAAAAAAACTAATGATTGAAATGAGTGTTAATTATAAAAGATTAATAAGTCTTTTTCCTGAAAATTCAAAAGTAGGATTTGGAACAGAAGCATTGCCTTCTATTTGGGAAAATAAAGATGAATTTAATTTATTAATGACAAAAGCTTCAAATAATATGATTGAGTTAACAGCTGTTATCGATGAATCAGATGATATGAAAGCAACTCTTGGAAAATATATGTGGAGTAGCTGCAAGTCTTGTCACTCAAAATTTAGAGCTGAACATTAAGATTTAGTTGTTTGTATTTGAAAATTTTAATATTGTTAAACTATAAATGTCTGCCGTATTACCAAATTCAGCAAAAGTAGTAGTTATAGGAGGAGGTATTGCTGGTTGTTCTGTTGCTTATCACCTTACAAAGTATGGTTGGAAAGATACGATATTATTGGAAAGAGATCAGTTAACTTCAGGAACTACTTGGCATGCAGCAGGTCTTGTTGGTCAATTAGGAGCTTCAGCTACCATTACCCGTCTTAGAAAATATTCTTTAAATCTTTATAAAGAATTAGAAAAAAAAACTGGATTATCAACTGGATTAAAACAAAATGGAGCAATCACAGTTGCAAGCACACCCGAAAGATTACAAGAATTATTACGACAAGCAACAGCTGCACAATTGTTTGATGTGAATGTTGAAAGTGTTAACAAACAAAGAATAAAAGAACTCTATCCTGTTATAAATGACGATGACATTTTGGGTGGAGTTTATATGCCAGAAGATGGTCAAGCAGATCCTATAGGAGTTACTAATGTATTAGCTAAAGCTGCAAAAATGGAAGGTGCTCAGATATTTGAGAAAACTCCTGTTGAAAAAATATTAATTAAAGACAAAAAAATTGTTGGTGTGCAAACTAAATTTGGCAAAATTGATTGTGAATACGTTGTAATTGCAACTGGGATGTGGTCTAGACAAATTGGAGAAGATATTGGTGTGAGTATTCCATTATATCCAAATGAGCACTTTTATATAATCACAGAACCATTAGATAAATTGCCTAAAAACTTACCAGTTTTAAGAGACTATAATTCCTGTCTTTATTTAAAAGAAGATGCTGGGAAAATGTTAGTTGGAATATTTGAACCAAATGCAAAACCTGCATTTAAAGACAAAGGAGTTGTTCCAGAAGACTTTTCATTTGGGGAATTTCCAGATGATTTTGATCACTTTGAACCTTATTTGGAAAAATCATTTCAAAGACTACCCATGTTAGAAACTGCTGGAATTAGAAAATTTTTTTCAGGACCTGAATCTTTTACACCAGACACCCAATATCTTTTAGGAGAAACTCCAGAAGTTAATAATCTTTTTACATGTTGTGGATTTAACAGTATCGGTATTGCAAGCTCTGGTGGTGCTGGAAGAGTTACAGCTGAATGGATGATTAATGGATACATGAATGAAGATTTATTTTCACTTGATATTAAAAGATTTCAAAAATTTCATTCATCTAAAAAATTTATTATGGAAAGAGTAACGGAAACTCTTGGTGACTTGTATGGAATGCACTGGCCTTATAAGCAGCATAACACTTCAAGAAATCAAAGACTATTACCTTATCATGAAGAATTAAAAAAAGAAGGAGCATGCTATGGTGTATCGGGTGAATACGAAAGGCCTATGTGGTATGCAAAAAATAATGAAAAAGCAGAATACAAATATAGTTTTGACTATCAGAATTGGTATCCTTCAGTTGAATTTGAAACAAAAAATACAATTACAAATGTTGGTTTGTATGAACTCTCTCCCTTTTCAAAATATGAGATAAAAGGAGAGCAAGCACACAGTGAATTACAAAGAATATGTACAGCTAACATTAAAGATGAAATAGGCAGATCAACTTATACACAAATGCTGAATAAGGCTGGAGGAATTGAAACAGACTTAACTGTTATTTGCATTGATAAAAATCATTTTAGAATAATAAGTTCAGCTGCAACAAGAACTCATGATAAAACACATATCATAAAATATTTATCACCCAATTTAGAATTTAAAGATATTACTGATGATCTTGTTTGTTTAGGAGTTTTTGGACCAAAAAGTAGAAATCTAATTTCAAAAATCTCAAATGATGATTTTAGTAATGAAACATTTAAATTTGGTTATGGTAAATTTGTAACGCTTAGTTCAAAAAAAGTTTGGGCTCAAAGATTGTCTTATGTGGGTGAATTAGGGTTTGAACTTTATATAGAGAATAAAGATGCTAAAGAAATTTATCAATTAATTGTTGAAGAAGGAAAAAATCATGATTTATCTCATTGCGGGTCACATGCTATGGATACAATGAGAATGGAGAGTGGATTTTTACATTGGGGTCATGATATTTCACCTGAAGAAAATCAATACGAGGCAGGGTTAAATTTTGCAATTAGTTATAAAAAAGAAATAAACTTTATTGGCAAAGAACACTTATTAAAAATAAAAGACCAAAAACAGAATAGAAGATTTATTATGTTGTCACTTAAAGATAGTAAGCCAGGCACACCTCTATTATTACATGAAGAGCCGATTTATCTTGGAGATAAGATTATAGGAAGAACGACATCTGGGAATTATTCATTTAATTATAAAAAAAACCTGTCTTTCGGATATATAAGTTCAATACATTCAAATGAAGAACTTTCAAAAATGGATCTATATATTGAGGTTGCCAAGCAAAAATTCCCAGCAATGGTGGAGATCACTCCCCTAAAAGGAAAACAAGCTAGATTTTTATAGTTTTAGTTGCTTAGCTAAACAATTGATGATTAAATTATGTAATGAAAAAAACTTATTTTCATAACTTTAAATTATCTGACAAATATAAAGATAAAAAAAAAATACCTCAACTATCTAACATAGACAAAAATAGAGTTGTAGATATTAACATATTATTAAACAGGGTAAAAATAGAAGAAAGAAATAAATTAAAACAAAAAATTATTTTTGGTAGTTTTGTTACGTTTCTACTTGCATTGTTTATAGCTTTTATAGTAAATATAAAATAATTAACTCTTACAAAAGTTGTTTACAAAATAAAAGATTAATTAATTTAAAAAAATTAATAGATATAATTCCACCATAGATTGCTTTCCATAAGCTTATTTAGCAAGGGAATTTAAATTAAAAAATATATGTAATTTTTGCATGTAATTTTTTCTCTTTAATTTTTAATTTTATTTAATTAGCATTTTGAATGATAAAATTATCAAATATTTTAGTAACTGTATTTCTAAGCTTGTTATTAAGCACAGCTTCATTTGCTGCTGTAAAAAAAGGCAAAGGTGATGTTCAAATGACAGAAAATTCTTTTAATAGATTTTTAACATATATTAGAGCAGAAAGAGGAAAGAAACCTATGGGATTTATTCTATCAAGCACGGGAACATGGTCGACTTACTGGTATTGTGCTCATGCTGGTGGGTGTCAAGCTGGCAATTATATGCCAACAATTAGAGAGTGTGAGGATGCCACAAGTTCAGAATGTGGATTATTTGCAAGGAGATATACAATTCTTTGGAAAAATGGAATTAATCCAGGTAAAGGCAAAGCATCATCTATTAATAGCAGATCGAGTGATGCTGAGATTAGAGCAAAATTAACCGAGCTTGGTTTTTTAGGTGGTAGTACCTCTTCTGCTAAAACTGTTGAACCAAAAATTACTGTAAAGAAAAAAGTAATTAAAAAAAAATCTAAAAGTGACGAGCGTATAGTTAAAAAACTAAAAGATCTTAAAGAACTGTTAGATTCAGGTGTCTTAACTAAAGAAGAGTTTGAAAAAGCTAAAAAAAAATTATTAAACTAAATAACAAATACTAATGCCAAGGAAATCAGGCAAATACTTGATTGCACTAAAATAAAAATCTATTATAAATCAACGATAATTAAGTGGCGGGGTAGCTCAGTCGGTTAGAGCGCAGGACTCATAAGCCTGAGGTCAGTGGTTCGATTCCACTTCCCGCTACCAAAGAAAAAAATAAAATGATAAAAATAGGCAAAAGACCTTTAGGCGAAGTAATTAATAGAGTTTTTAGAAAAGAATTATTAGAAATTATTAAAAATTTTTTTATAGTTCATAAAAACCCAATAAAAGCTATGTATGAAGAGTTTTTTACAAAAGGAAAATATCCAAAAATAATCGAAACAAAACTTGGTGTTAAGATTAAACTTTTTTCTTATGGTGATCTTTCAACATTTAATTTAGTATTTTGTAGACAGGATTATTTAGCAGACAAAAAAATAAATGTTGTTTTGGATATTGGTTCAAATATTGGTATCACCGCACATTACTGGTTATTTAAAAACCCAAAAGCTAAAATTTATTGTTACGAACCTTCAAAAAGAAATTTTAAAAGATTGATCGAAAATACTAAAAAATTTAAAAAAAATATTACAATAAAACGATGTGCAGTTTCAAATTTTAATGGTTACAGTAAATTATATAGATCAGAAACAGGAGTTAATGACTCCATTGTAGACAAGGTATCAAAAAATTTTGATAGGATTAAAGTAGTAGAAATTAACGATATCTTAAAAAAAATTTTTAATAATTATAAAACTTTAGATATTTTAAAAATTGACACTGAAGGTTGTGAGAGAGAAATATTAAAAAGCATAAATAAGAAATATTTAAATAAAATAAGAATAATCAATATTGAAGGAAGTAATTATAATAATTTAATCCCAAAATATTTTAAATACTCATTTAACTCATCTGCTAGTAGATTTGAAAACAAAAAATTGTAAGTCTAAATAATTTTTTTTGGAAAAAAGTGAATTTTAATAAGAACAAATAAATTATAAAACATTTTAAGGTTAGAAAAATATCCTTTTTCTGAATAAGATAAGAATAAAAATAGCAAATAAGTTTGATAGATATTAATCTTATTTTTAATAATGATTTTTAGTATAAATGCAGCACCAACATCTGTAAAATTAAAATACTTAGAAGACTCACAAAAAGTTTTCACTGGCATTTCAAAGTAATGAGAAGGTATAATCTTTGATTTGCTGAAACAATCTCTCAAAAAGTTAAAAACATAAAATGTATCTCCAAATTTAAAATGCAAACCTTTTGGGTATATAAACATTAAAAAAAATTTTACAGGTTTGGTAATATTTGAAAAACAATTAAGATCATCAAGTTCATAATCATAATTTACATTTGAATTAAACTCAGTATTAGCTAGTTCATTCATTTTTGTCGATAAATTAAAGCTTGAAACATTGTTAGAAAAGGTCTCATTATCAAGATTGAATGAGGTGTAGCTCTTCAACAATTTAGTTTTTAAATTCCAATTTTTTTCTAAATCTTCGTTTGTTACTTTGTGATCATTTGCCCATTCACTATCTGGTCTTGAAAATATTGCGTGACTTGCAAAAGGAAGAAAATAGTTAGCATTTAGCGTTATACAAATATTTTGAATATAATTTACATAATCGTTTTTATTTTTTATAGAAACTACATTTTGATTATTATCTCTAAATGAATTTACAATTGAGGCAGGACTGTAACTTTGTAAGATTATTAATTTTAAATTATTTTTTTTTTAAAACTTAATATTTTTTTTATCATCTGTTTAGAAGGTTTTGCATCATTGTTATTAAGTATTAAGTAATTTTTATAAACAAATAACATCATGCTATCTTCACTATAGGTTGTTATTACCATCACCTTTAGCTCGTCAAATTTATACCATTCATTTGGTTTAAGTTCAGTTACGTCAAAATCAAAATTTAATAAGGAATCCTTAAGTTTTTTAGAATTAAATGTAGGTATAAATATTTTTTTTTTAGGAAAAAGTTTTTTTAAACTTGGAAAATGAGCGTGATCCCAGTGCTCATGTGAAAGAAAAATATTTTGGGTGTTTTTTAAATAATCTAACTCTGATTCATTTGGGTAGTGTTGCAACCACCAACTTCTCCAATAACTTGAACCAATTAACCACGGGTCAGTAATTAAAATTGGTTTTTCATTATTATCAAAAGATAAAGTTGCATGACCATATGTTTTTAAATTCATTTAATGTCCTGGAAAATCTATTAAGTTTTCTACCTTGTAATCATTTTTAACTAGTTTATCTGATCCTCCAAGATTAAACAAATTAATAACAAAAACAAAAGCCGCAACATTTCCACCAGACATTTCCACTAGTTTAGCGGCAGCCTCTGCTGTACCACCAGTTGCAATTAAATCGTCTATAATTAAAACAGAATCATCTTTTTTAATTGAATCTTTGTGAACTTCTATAGTAGCCGTTCCATATTCTAATTCAAAATCAACGGAATGAGTTTCTGCAGGAAGTTTATTTTTTTTCTCAACATTATAAAAGGCTTTTTTAGTAAGTAAGAAACTGCTGAAGCAAAAACAAATCCCCTAGACTCTATAGCGGCAATTTTATCTATCTTGAATTTTTTAGATTTTTGAATTATTTGATCAATAGATTCAGCAAAAGCTTTTTCATCTTTAATTAGAGTGGTTATATCTCTAAATAAAATTCCTTTTTTGGGATAATCGGGAATTGATCTAATATAATCTTTTAAATTCATAATATTAATATATTTATATCTTTGATAAAAAAAATCTATGGACAAATTATTCCTCTCAGCAATTAAAGAAGAAACAGTTGGATTAGACTATTTTTACCATATAGGTGTTGGAAAAATTAATGCTACTTACCATACTCTTCGATTAATTAATATTCATAAGCCAAAGATTATTATTAATTATGGTACAGCTGGAGCGATCAATACTGAATTAAAAGGAATCGTTGAATGCACTAAACTTTATCAAAGAGATATGGATGTTAGAGGTTTAGATTTTAGATTAGGGGAAACACCTTTTGATGATATCAAAGAAATAATAATTTCTGAAAATGGATATTCTTGTGGAACGGGTGATAGTTTTGTTAATAAGATGATTGATATGAAAGTTGATGTGGTTGATATGGAGGCTTATGCTATTGCTAAAGTGTGTAAGTTAGAAAAAATTGAATTTAGATGCTTTAAATATATATCAGATAATGCCAACGAAAATGCTAATGCCGATTGGAATGAAAACCTAGCAGCAGGTGCTAACGCTTTTTCAGAACTGATAAGTAGCAGTTCTTTTAAATCCCACTAAGTTCAATTTTACTATAATGTCTTGCTATAAGGAGAAAAACTAGAAAATGTCAAATTATCTCAGCTAAGATTAAGCAAAAACTCTTTTTTAAGAAGAGGGTTGAATATAATAATAATGATTAATTGTTGAAAATTATCATTACACATATATAAAATCCACCAATATTAATTTTAATAAAAAATTATATGAGAGATAATTTTTATGACTAAAGTAGGTGAGCATATAACTTTAGACATTATCGGTACTACCCAAGAGTATGACCCTTCTGTATATGAGAATGTTATCCGTAAGATTGCAAAAGCTGCAGAAGTTACAATTCTCGAAATTTCAAAGTATAAATTTGAACCTCAAGGTTTCACTATACTTGCTTTATTAGCTGAAAGTCACATCAGCTTTCATACGTTTCCAGAAAAAGGGATTATTAGTTTTGATTTTTTCACATGTGGGAAGGTAAGCCCTTCTATTGCACTCGATATTGTTAAAAAAGAATTCAAACATAAAAGAATTGTTACAAAAGCTTTTGATAGAGATACAAAATCTTTATATCATGACATTTACAGTTCACCTGGCCTACAAAAATCTTATGTAGTAAATGAAGTTTTAGAAGATTTTAAATCTAAAGTGGGTCAACATATTGAGATATTAGAGCTAGAACAATTTGGTAAATCACTTTTCATTGATAACGAAATTCAAGTCGCAACAAATGATGAAGTTTTATATAGCTCAACATTTGTAAATGCTGCTTTAAAATTAAATAAAGACATGGGTACAGCTGCTATCATTGGTGGTGGTGATGGAGGAGTTGCAAGAGAGTGTATGTCTAAAGGTTTTGATTTTATAGATTGGTATGAACTTGATCCAGAAGTAGTTGAAGTTTGCAACAAACACCTTGGAAGCATTGGTAATAAATCAACAGAGAAAAATTCAGTTAAATGTATTTGGGGAGATGCTTTTGAAAGTATAAAATCTGTTGAAGATGATAAGTATGATAAAATTTTTGTAGATCTTAATGATGATCAGTTTTGTATAGATCTTGCAGCAAAAAACATGGATTCCTTGATTAGAATATTAAAGCCAAATGGAGTAATTACCGCTCAAGTGGGTAGCCAAGACAAGAAACCAGAGCAAGTAGGGAAATGGTTAGATGTTTTCAATAAGAATTTTGGAAATACAACTTTGGATAGGGTTTACATCCCAAGTTTTGACTGTTCTTGGAACTTTTCATCATCAATTAATCATTAAAAATTTCTTTTTAAATTCTCAAATTTGTGAAATAAATCTCCATAATCATATGGAGGAAAAAATGAATATATTTAAAAAAACAATATTAAGTGTTCTTGCTTCTTTATTATTAATCGGAAACGTTTACGCTGATAAAATAAAGATTGGAACAGAAGGTGCCTACCCACCATGGAACTCTAAGGATGCTTCAGGTGCTCTTATTGGTTTTGAGGTAGAGTTAGCGAAAGAGTTATGCAAAATCATGGGTCATGAATGTACCATCGTTGAACAGGATTGGGATGGAATGATTCCAGCTTTGTTAATGAGAAAGTTTGATGCAATCATGGCAGGAATGTCAATTACTGCTGAAAGACAAAAAACAATTACTTTTTCACAAGGTTATGCTGACGAAGTTGCAGCCCTTGCAGTAATGAAAGGTTCAAGTTTAGAGAGCATGGATACACCAGAAGGTATTAATTTAACTTTAGGTGGAAGTGCTGTTAAGAAAACTCTTAAGACTTTAACTGCTGCACTTGCTGGAAAAACTGTTTGTACACAAACTGGAACTATTCACCAAAACTTTTTAGAGTCTGGTGATGTAGGTAAAGTAAATGTTAGAACTTACAAAACTCAAGATGAAGTAAACCTAGACTTAACTTCTGGTAGATGTGATGTTGCATTAGCTGCAGCAGTTGCATTCACTGATTATGCAGATAAATCAGGAAAACCAGTGGTATTAGTTGGACCTACTTTTTCAGGTGGTGCTTTTGGTAATGGTGTCGGTGTTGGAATTAGACAAGGTGGAGATGATGCAATCGGTACAAGAGATGCAAAACTTCTTAAAGATTTCAACAAAGCAATTAACACTGCTAGAAAACAAGGCATTATCAGCAAATTAGCGATCAAGCATTTTGGCTTTGACGCTTCTATGTAAATAATATTTTGAAAAGGCGACTATTTATTTAGTCGCCCTTTCGATATGGACCTTTTATCATTCGGAAAAACAGGCTGGGGAGACGAGTTGTTTTATGCAACTCTAATGACAATTGCAGTAGCAGTTACTGCAATGTTAATTGGTTTTTTATTTTCATTAATCTTTACGCCACTAAAATTATCAAATAATAAATTTCTAAATTTTATTGGAAATACGTACACCACAGTAATCAGGGGCGTTCCAGAATTATTAGTAATTTACCTTTTCTTTTTTGGGGGAAGTGGTGCAATAATGTATGTCGCTTCAATTTTTGGATACTTTGAATACATAGAAATCAATGCATTTATTACGGGTTCGGTTGCAATTGGTATAATATCAGGAGCTTATTCAACAGAAGTATTTAGAGGTGCCATTCAATCAATTGATAAAGGTCAATTTGAAGCCTGTAAGGTTTTAGGATTTAAAAGACATATTTATTTTTTAAAAGTAATTTTGCCTCAAATGTTAAGACTTGCCATTCCAAACTTAAGTAATGTTTGGCAAATCACTTTAAAAGACACATCTTTAATATCAGTTACTGGTTTAGTTGAGATTATGAGACAATCTTATATTGCAGCGGGCTCAACTAGAGATCCTTTATTCTTTTATTGTTTTGCAGCAGTTTTGTATTTGATGCTAACATTTTTGAGCATGAAATTGATTAACAGACTTGAAGTTAAATACAGTAGGGGCTTTTAATGGATTTTGATTTAATGATAACAAGCCTGCCAAGGCTACTTAGTGCAGCAGTTATAACTTTAAAGTTATTATCTGTATCTCTAATCATTGGTTTATTTATTGGATTTTTATTTGCAGTTTTAAGATTAAATAAAAATCCATTTATTAATAAGTTTGCTTATGGTTATTCTTATTTATTTAGAGGAACTCCTTTATTGGTTCAAATATTTATAATTTATTATGGTCTTGGACAAATTGAGTGGTTAAGATCAACTTTTCTTTGGGTAATATTAAAAGAGCCTTATTGGTGTGCAATTATTGCATTTGCGCTAAATACTGGAGCTTATACCTCAGAAATTTTAAGATCAGCTTTTCAAACTATTAAACCTGGAATTATAGAAGCTGGTAAAAGTCTTGGTATTTCAAATAAAATTATTTTATATAAAATTCAAATTCCAGTAGCAATTAGACAATCTTTACCAGCATATGGTAATGAAATTATATTAATGATGAAGGGCACATCACTTGCAAGCACTGTGACATTAATGGATATCACTGGTGTTGCAAAACACATTGTGTCAACGACTTACAAACCTTTAGAGGTGTTTCTTTTAGCAGGTGGAATTTATTTATTTATGACTTTTATTATTCACAACTTGATAAAATATTTAGAAAAAAAATATAGTTTTCAATAAGAAGTATATTCTTTAATCTCTTTAATCTTAGAGCCTGTGTGATTATTCATCTCTAGTTTAATCTTAGCACGATCATCATTTAAAAAATGAATATCTCTTGATAGTTTTATAAAGTTTTCAGTAAAATCAGAATTTTTTTCACACAACCTTTTGTCATCTTCAATCACCCATAACTTTGCATTAATATCTTTTAGTGATTGGAAAAGAGTATCAAGTTTTTCATCAGATTTAACATTGTTATCTAATTGATCTTTTAAAATACTGTGTTCATCATTAATAAATTTTAGTTTTTCAGAGTCTTTAATTTTTTCTTGTTTAATCTCTAAAATAGAAATTTTATCTAAAAGTTCACCAACTGATACTTCAACTAGAATTTTATTCATAAAATTTTATACTATGTTAAGTTGTTAGAAATATGTCTAATATTTTAGTTATCAAACATGGTTCTTTAGGAGATATAGCGCAAGCTTGTGGGGCAATTCAAGATATTTCTGAAAACCACCCAGAAGATCAAATACATGTATTAACAACAAAACCCTATTTTGAATTATTTAGAAAAAATCCATTTATTCACAATGTTATTTTAGACAAACGTCTATCAAGATTTAATTTAATTTATTTATATTTATTGATGAGAACTTTAAAGAAACTAAATATAAAAAAAGTTTACGATTTACAAAACTCATCTAGAACAAAATTTTATAAAAATATTTTATTTCCAAAAGCAAATTTTAACACCTGGTCTAGTTCAGAAACAACTTTACCAAGCAACATTTCAAAAGATGAATTTGATAAAAATCCTGTTCTAAATAGATTTGATCATCAACTTAAAACTTCTGGAATTAAAACTGAACACACCATGAAACCGAATTTTAGCTGGGCTGTCACTAACATTGATAATATTAAACAAGAATTTAATTTAGATAAATATATTGTTTTATTTCCTTTTTGTTCAGCTCATCTAACTCATAAAAAATGGCCTCATTACAATGAACTAATAGAGTTAATTAAAAATAAATATGAAGACCAAATTAAAGTTGTAGTAGCTCCAGGACCATCTGAAATTGATGATGCAAAAAACATTAATGCCATTTTAATTTTAGATAATGGTAAAGCCCTTGATATATCACAACTAGCAAGTTTGATTAAAGAAAGTTCATTTGTTATTGCAAATGATACGGGTCCATCTCATATTTCAGCTCACCTTGGAGTGAAAGGTTTGACTTTATTTGGTAAACACACAACTGCTTACAAAGTTAGTATTGAGCGAGAAAACTTTAAAGCAATACAAGTTGATGATTTAGAAAAACTAAGTGCAGCTAAAGTTTTAGAAAAAATATTAATTTAATTTCTTACCAATAATTTTCAATATTATAGGAATGGTAAACAGTATCATCAGCAATCTAATAATATGATGAAATGCTACAAAGTTGGGATCTAAATCAAAAGCAATTGCAATAACTGCTACCTCATAAATTCCACCAGGAGAAAAAGATAAGAGTAGAGTTAAGAAATTAGTATCCACAAAATATGTTGCAATAATTGCAGCTAATAATCCAAGAGTAACAAGTATTATAGTTGCAACTAAACTATGAAATGAATTACCTACAACTTCTTTTAATGATTTATCTGTAAAACGACAGCCAACAGAGGCACCTAAAATAAGCAAACAAAAATTTATACTTTCATCTGGCAGTTTGTAGGAAGCAACTTCAGTTATTTGTAAAATTCCACTTGCAACTAATGTTCCTGATAATAATGCAGCAGGCACGCCAATTTTATCAAATAAGAAAATTAACAATATTGAACCTATTAAGAGGATTAAAAGATGAAAATGATTTTGATCAAGGTAATCAAATTTTTCAATTGTTAGAGCCTCATTTGTTGAATAATTAACAACAAAAAAGGGAATGATAGTTATTATTATAATTAACCTAATTAAATGAGATGTAGCAACTTGTGATAAGTCAGATTTTTCATGCTCAGCTAATATCATTAAAGGTCCTAAAGCACCTGGTGCTGCTGAAAAAATTGAAGTTTTGACATTATAGCCTGAAAATCTTTGTAAATATTTTGATACAATTAAAATACTTATTAAAATATAGACAAACATAATTAGTGAAGTCCAAACCCATTCGGTCATTTGATTTATTAAATTCTGATCTATATAATTTCCAATATGAAGCCCAAGAACTATTAATATTGAACTTAAGGCTAGTTTTGGCATCTTAATTTTTATTCCACTTAATGCTGTAATTGAAACTGCAAGCATAGGACCAAGCATCCATGCTAAAGGTATATTAAAATAATCAGCTACAATTGCACTTGGTATAGAAATTAAAATAACTAATAGAAATTTTTTAGAAAATAATTCTTTAATGTTAGAGGAATTAAATTGAATAGAAAGATTTTTCATTAACAAATATTCTTTTATCACTTACCTTGAAAAAGATAACAGAAAAGAAAATCTCTTAATTGGTGATAACTATTTTTTTACTATTAAAACGTTTGAGAGAGTGCTTGCTTATTTCTTAAAAAAAGAAATCAACGTTAAGTTGTATTCTATTCAAAAACTTGCTTTCATTACTATAGTGTAATTAACTACAATTATTAAAAACTAACAATAGAGGAATATAATGAAAAATATTAAAAAATTAGTTTCAGTATTATTCTCGGTAATTCTATTATTCTCTGCAACAGCAACAAATTCAATCGCAATGGATAAAATCCATTTCGTAATTGGTGGTGGTGCTGGTGGTGGATGGGATGGAACTGCTAGAGGTACTGGAGAAGCTTTAACAAAATCAGGAATGTTAAAAAGTGCATCATTTGAAAATATGTCAGGTGGTGGTGGAGGAAAAGCATTAGCTTTCATGATTAATACCCAGCCTAAAAATACAGTCTTGGTTCAATCAACACCATTAGTTTTAAGATCTATCACTAGACACAAAGGTTATGTTTCAGGATCTGGAGTTTTATCTTATAAAGATGTAACACCAATCGCTGGTGTTATTGGTGACTACGGTGCAATAGCCGTAGCAAAAAACTCACCTTACATGAACTTTAAAGATGTAGTTGATGCGTATAAAAAAGATCCAAAATCTATTAAAATGGCTGGTGGATCAGTAAGAGGAAGTATGGATCATTTAATCGGTGCTTTAGCATTTCAAGCTGCAGGAGCAAATCCAAATGATGTAGCTTACATTCCTTACGATGCTGGTGGAAAAGCTTTAGCTGGACTTTTATCTGGTGAGACACAAATTATCTCTACAGGTTTAGGTGAACTTATGGGAGCAAGAGACCAAGTAAGAATTATTGGTATTACTGCACCATCAAGAGTAGCTGATGCACCTGATGCACCAACTTTAAAAGAACAAGGTTATGATGTTCAGTTCGTAAACTGGAGAGGATTTTTTGGACCTCCAAATATGAGCAATAAAGATAAAAAAGCTTTATCTACAATGCTAGGTAAAGTTATGAAAACTCCTGAATGGGAAGCTGTAAGAAAAAGAAACGCTTGGGTTAATATTTATAACTCAGATAAGGATTTTGTTAAATTCTTAGAAAAGCAAACTGTAGAAATGACAGCTCTTATGAAGAAATTAGGGGTTATATAATCCTTTAGGATTATTTAAAAATTAGAGCAGTGAATATAAATACTACTAAAATTATATCACTGCTCTTTTTTATTTTTTCAGCATTATATTTATATACTGCTTACAATATTCAAGTTTTTTCATTTGATGAAAATTCACCCTTTAATGCCAAAACATTTCCAATTTATCTAGGTTATGCGGGTATGTTTTTTTCTGGATTAAAGATTATCTTACCAGAAGTGAACACCATTAAAGTTGATCACAAGAGTTTGGAATATAAAAAGACAGCTATATTGGTTCTTATCGCAACTATTTATGGTTTTACTATATTAAGAGTTGGGTATTTCTTAACTACATCAATATTTTTAGCATCCTCTTACTACGCTTTAGGTGAGAGAAGGTGGTTATGGATATTTTTATTATCTTTTCCATTTGTGGCACTGTTTATGTATCTTTTACATGGGGTGCTTGAAATTTACTTAAGAGATCCATTTTTAAAACTGATTGGAGTAATGGGGTGATTGAAGGGATTTTAATTGGTTTAAAAACAGCTCTTACATTTCAAAATATATTTATGGTTATGATCGGTTGTTTTTTTGGAACAATCATTGGAATGCTGCCAGGTCTTGGACCAATGACGGCAATTGCATTAATGATACCAATTACTTATGGTTTTGATCCGGCAACAGGATTGATTTTAATGGCTGGTGTTTATTATGGTGCTGTATTCGGTGGATCAACTTCATCAATTTTATTAAATGCACCAGGTGTTCCAGGGACTGTTGCGACATCATTTGATGGTTACCCTATGGCACAACAAGGTAAAGCAGGAAAAGCTTTGGCTATAGCTGCATGGAGTTCTTTTGCTGGAGGGACACTGGCTACAATATATTTATTATTCCTTGCTCCAAGTTTATCAAAAGTAAGTTTATCTTTTAGATCGCCAGATTATTTTGCTTTAATGATATTGGGTCTAACTGCAATTGCAGCTTTTTCTTCTAAAGGCCAGTTTATAAAGGCAATGATGATGGTTGTTCTTGGTTTAATGCTAGCATCAGTAGGGCAAGATTCTTTATCTGATATTACTAGATTTACTTTTAATAACATGAACTTAACTGACGGAATAAGCTTTGTTTTAGTTGTAATGGCAACTTTTGCAATGAGTGAAGCATTGACAATTATTTTAAAAAGAAATGATCCTTCTGCAATAGCAAAACAGGTTTCATTGACAGAGCTTGGTTCAATCAAAATTAATAAAGAAGAAAGAACTCAAATGTTAAAGGCTATTCCTCGGAATTCAGTGATAGGTTTTTTAATTGGAGTTTTACCAGGAGCTGGAGCAACTATCGCTTCATTTTTAGCATATGGTATGGAAAGAAATTTCGTTAGTGATGAAGAAAAAGCAAAGTTTGGAAAAGGTAGTGTTCATGGACTAACAGCACCAGAAACCGCAAACAACGCAGCATGTTCTGGAGCTTTTGTTCCTTTATTAACTTTAGGAATTCCAGGAAGTGGAACTACAGCCGTTATGCTTGGAGCTTTATTAGGTTTTGGTATTCAACCTGGTCCAAGACTTTATATTACTAATCCAGAAATTTTCTGGTCAGTTATTATGTCTATGTATATTGGAATGGTCATATTACTTATATTGAATTTGCCCTTAATTCCTTACATAGCAAGAATACTAGCTGTACCTAAAAATTATTTAATACCTTTGATATTATTTTTTTCAATCACAGGGATTTATGTAATGTCTTTTAATAATTTTGATATTTATTTAATGATTGGAATAGCTGTTATTGCAACATTCATGAGGTTATATGATTTTCCAATGCCACCCCTCATCTTAGCTTTTGTTCTTGGTGGTTTAATGGAAGAAAATTTACGAAGATCACTACTAATCAGTGATGGATCGTGGGATTTTTTATGGAGTAGACCTCTTACAGCCTCAATAATAGCAGTGACAATATCTATTGTTAGTTGGCAGGTATATAAAACTTTAAAAAATAGAAAAGTTTAATTTAAAATTTTTTTATATTCTTCAATTATTTTATTCCATTCAAAATTAGAAGAATTTTCCTTAGCAGCTTTGCCATATTCATGGAATTTATTATTTTCTAACATCAAATTAATTGATGAATAAACTTCATCTAATTCATTACCATCACAGATTAAACCTGTTTTCTCATGTTCGATTGCATCTGCTGCACCCCCATCTTTACCTCCAAGAGAAGGCAATCCATATTGAGCAGCTTCAACATAAGCTATTCCAAATCCTTCAACTGATTTTTTATGAACAATTGATGGCATGACAAAAATATTAGATTTAGCAACTAGTGCATTTTTTAATTCACTAGAGATATCTTTAAAGAACATTACTTGGGGTTGAAGGCCTAATTCTGCTACTAATTTTTTAATGTTTTCTTCTTCATCACCATAACCCACACAAATATAGACAATACTAGGGTAAATCTGTTTTAAATTTCGAAGAGCCATAATTACTTTTTCATGATTTTTTCTTTTATCAAATCTTGAAACTGTAATTAATCTTGGTGATTTATGCTTTAATAAATTCTCTACTTTATCTAAAGTTTTTTTATCCAATTCTTCAACAGGATCAACTCCAGGATTAATAATTATAATTTTATCCTGCTGAACCCCCAATGAAATAGCTAAATTTTTAGTGTACTCAGAATTTGCAACAATGGTTTCAACATTATCTAATACTTCTAATACTCTTTTATTAAGAGAGGTGCCTTTTTCATGATTAATTTCTTTACCATGGATCAAGCATATCTTTTTTTTATTAGTTTTAAGATGTTCTAAACTTTTCCAATGATCAGCAATAATGCCATCAATTTTATTTTCTTTAATAAATTCATTAATCAATTGAGCTTTTCTATATTTTCTAAGAAGTTTTATTCCACCAACTCTTTCAATTGAAAAAGAAACTTGTTCATCAAAAGTTTTGTGATCCTCATAATAATCAGCAAAAACTTTTATCATGAAGTTTTTTGAGAGTTCATTCGCTAAACCCCACATTAAATTTTGCATACCACCAATTTCAGGGGGAAATGTTTTTGTAACTATTAAATACATTAATTATCTAACCATTTAATGGCACATCCAGCACTTGGAATTTGTGTCTCAGGACCTTTGCTCGTCTCAGCTATTTGTTTCATTGCTATAAATAAATCACTATCATCAACTTTTACTGGTTTTAAATTATCTAATTCTCTTATTCGACCTCTGTATTGTAATTCTAGATTATTGTTGTATCCAAAAAAATCAGGAGTGCACACTGCATTATAACTTTTTGCAATATTTTGAGTTTCATCAAGTAGATAAGGGAAATTAAACTGATGTTTCCTTGCAAATTCAATCATATTTTCAAAACTATCTTCAGGGTAATTAATTGTGTCATTAGAGCATATGGCCACTGCTGTAATACCTAATTCTTTTAAATTTTTACAATCTTCAACAATGTCTTTAATAACCGCTTTTACGTAAGGGCAGTGGTTGCAAATAAACATAACCAAAGTTCCATTTGTCCCTTTAATGTCGTTTAATTTTATAATTTCGTTATTAGTGGACTTTAATTCAAAGCTTTTAGCAGCTTGTCCGAAATCACATATTGGAGTTTTTAACGGCATGTTATAATAACATATAAGATATGTTTTATGATTTGGAAGATAAAAAAGTAAAAAATTTAGGTGAAAATTGGTCTGCATCTAATACATCAATTATTGGTGATGTTACCTTAGAAAAAAATACCAGTATCTGGTTTAATGTTACCTTAAGAGGGGATGTTGAAAATATTTATGTTGGTGAAGGGTCAAATGTTCAAGATGGTAGTGTATTGCATACTGATCCTGGTTACCCATTAAAAATTGGTAAAAATGTAACTATAGGTCATTTAGTTATGCTTCACGGCTGCACAATTGAAGATAATTCTTTAATTGGAATTGGTGCTGTCATTTTAAATGGAGCAAAGATTGGGAAAAATTGCATTATAGGAGCTAATGCACTAGTGACTGAAAATAAAGTCATCCCAGATAATTCTTTAGTAGTAGGATCTCCTGGTAAAATTATAAGACAAGTCTCAGATGAAGAAGCAAAATCAATTACTGAAAATGCAATTCATTACCAGAATAACTGGAAAAAGTATTCTAAATCTATATCTTAAGAAATAATGAATTTTTGCAAATGACTTACATACAATAGCTAAACTTTATAAAAGTGACAAGTTAGACCATGGCTATGTAGAGGTTTACGAATCATATTTTAGAAAAATAAAAGATAAAGAATTAAAAATTCTTGAAATAGGGATTGCAGATGGACAATCATTGTTAATTTGGTCTGATTATTTTAAGAATTCAATTATTGTTGGTATTGACATCCATAAAATAGATATTGAAGAAAAAAATTTAGATAAAAAAAATATAAGGGTTCATCAAGGATCTCAGAATGATAAAAAATTTATAAATGAAATTATAAATCAATATGGCAATTTTGATATCATTATAGATGATGGAAGCCACATCTCTAAAGATGTTAAAAAAAGTTTTCATTTACTTTTTCCAATTCTTAATAACAAGGGGCTTTATGTGGTTGAGGATATGCAAACCAGTTACAACCATTTTTTTGGTGGTAACTCGTTTGATTTAAAGTACTCAAACACACACATGAATTTTTTTATAAATTTAACAGATAGATTAAATTATCAAGAAATTGCAAACCCTTTTTACACAACAAAAGATTATGATGCACAAATAACTAACATTTCTTTCTATCATAATTTAGTGTTTGTAAGGAAAGGCTTAAATAATACTGTAAGCAAAGAAGTCTTAAATCATTCTTACGAAGACATGAAGTTTCAAGAAAAGTCTGATAGGACTGGCAATAAACTAAGATATTACCTTAAATATAAAATCTTTTACAAATCATATACTTATTCGCTTTTTATTTTATATTTTATCAAAAAAATAATTTTGTTCCGATTTTAATCCTACGGAACTAGCCAGCAATCTTTTTTATTCTCTAAATCAAATCTAGCTCTACGATGACCTTTGGCTGCTAAATAAAGCCATTCCATACTTTTAATTTTACATTGAATAACAGTAAAGTTTTTATAACCTACTTCACTTTGCTCCATTGTAAATTCAAAATTATCCAGTTCAGGCTTTAGTCCTGAGGTTGGGGTTTCAGAAAATGTTCCTGGTCCGTTATCAACTAAATAACATTTTCTACTCATGTGTCCTGTTTTTAACCAAGACTGTTTTGTAATGTCATTTTCATGATTAACAATGCATTCAACTTTAAGCCTAACTTGGATCTTCTCTTCCTTGTCATAAAATAACATTGCTGCATTTTTATTTGATTTTAATTTAGCAATTTTATTAGATCTGATATCGCTATGGTATTGGATAATATTGTTTTCTCTATCTGATTTTCTAAGGACTACAATTCTGCCATCAAAGTCATCTTGACCACCACAAATAAATACAGGAATTCTAAATGGAGATCCCCTATCTTTGATAGCATTATCCAACATTGACCAAATCTTATTTTTGATCTCTTCAAAATCTTCGTAGTATGCTGGTTGCATTATAGATTATTTACTAAGTCTTCTAATCAAACTAGAAGTGTCCCAACGTTTTCCACCCATTTCTTGAACTTCACCGTAATACTTATCAACAATTTCTGTTACAGGAAGTAATGAGCCATTATTTTTAGCTTCATCCATTGCGATTTTTAAATCTTTTCTCATCCAATCAACTGCAAAACCAAACTCAAACTGATCATCAATCATTGTTTTGTATCTGTTTTCCATTTGCCAAGATTGAGCAGCACCTTTAGATATAACTTCAATTACATCTTCCATATTTAAACCTGCTTTTTTTCCAAAGTTAATCGCTTCTGATAAACCTTGAACTAAACCTGCAATACAGATTTGGTTAACCATTTTTGCTAATTGGCCATTACCTGCACCACCTAATAATTTCATTTTTTTGCTATAACAATCAATAATTTCTTTAGCTTTATCAAAGTTTACTTGATCTCCACCAATCATAACAGTTAGTGCACCATTTTCAGCACCAGCTTGTCCACCTGATACAGGTGCATCTAAGAAACCAAATTCACTTTTTAATGAATGGGCATAAATTTCTCTAGCAATTGTTGCAGAAGCTGTGGTGTTATCGATATAAACTGAACCTTTTTTAATTGTTTTAAAGATACCGTTGTCACCAAATGTTACTTCTCTTAAATCATTATCATTACCAACACAGGTAAACACAAAGTCAGCACCCTCAGCAGCTTTTGCAGGAGTATCTGCTTTTGAACCTTTATATTCAGCAACCCATTTGTCAGCTTTTGCAGCAGTTCTGTTATAAACAGTTACATTGTGGCCTGCTTTTGATATATATCCTGCCATTGGATAACCCATGACACCTAAACCTATAAATGCAACATTGCTCATAATTTCTATTTCCTATGTTTAAAAGTTTGAATTTTAAAGTAATTTTATTTGGTTTTATATTTACATTTTTTTCAAGTTTTGGACAGAGTTTTTTTCTAGGACTATTTAATTCAAGCATAAGAGATGCACTTTCTATCAGTCATGGTCAATTTGGATCAATATATGCATCCGCAACTTTATTAAGCAGTTTTATATTAGTTTGGGT
This sequence comes from Candidatus Pelagibacter sp. uisw_098, assembly GCF_059512505.1. The sequence goes on from NZ_CM183454.1 coordinate 455,519, forward strand.
TGGTAAAAAGATAGATGATTTTAATATTTTAAAATTTGCAGCTTATGTGATTGCTTTGCTAGCAATTTCTTGTTTTTTATTTTCTAAAATTTCTTCAGTAGCTTTTTTATTTTTATCAATTTTTTTAATGAGACTGTCAGGCCAAGGATTAATGTCTCACACAGCAACTACGACAATTTCAAGATTTTTTGAAAAGACTAGGGGACGTGCGTTAAGTACAACTTGGCTTGGTTTATCGTTAGCTGAATTTATTTTACCCTTATTGATTATTTTTTTATTAACTTTTATTGATTGGAGAAATATTTGGATAGCTATTTCAATTTCAATTGTTATCATTTTACCTATAGTCATCGTTGCATTAGTTAAAAATGTTAAATTAGATTCAAGAGAGACATCTAATACTGTAAATATTAAAACTAAAGATATAAAACAATGGACAAGAAATGAGGTTTTAAAAGATTACCGTTTTTACATTATATGTCTAAGTATGTTAGCAATGCCTTGGATTGCAACGGGTACATTTGTTTATCAATCTTTTATAGTGTCATCCAAAGGTTGGGGACCTTATGTTATTGCCCAATCCTTTATGGTGTATTCAGTTCTATCAGTTATTACTTTATTTTTATCTGGTTTTTTGATTGATAAATTTACAAGTAGAAAATTATTAATTTACATGAACATTCCTTTATTAGTTGCAACGTTTGTGCTTTATTATTTTAATTCACCATTTTCATCTTTTGTCTTCCTTGGTTTAATTGGGGTTTCAAATGGACTATCAAATGTTTTAGGTTCTTCTACATGGGCTGAAATTTATGGTGTTAAATATATTGGTGCCATTAAAGCTCTCACAACAGCCTTCATGGTTTTTTCAACTGCATTTGGAACAGCTTTATTTGGAATATTGATCGATAATAGCTTTTCTATTGAACAAATAGCTTTAGTTTCAGGATCTTATGTTTTAATTGCAATATCGTTGTTATTCTTCATAAAGAACAAGCTTAATCCTCAATATTTGTAAAATTAACCTTGATTTTTTTTAACCACCGTATAGATACTGCGCATGGCTAGAGTAACTGTAGAAGATTGCATTGATAAAGTAGAAAGTCCTTACGAATTAGTATTGGTTGCTAAAGAAAGAGCAGTTCAATTAAATTCAGGGCTTGAACCTACTCTTGATAGAGATAATGATAAAAATACAGTTATATCATTAAGAGAGATTGCAGAAGAAACTATTAAAGTTTCAGATTTAACTGATAGTGCTATTCACAAGCTTAGAAAACATGTTGAACAAGTTGACGATGGCTCTGAAGATGATGAAGTTGTAGGTGATGATTTTGAAAGTATGTATAAAGGTGAGATTTCTATAAGTGGAACTCCTATTTTGCCATCAAAAAGAGCCAGAAAAATTCCAGAAAAAATTAAAGTAGCACCAGAAGATTTGGAAGAATTAACTGCAAAAGCAGAACCTGAAGTAGAAGTTAATCCAGAACTTGAGGTTGCTAGTGAAGAAACTGAAACTGCTAGTGAAGACACTGAAACTGCTAGTGAAGAAACAGAAGTTTCTTTAGATCAAATAGCTGAAACTGAAACTGCAAAAGAAGATGCAGAAGAAACTGAACCTAACAGTTAATTATTAAATTCCTTTAAGATTTTTTCCCTGTGTTCATCTAAGTCTGGAATATCACCACGCGTTGTTTCATCTTTATAATTAGACATTTTAATTGGATTACCTGCTAATTTAAAATCTCCAATTGCTTTGTGATGTGCTTTAACAATCATATTTCTTGCTTTGACTTGAGGATTTTCAACAGCCTCTTTTATATTAAAGATAGGACCACATGGGATTTTCTCTTTTTCCATTTTGCTTACCCAATCAGCAGTATTTTTAACAACAAGTTTATCTTCAAGAATTTTTTTAAGATCATCCATATTTTCTGATCGTAACGAGTTTGTGTTAAATTTCGGATCTTTAGAAATTTCAGAAATATCCAAAACATCACAAAGTTTTTCAAATAGTTTTTCGTTACCAGCAGCTATAATGATGTGACTATCTTTTGTTTTAAATGCTTCAAAAGGAGCGATAGATGGGTGACGAGATCCCATGGGTTTTGGTATTTCATTTTTAGCAAGATACCTTGCTATAGCATTTTCTAAAATTGCAATTTGACAATCCAGCATTGAAACATCAATAAAAGTTCCTTTACCAGTTTTTTCTCTATCATAAAGAGCCGCATTTATTCCAACTGTAGTAAATAATCCAGCCGTGATATCCCCAATAGATGTACCAACCCTTGTTGGTTCAGAATTAGGTTGACCAGTAACACTCATAAGTCCACCCATACCTTGAACAACCAAATCATAAGCAGGCAGTTCTTTTAACGGACCTGTTTGTCCAAAGCCTGATGCCGATGCATAAATTAATCTAGGATACTTTTTACAAATATCTTTCCATCCATATCCCCATTTTTCTAATGTGCCTGGTTTAAAATTCTCAACTAAGATATCTGCTTTAGCTAAAATTTTATTAAATATTTTTTTGTCATTTTCATTTTTTAAATTTAGAGCAATACTTTCTTTGCCTCTATTAAGTGACATAAAATAAGCCGAATAATCTTCAATAAAGGGTCCAAATTTTCTAGAGTCATCTCCAACATCTGGTGCTTCCACCTTTATCACACGTGCACCTAAATCTGATAGCATCATCGTACAATAAGGACCTACTAGCACTCTAGTTAGATCAAGAACTAATAGGTTATTTAAAGGTCCATCCATATTTTATTAAGTAATTATGTAGTATTGACTCTTACCAAAATCTTGAATTTAATGCATCCCTTAAATAACAATAGAAGAGAGGAAAATAATGTTTAAAAAAATATCTTTATACTTTGTCGCACTAGTTTTGGTTTTGACAAGTGTTACTTCTGCTTATGCAGTTACGTTAAAAGCTAGCCACCAATGGCCAGGAACCCCTAGAGCTGACGGATCTTTTGACCCACGTCATGAAATGGTACAAATAATTGCAGATGAAGTTAAAAAAGCTAATGTTGATATCGACATTAGAATTTACCCTGCAAAATCTTTATATAAACCTAAAGAACAGTGGAAACCAATGACCACTGGTCAATTAGATATATCTGCTTTCCCCTTGGGATACGCTTCAAAGTTTCACCCAGAGTTCAGTGCAACTTTAATGCCAGGAACAGTTAAAAACCATGATCATGCTTTAAGATTTAATAAATCTCCAATGATGACTGAGATTAAAAAAATTATTAATGATGCAGGTGTAGTTGTTTTATCTGATGCTTGGTTAGGTGGTGGTTTTGTTTCAAAAACAAAATGTATTAGAAAACCTAGCGACGCAAAAGGTCAAGTAATGAGAGCAGCTGGTAAAGCATTTAACCAAATGCTTGAAGGTGCAGGAGCCGGTATTCAAAGTATGCCATCTTCAGAAATTTATACTGGTCTACAAACAGGTGTATTAACTGGTGCAAATACTAGTTCAGGAAGTTTTGTAAGTTACAAAATTTACGAACAAGTAAAATGTGCAACACCTCCAGGAAAATTTGGTCTATGGTTTATGTATGAGCCGATCCTTATGTCTAAGAAGTCTTTTGATGCTTTAAGTTCTAAGCAACAAAAAGCTCTTATGAAAGCTGGAAAAGTAGCTGAAAAATATATGACAGCACAAGTAGCTAACCTTGATAAGACATTTGAAGATGCTTATAGAGATGCTGGTGTTGAGTTAGTATATATGACTGCCGCAGATCACGCTGAATGGATTGAGATCGCAAAGAAAACTGCCCACAAAGCGTTTGCAGAGCAAGTACCAGGTGGTGCTAAGCTTATGGAAATGGCTTTAGCAGTTAAATAAATTAATATATAAAGCCCTTGTTTTAAAATAAATAAGGGCTTTTTTTATGATAAAAAATTATTTAAAATTTTGTAATTACACAGCTCAAGCTTGTGGAGCTTTTGCCGTAGGCGCTTTAATCTTGTCTATCTTGGTAATTGTCGAACTAGTTTTTGAAAGATATTTTTTTCAACATGCAATTACTTGGCAAACAGAATTGGTTACAATGTTGCTTGTTGCATCTACTTTTATTGGTAGTGCTTATGTTTTAAGTGAAAAAGCTCATGTAAGTATGGAGTGGATCTACGACTTTATGTCTAAAAAAAATATTATTAAACTCAAGATCTTTACTTCATTTTTAAGCTTAGGGTTTTTTCTAACATTGTTTTATTTTGGTTTCTTAATGGTAGAGGAAGCTTTCATTAAAAATTACACTACAGGCACAATATGGGATCCTCCTTTATGGGTGCCTTATTCATCAATGTTAATAGGTTCTATTTTAATGATACTTCAATATATTGCTGAAATAATAAAACTATTTGATGAAAAGGATTTTAAATAATGGATCCGCTAACGATTGCAATAATTGTTGCTGTTTTTACACTAATAGTTTTATTCTCAGGTATTCCAATTGCTTTTGGATTAAGTTTTGTTTCAATTACTCTCTTGGTTGCTTTCGAAGGACTGCAAATGTTAGATGTATTTGCTGAAACTTTTTATGCAGGATTAAATTCATTTGTTTTGCTATCAATCCCGATGTTCATTCTTATGGGGATGGCAGTTGCCCATTCACCTGCAGGCAAAGATTTGTATACTGGTCTTGATAGATGGTTATGGAGAGTTCCAGGTGGTTTAGTTATATCTAATATTGGTGCATGCTCGATTTTTGCAGCTTTAAGCGGATCAAGTCCAGCGACATGTGCTGCTATTGGTACCATGGGAATTCCTGAAATGAGAAAAAGAGGATACTCAGATGAAATTGCCACAGGAACAATTGCTGCTGGAGGAACTTTAGGAGTTTTAATTCCACCTAGTATAGTTTTAATTGTTTATGGTATGGCAACAGGAACTTCTATTGGAAGACTATTTTTATCTGGCATTATTCCTGGGTTTATGTTGGCAAGTCTTTTTGCTGTGTGGGCATTAATACACAGTTACTTCATTGATAAAAATGCATCAAAATTATTAAGAAATAGAAAGCCACCAACTTTAAAAGAAAAATTTGAAGTTCTTCCTAGAATTTTTCCGTTTTTAGCAATCATTGTTGGGGTTTTATATGTTCTCTATGGAGGAGTTGCGACACCATCTGAAGCATCTGGTGTTGGAGCATTTTTAGTTTTTGTAATGATTGCAGTTGTTTACAAAATTTATCAGCCAAAAAAAATATGGAATATTGTTAAAATTTCAATGAAAGAAAGTGTAATGATAATGTTTATTATTGCGGCCTCTTATCTTTTTGCATTCACATTATCACAACTTTATGTAACTCAATCGCTTGCTCAAAGCATGATCGAATTAAGCAGTAACAAGTGGATGATTTTTTTAATGGTTAATGTATTTTTACTTGTTGCTGGTTTCTTTTTACCTCCAGTGGCAGTTATTGTGATGACTTCAGCGATATTGTTACCTGTTATAACTACATTAGGTTTTGATCCTTATTGGTTTGCGATTGTATTTACAATAAATATGGAAATAGGCTTAATCACACCACCAGTTGGATTAAATCTTTATATAATTAAGGGAATAACGCCAGACGTGAGTTTATCCACAATCTTAAGAGGATCGTTTCCATTTATGATGATGATGGTTTTATCTATACTTATACTATGTATCTTTCCTGAGATCGTATCGTGGTTACCTGATAAACTAATGGGTAAACCCCTTGGATATTAAAAAAGACATTAATAGAAAAATTTCTGTAGCACCCATGATGGATTGTACCGATCGTCATGATCGTTACTTTTTAAGATTGATGAGTAAGAATGTTATGCTGTATTCAGAAATGGTTGCAACAAAGTCTGCAATACATGGAGATCGAAAAAAAATTTTATCCTATAGTCCAGAAGAAAAACCTTTGGCTTTACAAGTAGGTGGATCTGATAAAGTAGAATTAGCCGAAGTTGCAAAAATTGCAGAGGATATGGGCTATGATGAAATTAATATCAATCTAGGTTGCCCCAGTAAAAAAGTTCAAAAGAATATGTTTGGTGCTTGTTTGATGAGAGAACCAGATCTTGTTGCAGAATGTATCAATTCAATGGTTAATGCTTGCAAAATCCCAGTTACTGCAAAAACTAGAATTGGATTTGATGATACTGAAGAATTTGATTATTTAAATAATTTTATACTAAAGATGAAGGGTGTCGGCTGTAACACTTTTATATTACATGCTCGAAAAGCTATTTTAACAGGAATGTCACCTAAGCAAAATTTAAATATTCCAAAACTAAATTATAAAATGGTCTATAAAGTAAAAGAAGAAAACCCAGACTTGGAAATCATTATCAATGGAGGAATTTCAAAAATTGATGAGATTAAAAATCATTTAACCTTATGTGATGGTGTCATGATTGGTAGATCCATTTATCAAAACCCTTATTCATTAGTTGAAATTGAAAAAGAAATTTTTAACTCAAAAGAACAGCCGACCAGAGAAGGGATTGCAGAAAAGCTCCTAGAATATCTTGAAAAAGAAGTTAAAAGTGGGACAAAAGTAAATCATATTATGAGACATACAGTTGGTTTGTACCATGGCCAAATTGGCTCAAAAGATTGGAAAAGATATTTAAGTGATAATATGATGGCAAGAGATTCAGATTTTCAAAAATCTAAACATATAATGACAATTGTTCAAAATAACGAGAAAGCCAATCAAGCTAACTCATAATGGAAAATCTAAATTATGGAGATATGATTAATTTATTAGCAGTCCTTGCTATATCAGCAGCTGTTGCTGGTTTTATGGCAGGATTACTTGGGGTTGGAGGTGGAATTATAATGGTGCCAGCTTTATATTATGCATTTACTATTCTTGATTTTGATATTGTTACAAGAATGCATCTTTCTGTTGGAACTTCTTTAGCAATAATAGTTCCAACATCAATAATTTCTACCAAAACTCACATGGAGCATGATGCAGTTGATTTTAAAATGGTAAAATCGTTTGGTATTTTTATTCTTGCTGGGGTAATTTTAGGAACCTTCTTAGTGGTAAATTTAAATACTCCCACTTTAGTTTTATTTTTTTCAATTTTTGCTTTTATGATCGGGTTATTTTTTATTTTTTTAAGAGAGGCATTGGTAGAAAATCCAAAAAAAATACCTGAACTAGTAAAAAATATTTCAGGAGTTATCATTGGTTTTTTTTCTGTACCTCTTGGTATTGGAGGTGGATCTTTAATGGTGCCTTTTATGAGAACAATTGGTTATAATATAAGAAAATCAATTGGTACAGCAGCGGCAACAGGTATTTTAATAGCTATTAGCGGAACTATAACAATGATTATTAGTGGAAAAATAATAGATAATATCAATACTCCTTTTAGCTTTGGATACATTAATTTATTAGGTTTTATCGTATTTGTGCCAGTAACAATGGTTATGGCAAGACTTGGTGCTAAAACAGTATATAAAATAGATAAAAAATTATTGAGTAAAATTTTTGGTACTTTTTTAATTATAGTTTCAATAAGATCTTTTATTGAGTATCTATCTATAAATTAAATTTTCCTAATTAATTTAGCAATAACTCCTTTATATTTATAAAAACAAGATATCTGGTGTCAAATTAGCCATTTTAATTACTAGATATCTTTTCATATTTTAGATAGGTTTTCCTAAGAATAATTAACTTAGAGGGAGATAATATGAGTAAAATTAATAAAATAATTGTTGTTTTATTTTCATCATTTTTTTTAAGTTTGGCAGTTAATTCAACTGAAATAAAATTTGGACACGTGGGTAAACCTGGTTCATTATTTTCTGCATCAGTTGATCATTTTGCTAAACTTGCAAATGAGAGATTAGGTAACAAAGGTAAAGTAAGTGTATTTGGTTCGTCGCAACTTGGTAAAGATAAACAGGGTATGCAAAAACTAAAATTAGGTACTGTAAATATGTGGTTGCCATCATCTGTTATGGCTTCAATTCATGATGAGTTTGGTGTTTTTGATATGCCATTTATTATTAAAGATAGAAAGCACATGAATAAAGTTGAAAGCCAAGTATTACCAGGAATGTTTAAAAATCTTGAAGCCAAAACTGGTTATCAAGTTATAGCAGTATGGGAAAATGGCTTTAGACATATTACAAACAATGTAAGAGCAATAGATAAACCAGATGACTTAAAAGGAATTAAATTAAGAACTCCTAAGTCAAAATGGAGAGTCAAAATGTTCCAATCATATGGCGCAAACCCTACTCCAATGTCATTTTCAGAAGTTTTTACAGCTTTGAAAACTGGAACAATGGATGGTCAAGAAAACCCATATGCTCAAATAGCTAGTGCTAAGTTTCAAGAAGTGCAAAAATATCTATCTATTACAGGTCACGTTTATACTCCTGCTTATGTAGCAGTACATAAAGATCATTGGAGCAAACTTCCTGCGGATGTAAGAGCTATCCTAGAACAAGCTGCGCAAGACACGCAAAAGTTTGTATACGAAGAAGCTGCTAGACTTGAAAAATCTTTACTAGGTGTAATTGAGTCAGCTGGAGTTAAAGTAAACACTGCTGATAAAGGGGCTTTTATTGCAGCAAGTAAAGGAATATATGATCAATTTGCATCAGAAGTATCAACTGGTGGTGCGTTAATTGAAAAAGTATCATCTTTAGCAAATTAATCTAATTTGTATTAGGCCCTCTTTCTGAGGGCCTAGAAAAATATATGACATTAAAAAAATTTATAAATTCATACGAAAATTTTTTAAAATTTATACTGTTCATAATGATGGTAGCTCTTGCAGTAACAGTATTGCTTGGTGTTTCGTTCCGTTTTGCTGGTAGCGCTTTAGTTTGGTATGATGAAGTTGCAGCGGTTCAACTTGCGTGGATAACGTATTATGGCTCAGCATATGCATCATTAAAAGGAGCACATATAAGCGTACCAAGTATTTTTAAAGCATTTCCATTAGCTTTAAGAAAAATATTTTTCGTACTATCTAAATTTGTTATCTATGCTTTTTTGATATTGTTAGCTTATTATGGGTTCAAAGTTTTAACACTTATTGGAGGAGAAACATTAGTGACTTTAGAGTGGGTTCCTCAAATTTTTGTACAATCAGTGATACCAGTTGCATCATGTCTATTTATTTTATCTGAAACTTTAAGAATTCCAGAGGATTATAAAAATTTAGTTCTTCAAACAACTAACATTGAACAAACAGGAGATATTTGATGTTAATTTTAACAATGTTTTTAGTATTACTATTTATTTTATCTATAAATGTTCCTATTGCTATTGGTCTAGCTGTAACAACAATAATTGCAATGGTATTAAAGTCTGGAACAAGTTTTTTAATCGATACTGCTATTGTAATGTTTGATGGGTCAATGAAATTTCCATTGATAGCAATACCTTTATTTATTCTAGCTGGTTCAATAATGAATAGTGCTGGTATTTCTAGAAGATTGATAGCGTTTGCTTCTGCTCTGGTTGGGTTTATTAAGGGTGGTTTAAGCATGATCAACATAGCAACTTCAATGTTTTTTGCAGAAATTTCTGGGTCTGCAGTTGCAGATGTTGCTGCATTAGGTTCAATTTTAATTCCAGCAATGAAGAAAAAAGGATATCCAGGAGCATTTGCTGCTGCAGTCACATCGTCTTCAGCATCTTTAGCAATTATTATTCCACCATCTATACCAATGATTGTTTATGCGGTGATGTCACAAAGTTCAGTGGTACAATTATTTGTTGCTGGAATTGTACCTGGTGTAATTGGTGGTTTTTTTTTAATGTTAGCCGCATATATCACAGCAAGACGCAGAAATTTTCCAGTTGAAGAAACATTTAATCTTGCAAATGTTAGAAAAACTGCAAGAGAAGCAGCATTAGCATTTTTACTACCTGTAATTATTTTGGGTGGTATTTTCGGTGGTGTTGTAACGGCAACAGAGGGTGCAGGCTTGGCGGTTGTAGCATCACTAGTTATTGGGTTAGTTTATGGAGAGGTAGATTTTAAAAGACTTTATGAAGCCGCAACTGAAGGAGCGATTCAAACATCATCAGTAATGTTGTTGGTAGCGGCTTCAGTATTACTAGGTGAATTTTTAACAGTCGAACAACTTCCGCAAAAAATTGCTGCATCAATTATGGACTTTACAAATAATAAGTATGCTGTTTTAGCAATATTAAATGTTTTTCTTCTAGTTATTGGTTTCTTTTTGCATTCTGTAGCAGCAATAATCCTTACCGTCCCTATTGTTATGCCTTTAGTTTATGCTGTGGGTATAGATCCAGTTCATTTTGGTATAATAGTCACTTTAAATTTAGCAATTGGACAACAAACACCTCCAGTTGCAAGTGTTTTAGCAACTGCATGCTCTGTAGCAAAAGAAGATATATGGGATGTAACTCGAGAAAACCTTATTTTTATAAGTGTTTTAGTAATATTGTTGCTTTTAGTGACCTATGTACCTGCCATACCAATGACACTAGTTGAATACTTTTATAGGAGTTAAATGGATAAATTAATTGAGCTTAATAAGATAAATAGTCATTTAACTGAAGTAATTTTAAACAGACCAGAAAAGTTAAATGCAATGACCAAGCCCATGTGGATAGAGCTTGGAAAAATATTCAAAGAATTATCTAAAAATAAAAACTTAAGATGTATAATTATAAGAGGCAAAGGTAAAAAATCTTTTTCCCCAGGTAATGATATAGGGGAATTTAAAAAAGAAAGATCATCATCAAAATTAGCAAAATCCTATGGCAAATTTTTGCATGGAACTTTAGGTGAAATATTTAATTGTCCAATACCGACTGTAGCACTAATAGAAGGAATATGTGTTGGTGGTGGATTAGAAATAGCAGGATGTTGTGATATTAGAATTTGTGGTAAAAGTTCAAGATTTGGAATTCCAATTAAAAGATTAGGTTTAACAATGGCTGCAAAAGAATTAGAAGTTCTTTTAAGGGTAACTAATTACTCGACTGCTATGGAAATTTTATTTGAGGGCAGGGTATTTAGTGCAGAAGAAGCATTTGAAAAAAAACTTGTTAACAGAGTGGTTGATGACAAGAATGTTGAAAAAGAAGCTTATAAATCTGCAGAATTAATATGCGAGGGTGCACCAAAAGTTACAAGATGGCACAAACAATTTGCTAGAAATATTTTAAAGAATGGTAAAGTGACTGAAAAGATAAACAATCTTGGTTATAAATGTTACGATACTGAGGATTTTAAAATTGGGTACAAATCCTTTTTGAATAAAACAAAACCTAAATTCAGAAATAAATAATAAATGACAACTTCATTGAAGGGCATTCGTGTTTTGGAAATGGCTCAAATTATGGCTGGCCCAACTTGTGGATTATTATTAGCGGATCTTGGAGCTGAAGTTATAAAGATAGAAAAAACACCTGCTGGAGATGATACTAGAAATTTTCTTCCCCCTGATATTAATGGAGAAGCTGCAGCATTTATGATGATGAATAGAAATAAGAAGGGAATAGCTTTAAATTTAAAAGATAAAGATGGAATAAAGATTTTTAAAGAAATGGTTAAAAATTCTGATGTAGTTCTAGAAAATTTTAGAAAAGGTACGTTAGAAAAATTAGGTATTGGTTATGATGTGATGTCTGAGATTAATCCTAAAATAATTCTTTGTGAAATATCTGGATATGGCAGAACTGGTCCTTATGCTGATAAAGGTGGGTTTGATTTAGTTGCTCAAGGAATGAGTGGTTTAATGAGTATAACTGGAGAGGGCAATGATAAGCCCCCAATGAAAGTTGGAGCACCCATCACAGATATTACTGCTGGTTTGCTAGCTTCAAGTGGAATTTTAGCTGCATTGATTCATAGAGAAAAAACTGGAGAAGGTCAGAAAGTTGATACATCTTTATTTGAAGCTGGCATAGTTCATACTTATTGGCAATCAGCTATAGCTGGTGCTACTGGACAATCTCCTGGACCACTTGGATCTGCACATCCATTAACTGCGCCTTATCAAGCTTTTAAAACCAAAGATAAATGGATTACAGTGGGAGCTTCTAATCAAAACACATGGTTAATGCTACTAAAGGCTATTAATCGTCAAGATCTTCAAGAAAATGAAAAATTTTCATCAAACCTGAATAGAAAAAAAAATATTAATCAACTTGTAGATATACTTAATAGTGAACTTATTAAAAAAACTGCCGATGAATGGTTAAAGATATTTGATAATAATGGTTTACCATGTGGACCTATAAATTCGATTACTGAAATGTTTGAAGATCCACAAACAATTCATAGGGAAATGATAATTGAAGTTGATAATAAAAAAGCTGGCAAAAGCAAGGCTGTTGGTATGCCAATCAAGTTTTCAAAAAGTAAAACAGAAAAATCAAAAGGTGCACCTAATTTAGGTGAACACACAAGAGAAATTATGCTGAGTTTTGGATACAAGCACGAAGAGATAGAAGATTTTTATAATAGAAAAGTAATACTTTAATTTACAGTTTCAAAAATTTTAAATAGTAATTCAGAAACATGTTTACCTTTTTTATCAGATAAATCTGAAATTTGATGTCTACAGCTAGTACCATTTGCAATAATAAAATCTTTTTCATCACTATTGTTTACTGCAGGTATCAAGGATAAATTTGCCATTTTTTTTGATATTTCATAGTGCTTACTGTCATAACCAAATGATCCAGCCATACCACAACAACTGGATTCTATCATTTTGTTGTTAATCTTTAATTTAGATAAAAGATTTTTAAGACCTTTCATTCTATCTTGAGACTTTTGATGACAATGACCGTGTATTAATACATTTTGGTCAAATTTATTAATCTTAATATTATTATCGTTTTCAATATATTCTAATATAAATTCTTCCAATAAATAAAATTTATTTTTTATTTTTTCTCTATTTTTTACATCTTTTAATTTTTGATACTCATCACTGAAAGTAAGTAAGCAAGAAGGTTCAATTCCAACAACTGGTAAATTAAAATAATTATTCTTTATGATATAATCATTAAATCGATTTAATTCATTTGCTGCTTTATCTAATTGTCCGTAAGAAATATAGGTTCTTCCACAACATAAAGGCCTATCTAAATTATCTTTATCATAACTTGGTATGATTGTTTGAAAACCTAGTTTGTTTAATACTTTTATAGCATATATTAAATTTTGATTTTCAAAATTTATATTAAAAGTATCTGCAAATAATATTAATTTTTTTTCAGATTTTAATTGCTCTGTGTATATTTTTTTTAAAATATCCTGACTTTGTACCTCTGGCATTTCCCTTTTGGTTGTAAATCCAAATTGTTCAATAATTGTTGAAATTATAGGTACGTTTTTGACTTTATTGAATATTGGAGCAATGATCTTTAAAACCCAAATCATCTTTGGCATCTCCGATATAACTTTATCTTTAATTCTCATGCTAAATTTATTGTAGTAATGAGAAAGAAATTCGCTTTTCATCTTGGCCATATCTACGGACATTGGACATTCTCTTTGACAAGCTTTACAGCTAACGCACAGCTCCATTGTTTCAAACATGTCTTTAGAGACAAACGATCCCTCAGGTAATTGATTTGATAATGCTAATCTAAGTGTGTTTGCTCTACCTCTAACTAAGTCTTTTTCCTCTTTAGTTACTCGATATGAAGGGCACATTACACCTGAGTCAAGGTTTCTACATGCACCATTATTATTACACATTTCCACAGCATCTGACAATTGTCCCCAATCAGACCAATCATAGTGTGTATTAATTTTTTCAGCCTGATAACCAGACTTATATCTCATTAGAGACCTATCGTTTGAAGTGAGTGGTCTTACAATTTTACCAGGATTTAAAAGATTTTTTTTGTCAAATGTATCTTTTATTTCCTCAAAAGCTTTTGTAATTTTTTCTCCAAACATCATTTTGTGAAATTCAGATCTCACAATACCATCTCCATGTTCACCAGAGTGTGATCCTTTATAATTTTTTACTATTGCAAATGCCTCCTCAGATATAGATTTCATATTTTTTATATCATTATCTGATTTCATATTTAAAACAGGTCTTACGTGTAAGGTTCCAACAGATGCATGAGCGTAGAACATTCCACTTGTTCCATATTTTTTAAATATTTCATTCAAACTTGCTGTGTAATCTGCCAAATGTTCAAGCGAGACAGCACAATCCTCAATAAAGGCAACTGGTTTTCTATCACCTTTCATAGACATTAGAATATTTAGTCCAGCTTTTCTTATATCAAAAACTTCTTTTTGCTCATTAAGATCAGAATAATATTTAAACTGATTTTTATTATTTTGGTTTAAAACAATGTACTCCAGATCATTTATTTTTTTTTCATAAACTTTTTGATCTGTATCTATAAATTCTACCATCAATACAGCAGCAGGGTTCCCCTTGATATATTTTTTTATTCCCTCTGCGTACATAGGAATATCTTTTGCTAAATTTAATAGATTTCGATCCATTAACTCAACACATGTTGGTTTTAATTTCACGATTTCTTGAGATATTTCCATAGCCTGATGAAAATTATCAAAATAACAAACACCTAGTATCTTATTTTTTGGTAATTCAGATAGCTTTAATTTAATTTTGTTAAATAAAGATAACGTTCCTTCTGATCCAACTAGTAAATGTGAGGAATTAAATCCATTTGGATCAATTAAATCTATGTTATATCCACCAACTCTTCTTTGTGTTGTAGGCCAATGTTCATTTAATTCAGCACTTACGTTTTTTCTTACATCAAAAAACTTGTTTATTATTTTATATAATTTGTCTTGATCATTTTTTGTAGATAACAAATTTTTATTAATGTGATCAAATGTAGTTATAGAGCCATCATCTAAAATTGCTTCTATTGCCAAAACATTATGTACCATATTCCCATAATATAAAGATCTTGAGCCACAAGAATTGTTTGCAGACATTCCACCAATCGTAGCTCTACTACTAGTAGATACATCAACTGGAAACCACAATCCATGAGGTTTTAGTTGTGCATTTAAGTGATCTAATACAACACCTGGTTCTACCCAAACATATTTTTCCTCTAAATTTACTTCTAAAATTTTATTCTGGTGTCTTGAATAATCTAAAACAATGCTTTCACCAACTGTCTGTCCACATTGAGAACTTCCACCACCTCTAGCTAATAATGGAATTGAATTTTTTTGAGAATATTCCATCAGATTTAGCACATCATTAGTGTCTTTTGGTAAAACTACACCTATAGGCTTTATCTGATAAACAGATGCGTCAGTACTATATCTTCCCCTAGAAAAGTCATCGAATAAAGTTTTTCCCTCAACCTTACTGCTAATTTCTTTGCTAATTTTTTGTATTTGACCTGCGCTTAAACTCATTAAACTTTGATAAAGGTTTATTTATTTTTGTAAACTAATTTACCAAACTTTTTTAACGCAGTTTCAGAAATTTCTAGTCCTAAACCAGGCTTTTCATTTAAATATATCCATCCATTATTCATCTTATGAGAGTTTTCAAATAATTGAGCTTGTAAAGGATCTCTTTCATCATCAAATGACTCAACAATTCTTCCTGCTGGAGTAGATGCAACTAATGGTGCGTGTATGAAGCAATCGTGGTGAGGAGCTATATCGATATGATTTAATTCACACAAAGCAGAAAGTTTCTTCCCGTTTGTAAATCCACCAAACATAGTACAATCAAATTGTAATATTTGTATTGCATCTTCTTCAATCATAGATCTACATCCATAAGTTGTTATCTCGCTCTCACCACCCGAAAGAGGTATACTTGTTTTTTTTGATAAGAGTTTTAGTGTTCTTCGATCATCTTCCCATCTTAGTGGTTCTTCAATCCAGGTTGGTTTAAATCTTTCAAACTCTCTAACTCCCTCAATTGCAGTTTTGAGATCCCAAGCTCGGTTGACATCGATCATTAATTCTTTTTCTTGACCAATTTCATCTCTAATTATTTCTAATCTTTTTGCGTCATCTTTAATACTTAATCCACCTACCTTAACTTTAAAACTTTGATGACCTATTTCTATTAATTTTTTTAATTCTTCCCTTAACTCTGACTCGCTTTTACCTTCTCGGTAATATCCACAAGTTACATACACTGGAACTTTATTCCTATAACCTCCAAATAATTTATATAGGGGAATATTTAATGATTTGCCAACTAAGTCCCAGCAAGCAATATCTAGAGCTGCTGAAATTCTAATTAAAGATTCTTTACTCCAGCCTTTTTCACTACTGATTCTAGTATCAGTTAATTTAAATATTTTTTCATAAATTTTTTCAGGACAAAATGGATCTTCTCCAATTATGAAATCTTCAAGGCCATTTGAAAATGGTTTGATAATTGGTGATATATCAGTGTAGCTTGTTGCCATTCCAAATCCTGAGTTACCATTTTTATTTTTAATTTTGATTAATAATTCATTTGCAGTTGGAACAATAAAATGACTTACCCAGTGTGGCTTTGTCTCATCAGGGTTGTTTAATATGTAAACTTCTAAGCTATCTATTAAATTACTAATATTTGTCATCATTAAAAATTTGATTATCTAATAACTTTAGCTTATACAGCATTATGGCAATTTCAAATATTATTAGACCAGGTAAACATTTTTTACAGATACCTGGACCAACAAACGTGCCAGATAGAGTTCTGAGAGCAATGGATTATCCTACCATTGATCATCGAGGACCTGATTTTGCAGAATTAGGTTTAAGAGTATTAGATAGAATTAAATTAATTTTTAAAACTTCTGAACCTGTAATAATTTTTCCTGCCTCAGGTACAGGTGCCTGGGAAGCTGCAATGGTTAACACTTTAAGTGTTGGGGATAAAATTTTAATGTTTGAAACAGGTCATTTCTCTACTCTTTGGTATGATATTGCAGAAAAATTTGGATTAGAAATAGATTTTATTAAAGGTGACTGGAGAACAGGTGTAGATCCAAATATTGTTGAACAGAAATTAAAAGAAGATAAAGAAAAAAAAATTAAAGCAGTTTGTGCTGTACACAATGAAACTTCTACAGGTGTAACTAGCAGAATCGGTGAAATAAGAAAAGCAATGGATAGTGCAAATCATCCAGCCTTATTATTTGTAGATACAATATCTTCTTTAGGATCAATAGATTACAAGCATGAAGAATGGAAAGTAGATGTTACAGTTGGTGGATCTCAAAAAGGTTTATTATTACCTCCAGGGCTTTCTTTTAATGCCATAAGTTCAAAAGCTTTAGAGGCTTATAAAAACTCAGACTTACCTAAATCTTATTGGGATTGGGAGCCAATGATAGAGAGTAATAAAAAAGGTCATTTTCCATACACGCCAGCTACAAACTTGTTATATGGATTAGATGAAGCAATTAATATGCTTATGGAAGAGGGTTTAGAAAATGTATTTAATAGACATAAAAGATTTGCTGAAGCAACCAGGATAGCTGTGAATGCTTGGGGGTTAGAAGTGCTTTGTAAAAACCCAGAAGAATATTCTAGCACATTAACTGCAGTTCTTGTTCCGGAAGGTCATGACGCAGACGCACTAAGAAAAATTATATTGGATGATTACAATATGTCTTTAGGAGCAGGATTAGCAAAAGTTGCTGGAAAAATATTTAGAATTGGTCATTTAGGTGATTTTAATGAACTAATGCTTGCTGGAACGTTAGCAGGAGTTGAGATGGGTTTAATGAAATCTAAAATACCTTATAAAAAAGGTGGTATTCTCACAGCTCTTGAATATCTTTCTTAAAAATTAAGTAAAAATTATTTTTTTAAATTTTAACAGTATAAATTTTTAAAAAAGTACAATTTATGGAACTTTTTCACTAAATGTTTCTATTAGATCTTTAGTTGAATATTTAGATATTATATAATTAATTATGTTTAATTTTAAAGAGATAATTTCATCGATTGCTGATGCAGGTCAAAAACTTTTTAGTATAAAAAATATTAAAAAAAATGATTTAGAATCTATCATATCATTATGTGATGATTTAATTTCACACAAAGGTGCAGCATTCGGTATTACTGTAGCTAGAGATATTACTGAACTATATCAATCACTATCTCCAGAAAATAAATTATCATTTTTTAAAAAAATTAATGACAAATATAAGCCCAGCTTTACAAAAGTTAATGAAGCAATTGAAAATTATACAAAATCTCAAAATGAAAAAACTTTGTCTGATTTATTTAAAGTTTCTGAAGGTAAGAGAAGAGAGCTTTTTAGAAGAATGAATATGGCACCCAATGGAACTGCGATTATAGTTGCGTTAAGAGAAGATTTAATAAGAATATTAAAAGACAATAAAGAACTTTCAGAATTAGATAATGATCTTAGACATTTATTTAGAGCTTGGTTTAATCCAGGATTTCTTAAACTTGCTAAAATCACATGGGATACAAAAGCTGCAGTTTTAGAAAAAATAATTAAATACGAAAGAGTTCATCAAATAAAAGATATGAATGAACTTAAAAGAAGGTTAAGTGAAGATAGAAGGTTTTTCTCTTACTTTCATCCAGCCCTTGAAGATGAGCCTATTATTTTTGTTCAAGTAGCCCTTACAAAAGGTCTCGGCAAATCTATTCAAGAATTAATGAAGCCGACAGATAATGAGGAAAAATCTTATGATACAGCTACTTTTTATTCAATTAGTAACTGTCAAGAAGGTCTATCAAGAGTAACTTTGGGTAATTTTTTAATAAAGAGAGTGGTTTATGAAATACAAGAAGAACTACCTCACATTAAAAACTTTGGTACCTTATCACCTATACCAGGGTTTGCTGATTGGTTTACTTATTTAGAGGAAAATAAGATTAAAAATATTTTAGGCGATCTAAAAGATCAAGATGCTATCTTTTTAAAATCTCAAGACTTAAAATTAGGTGACAGTAGAATTATAAAAAATAAGGAAGCTATAATAAAATTAGTAGCCCATTATATTGTTAATGAAAAAAATGAAAAAGGACTACCAGTTAATGATGTTAGTAGATTTCATTTAGGCAATGGAGCAATTGTTGACGATATAGTCGTTAATGCAAATATTTCAGAAACTGGTTTTAAAAGATCTTATGGTGTGATGGTTAATTATCTTTATGAACTTAAAAATATAGAAAAAAATCATGAAGAATATATGAATAATAATAAAGTAATCGTCTCTGATAAAATAAAGAAATATTTATAAATATATTCTTTATTTTTTAATTAAGACCCCATTTAACTTTATTCCAGATTCTTTCATGAAAATAATAAAAAAAGAGAGGAATTATAGAACCTAGCCCTAGTATTCCAGCCCCTTTAAAACTACCAGTAAAAATATAGCCAAATATTACCCAGTAGATAAAAATAAAAAGTCTCCATGAAAATGTTTTAGCAACGGAACGTATTTGTTTATCTGCCATAATATAATTAGCCTATAATAATTTTTGCTTATAGAACACATTTATATTAATATTTAACTATGACTAATAAAGTAAGTAAAAGTTTTATAAAAAATTCTCATTTAATAGATGATTTAAAACTATGTAGTATTCGTTTAATTGATAACGCTAAGTTTCCATGGATCATTTTAATTCCTAAGCGAAAAAATATTACCGATATTTCAGAACTCAACTCAAAAGATCAAATTTTATTAATGAAAGAAATTGTTCATTGCAGTAAATTAATGAAAAAAATTTTTAAAACAAAAAAACTTAATGTTGAGAAGATCGGTAACATTGTTCCTCAGTTACATATTCATATTATCGCAAGATCTACTAAAGACAGTACGTGGCCTTTGTCAGTTTGGGTGGTTAAAGGGAAACCTTATACAAAAATTCTATTAGCAAAAACTATCAATAAGATTAAAAAGTATTTTAAGGATTAAGGGGTAAGGACAGAGGTAGTTTTAGTCTCCCGCCACTACCTCTTAATCATTATGTATCTGATTCGTCCCAAATCTGTTAACACGTATTAATTGAAAGTAGACTTTATCAACTGCTTGCTTTACTAAATAGATAACACCTCGATTCACAAATAATTAAATTATAATATATTGATTAAAACCACTCTCTCATCATTTGCAAAATCTATTGGTTTTAACTCACAAAATTATATTCCAAAGGAAGGTGTTTCCTTTTCTCTGTTTAGAATTGAAGTTTTATCGGGTTTAACGGTTGCTTTAGCGTTAGTTCCAGAAGCTATTGCCTTTGCTTTTGTTGCAGGAGTTGCACCTTTATCAGGACTTTATGCTGCTTTTATCGTTGGTTTGATTACAGCTGTATTCGGGGGAAGACCTGGAATGATTTCAGGAGCAACAGGTGCTTTAGCGGTTGTCATGGTTTCACTTGTTATGGATCACGGTGCTCAATATTTGTTTGCAACTGTAGTGTTAATGGGAATTTTACAATTACTAGCAGGTGTCTTTAAGCTTGGAAAATTTATTAGAATGGTACCACAACCCGTAATGCTTGGTTTTGTTAATGGCCTTGCAATCGTTATTGGTATTTCACAACTTAGTCAGTTTAAAACCCTTAATGCAATGGGGCAATCAGTGTGGATTTCAGGAAACACTTTATATTATTCAATAGGGTTTGTAGTTTTAACTATGTTGATTATTTGGTTACTACCAAAAATTACTAAAGCAGTTCCAGCTACACTTGCTGCAATTTTTGTAACATCAATATTAGTTTTAGCATTAAAAATTGATATTCCAAGTGTTGGAGATCTTGCAAGTGTTAAAGGAGGATTACCTATATTTTCAATTCCAAATGTTCCTTTAAATTTTGAAACTTTAAAAATAATTTTCCCCTATGCATTTATATTGTCTGCCATTGGCTTAATTGAAAGCTTATTAACACTTAACTTAGTTGGTGAAATTACCAATAAAAGAGGTGGGGCTAGTCAAGAATGTTTAGCTCAAGGTTTTGCAAATACAGTTACTGGTTTTTTTGGGGGTATGGGTGGATGTGCGATGATTGGCCAATCTATGATTAATGTAAAATCAGGTGGTAGAACAAGAATTGCAGGAATAGCTGCAGCATTATTCTTATTAATTTTTATTTTATATACATCAAGCTATATTGAGATGATCCCAATTGCAGCTCTTGTTGGTGTAATGTTTATGGTGGTGATTGGAACGTTTGCGTGGAATTCTTTAAAGATATTATTTTTTGTACCAAAGAGTGATGCGTTAGTTATTATTCTTGTAACTGTTGTAACTGTTTTAGAAGATTTAGCTGTTGCTGTAATTGTTGGGGTGATTGTATCTGCATTAGTATTTGCTTGGAAATCTGCATCTAGAATTAGAGCAGTTGAGAGACCATCTGCTACAGAAAAGGGTGCTAAGGTTTACGAAATAGAAGGACCACTTTTCTTTAGTTCAACGGATAGTTTTTTAGAATTATTTAAACCAGAAGAAGATCCCGAAGTAGTTATTATTGATTTTGCAGGATCAAAAGTAATTGATCAATCAGCTTTAAAGGCAATTGAAGACATTGCTGACAAATATAATAGTTTTGGAAAAAAAGTTAAATTAAGACATTTAACTCGTGATTGTCATAGATTATTAAGCAGAGCAGGCCAGCTTGTTGTTGATAGTGATGACGATCCTGATTACGGAATTGCAGTTGATTATGATGTTAAATTAGGTATTTTTGGAAATTAACATGAGCAAAGAGATAAAAGCCGATGACGTTATTTTCAATTTCTTTAAACAAATTTGTGATGAGAAGGATGATGTTAAATGTGTAGAGCTTGGCAATAGTTGGATTAATGCGATGAAGACCAATCTTACTAACATGGAAAAAAATCTAGAAGAAGCCGACAAAGCTAAACATCAAGAAAATATAGATAGCAATATGAACCACCTTAATAACCTTAAGGATAAATCAGCTGAGGAATGGCGTGAATATGCAACTCAGTGTATGGTAGAGATCCTTGATCACAAAAGTAAATCTTGAATTTTTTTAAGAGATTATTTTCAAGTAGCAATTTAGAATTAGAAATCAATGACGGGGGACGAGCTGCCGCTGGTTATAAAGGAAAAGCTGGAGACTGTGTAGTTAGATCCATTGCAATTGTAACAAATCTTCCTTACCAAAAAATTTATGACGATCTTTATAAAGCAAATGAAGAATTTAGAACTACATCAAGAACTAGACTTGCAAGAAGTTTAAAACAAAAAAATGATAGCCCGAGGTCTGGCACTCATAGAGTGGTTGTTAAGAAATACCTTGAAAAGTTAGGATGGCAGTGGACGCCAACGATGTTTATAGGACAAGGTTGTAAGGTTCATTTAAAAAAAAAAGAACTTCCAAGTGGGACTTTAATTGTATCTTGTTCAAAACATATAACAGTTGTTAAAGAGGGTGTCTTGCATGACACTTATGATTGTTCAAGACGGGGCACACGATGTGTTTATGGGTATTGGACTAAGCCTCATTAGATAAAGATAAAAGTGGTTAATAAATTTCATTAATATATGATTTTTAAAAATGAGCTTTAAAGATAACGTCAACTTACATGTAGACAAGTCAGCTAAATTACTAAACTTTAGTGATGACTTACTTGAACATTTAAAATCCACTCACTCATTAATTAAAGTAAATGTAGGTGTTGTCCTAGAGGGCAAAATTAATAATTTCACAGGATGGAGGGCAGTTCACTCAGAACACATACTTCCAACTAAAGGTGGGCTAAGATATTCTGAAACCGTTGATCAAGACGACACAGAAGCTTTGGCATCTTTAATGACTTACAAATGTGCAATAGTTAATATTCCTTTTGGTGGTGCAAAAGGAGGTTTAAAGATTAATCCTAAGAATTACACAATGCCTCAACTAAGAGAAATTACTAAAGCCTTTGCAAGTAAACTAATTAATAAAGGTTTTATTTCTCCAGCATTAAATGTACCAGCTCCAGATGTCGGAACTTCAGAAAGAGAAATGGAATGGATTTTAGAGACATACAAAACACTTAAACCTGATGATATAAATTATAGAGGTTGTGTAACGGGTAAACCCTTACATCGTGGAGGTATTGCTGGAAGAACAGAAGCAACCGGTAGAGGTATTGAAGAAGTAGTTAGAGAAATATTTAGACATGAAGACGTCGTTAAAGAAGCTGGTTTAAAAAATGAATTAAAAGATAATGAAATTATAGTTCAAGGCTTTGGTAACGTAGGAAGCAATTTAGCTAAACATTTATATAATAGAGACAATGCAAAGATTATAGCTATTGGAGAGTTTGATGGCTATTTATACAATAAAAAAGGCATTGATATAAATGCACTAATTGAATTTGTTCAAAAAAATAAAAGTATTAATAATCCTAAACTTGGAGAATTTAAAAATAACCCAAGTGAACTCTTAGAATTGGATTGTGATATTTTAATTCCAGCTGCATTAGAAAATGCAATTACTGTTGATAATGTAGATAAAATTAAAACAAAATTAATAATTGAAGCTGCTAATGGACCCATTTCATTTGAAGCAGATCAAAAATTATTTGAAAAAGGAGTTATGATTATCCCCGATATTTATGTCAATGCAGGCGGAGTAGTAGTTTCTTATTTCGAGTGGGTTAAAGATATTTCTCATATACGTTTTGGTAGAGTTGAAAAAAGATTTCAAGAACAGAAAATATTAGACATTATTGATTTGATAGATAAAAAAACTAATACCAAAACAGATTTTGACACAATTAAAAAAATTATTCATGGTGCTGATGAAGAGGATTTAGCTTTTTCAGGTCTAGAAGACAGTATGAGAAATGCATTTATTGAAATTTATAATGCTAAAAAACAAATAAAAAGATCATTTAGAGACAGTGCTTATTATGTGTCTCTAAAGAAGATAAGAAACTTCTATACAGTAGAAGGGTTCCCTAAACGATAAATAGCGGCTTAATTTTAACTATATTTAAATTAACTGAAGACTTCTTGGTAATGATTTGTTAGCATTTGATATGTTAAAATTATTAAGAGCAGGCTTTATAAGTAAGCTTTTTGCTATTTTAGTTTTAAGCTTATTATTAACTAGTGGTGCTAAAGCTGGTTGTGATGATGCTCCAACTGATGGAGTTGATTATTCTAATTGTCAATTCTCAGAAGGCCAAGATTTAAGTAGAGCCTATATACCAAATTCTAATCTTTCTTTTATTAGCTTTATTAAAGTTACTTTTGATAAAGGAGTAATGATGAATGCAACACTATCTAATGGTAATTTTGTAGAATCTTCTTTTATTAGAACTAATTTATATGAAGCAAATCTTGAAGGTGGTATTTTTGAAAAAGCTAACTTTACAAGTGCCAATTTAACAAGAGTAAATTTCAAAGGTTCATCATTAATTGAGACAAACTTCAGTAACAGTAATCTTTTTGAAGCTGATTTAACTGGTGCTAATATTTTAAATGCCACCTTTGAAGGTGCCAATTTAAATAACGCAACTTGGATTGATGGAACTAAATGTTCTTTAGGTTCTATTGGTAAATGTAATAAATAAACAATTCTTACGAATTATTACTTTATTTTGCAGGTTTAATTTTCTGATTAATAACAAGTACAGCACCAATAATTAAAATAGGTAAGCCTATTATTAAGTCTTGCTGCCATTCTAAGTTTTCAAATACGGTTGAGATTAATAAAGCAAGTACTGGCATTACAACTCCTACATAACCAGCTCGTCCAGCTCCAACTTTCTCTAATAATCTTAAATAGAAGATAAAAGCGAATATTGAGCCAACTATTGATAAATAAGCAAGGGAAGCAATATAACTGAAGCTATATTCAAATAGTAATTCAGTACCTTTTATCTGAGTGATTAATAAAGTAACTAATGATCCATAAAGCATTGCATACGCAAGTGTTGGTATTAATGAAAAGTTATTATTTAAGTTTCTTTGGTGAACCATGTTACCTGTTGATGCACTAAATGTACCAAGCAATGCTAAAAATAATCCAACATGAGTTCCATTTGCTAAGCTAAAATTGAAAATTTCATCACTAAAGATGATTATAATTCCAATCATTCCAATAGTTGCACCAATTAAAGTTTTTAAAGAAGGTTTCTTTTTAAAATAAAATCCTTCTCCTAAAATATTCATAATAACTACCGTTGAAAAGACAACCGCTGGAAATGCGCTTATTAAATAAGTGTTTGATAAATAAAAGAAAACGTAATTTAGAGAATAAAGACAAATACCGAAGAGTAAAAACCAAAGATGTTGATTTAAAGAAAACTTAAGATTTTTCTTCTTATAAATTAGATAAACAAAAATAATTATTGCAGCTATCAAAAATCTATAAAACACTGATACTAATGGATCAACGTAACCTAACTGAAATTTAATAACATACCAAGTAGGTGACCAGCAAAAGAGTGTGACAATAAATAAGATAAAATTGTTCATTAACAAACACTTATAATCAATCAATCTTAAAAAAATATAAGATTAATCTAACAATTTTAATATATAAATTTAATAGTTATGAAAAAAATACTTCTAATTTTAACTCTGTTTATATCATTAAGTAACCTTTCTTACTCAGACAATCATTATCCAATTACAAGAGATTCTGTATTAATGATCGCTAGAGGTAAAATTGCTTACCAAAATAATTGTGCGAGTTGCCATCAGGTTAATTTATCTGGAGCTGAAAATTGGAAGGGCGTTGATGAAGACGGACATCGTAAAGCACCCCCTTTAAATGGCACGGGTCACACTTGGCACCATGATGATGTAACACTACATAAAATTATTAAACATGGATTAGTTGGAATTATCAGTGATTATGATGGAAAAATGGGTGGGTTTAAAGATAACCTTAATGACAAAGATATAGATTCAGTTTTAGCTTATATTAAAAGTTTTTGGCCAGATGATTATTATCAACATCAAATAAATTTAAGTAAATAAATTATATGGCAACAGATACTTTTCATTGGGGATGCAAAGATAGCTGGAGAACTAGTGCGAAGAATACGATGTGGTGTGTTATCGGTTGTGCAATTGGAGACTTTGGAACCATATTATTTTTTCAGTTAAGTAAAATTCCTTTTCCAGTATTGGGGATTATGACTTTAGCAATCATTAATGGTTTACTCACTAGCATTATGCTTGAGACTTATATTTTAATGAAACAAAAATTTGATTTTATCAGTGCGTTAAAGACCGCTTGTGGCATGAGTTTTATCTCAATGGTTAGTATGGAAATTTCTATGAATGCTACAGATTATTTTTTAACTGGTGGAGCGATGTTAACTTGGTGGGTAGTGCCTATTATGTTAATAGTTGGTTTTTTAACACCTTGGCCTTATAATTACTGGAGACTTAAAAAATTCAATCAAGCGTGTCATTAAATATTGAAATGGTTACAACTTCTGAAATTATACTAGCAATTATTATCGTTGGCTTATCTGTTGTTATGCCTATCTATTATTATTACCAAAGAAAGAAAAACCCTAAGCAAGATAACAAACCTACAGATAACCCCGAGATAAAAAATTATATTGATAGAATTAATGAAATTACCCGTAAAAAACATAAATGAAAAAACGTTTATCAGGGTGTAGTGAGTGTGGAGATGATACTGCCATCTTAACACAAGTGAGTTCAGGACCAGAGGTTATTTTACTTTGTACAGATTGTTATAATCTTAAGCATTCAAATGAAACACAAAACCATATTAGTTATGAAGAAGAAAAAAACTAAAAAATTAAAGACTAAAAAACCAGCACCTAATTTCTATGGTCTTGGTAAATTTAACTATCTTATCTTTAAGTTTCTTTGCTCTAGGTTTAAGCTTAGATAATGAGTAGGGACAATAATTCAAAAGGGATAGTTTTAATACTGATCGCAATGAGCTTGTTTGCAATCCAAGACTCGTTAATTAAATATATTTTCGAGCAATCTGCTTTGTATGAGATCTTCTTTGGAAGGTATTTGATTGCAGCAACAGTGCTTTTTATTTATTTAAGTTTTAAAAGACAAAAAGTATCGCTTAAAACACATTATCCAGTATTAACTTTTGTAAGAGTGTTGTTACATTTTGTTGCTTTTTCAACGTTTTTTATCTCTATTACTTATATGCAACTAGCAACTGCTAATGCTTTATTCTTTTCTTGTCCTTTTTTCGTATCCATTTTTGCTAAATTTTTCTTAAAAGAATTTATTGGTATTAGAAGATGGTCCGCTATTGCCTTTGGTTTTTTTGGTGTATTAATCGTCTTAAATCCTGATTTTGAAAGTTTTGATTATAGAAATTTGTTACCAGTATTAAGTGCTTTATTTTATGCAGCATCAATGACTATTACTAAATACACATCTGATAAGGATGATGTAAACACCCAGTTATACTATTTTTATTTAATTGCTCTTGTTTTATGTGGCATTATTTATGTCTTTATGGGCAATGGTCAATTCAACAACACTGATTTTGATCCAACTACACAGTTTATATTTAGAGAGTGGTTTACAAACTTTGATTATACTTGGAAATTTATATTATTCTTTGGAGTAGCAGCATCTATTGGGTTCTTATGTATCTTTTCAGCTTATATCATTGCATCACCTTCAGTTGTCTCATTGTTTGAATATTCATTGATTATTATGTCAATGATCCCAGGTTATTTTCTATTTAATGAAATTCCATCTATTAGAACTTTGTTAGGGGTCATTTGTATAATTTCAGCGGGGGTTTATATTTACTTTAGAGAAGGTGTTAGAAAACAATACGTAGCATCTAAAATCCCCACTAGAAGATAAAATTTATAGAACAGAACAATTAAATTTTTCAATACTAATTTAGCTTAATTAACTAAAACCTAATATTTTAAATTGTAGTACAATCTTCCTATCATCTCTCTTACAAAAATACTGGTGCTACTTAATGCATCTGCTGAAGGTAGAAAACTCATAAAGGTAAGTTTTTGATGAGAATTTATAAAATCAACAGCAAACGGTATTACTTTTATATTAGATGCTTCAAAAACTTTTTTTGCTCTTGGCATATGAAAAGCAGAAGTTACCAATATAACCTTAACATCATTTGAGTTTAACAGTTTTTTAACAGATTTTGCTTCTTGATCAGTGTTTTGAACATTTTCAGTTAGTAAAATACTTTTTTTAGGTACTCCAAATTTTATAGCAAAATCTTTTAAATATTCTCCTTCTGGTATTCCTAAGGACCATGGAACTTGTCCTTTCGTTAAAATTAATAAAGAAGCTTTATTATTTTTAAATAAGTCTATGCCCGATAAAATTCTATCTACGCCATCATCAAATTCATATTTTAATTTATCATCAACTTTAATAGTTTTAAGCATTCCACTTAAAACAACGATTACGTCTGCATTATTTATAGCTGATGCATCTTGTAGAGTATAATCTTTCTCTAAATAGTTAATTAATTTATCTGAAATAATTGGCAATGAACAAAATATTAAAATGACAACTCCAAATAAAGTAATTTTTTTTGACTTAATGATTGTTCCTAAAATAATTAAAAAAAAAATTAAAAATAATGGACTAGCGATTAAAGGTAAAATTTTATGAAGATAAATCATTATTGTTTAAAACTATGAATGAAATTGATTAAATGCAAACTAAGATATGATAACAAAAATCTAGTTATAAGCACATTAAAATTCTTAAAGAAATTGAGTAAACCCCTTAATCTGTGTATTGTCTATGAATGGCTAAAGTTGCAAAAGATAAGTGGGATAAGGTAATTGAATATTTAACACATTCAGACAGTGATCTTGAGAAAGTATTAAACTTATTAAAGGGGTGTGACCAAGGGAATGCATCTAATTATGATGTTAATAGAGCGTCTTATTCATTAAATATTATTGCGATAGTTACACAAAAGCAACTTGATCCAGAAAATAAGGACAAGTCACTTACTCATATAATTAGACAGTGGGTTAAATCAAAAGACTTCATTCAATTTTATAATTTGATGAGAAAACAAGAAAATATTGCTTGGGATAAGAGTAAACTTGAAGATTACACCAAACAATTAAAGGACCTTTGGTACAGTAAATCACAATCTAAAAACAAAGAATATTTTAAAAAAATAGACGGATTTAATAAAACAGCTGGGGAAAATCTTATAGAAAAAGATAACAATGAAGAGCTAAGACCGAAAGCTAAAATAATTGAGAAAACCTTTGATAAAATAAAGCAAAATGAACGACGGTCTCGTACAAACGTTTCATAATACAAACTAGATATAATGATGGATCAGATATTACCCTTTGTTTATATGCTAGGGATACTCTTATTAGTACTCCCAGCTTTTCTACAATCTAATTCTAAATTAAAACAATTCTTAACTAATCTTACTATTTGGATTGTCATTATCCTTATAATTCTAACCATCATCTATTTCATTAAGTAGCAATCATTCCAGTACCTAGACACCTGATTTAAGGTTTGGTAGGGTTTGGCTATGAAACGAAATGGTTTTACTCTAATAGAACTTTTAGTCGTAGTAGCAATCATCGGTATCCTCGCTGCCGTAGGGGTTGTTGCTTACAGTGGATATACAGCAAGTGCTAAAGCAAACGCTGTTAAAACAATTGGTGCTCAAACAGCAAAATATATGCAAGCTGAAATTATAAAATGCACTTTAGATAGTTCAGCAGATGTTCTAGATGGTCAAGCCTGTAGTACGCTTACGACTAAAAATGCTGTAACAGCAATGCTCAGCAAAGCAGATAAGAGTCCCGTATTCAAAGACAAAAAAGTTTATAAATCTGGTACTAGTGCTGATTACGGTTATGTGGTATTGAACAAAAAGTCTACAACTGAAATAGAAATTTATACGTGTTGGAAATCTGGTTGTGGTGCAAACGATAGTAATACAGCTACTGTTACAAAAGAATAAAAAACTTTCAAATAAAGATTTAGGAAAATTAATTACTGAAGCAACTGTTTACTTAGAATGTCATATGACAGTAGCAAAATATAATAAATTGATAACAGAAGCCAACAATCGAAAAGCATTCTTTAGCGAGTATCAATAGCCATGCCTCAGGCTTCATTAATCTAGTTTACTATTAGCCAGTTCCATCACCTAGACATCTGATTTAAGGTTTGGTAGGGTTTGAATATACACCTATTAATTATAGTGGTTAGTAATTAACTATTTAAGGAGATTGAATTTAAATGAAACTGAACGGTATTTATACAGCTTTAATTACACCATTTAATGACGACTATTCAATCAATGAAAAAGCTTACGCCGAAGTTATCAATAAAATTATTGAAGAAGGTGTTCATGGAATTGTTGTGGCTGGATCTACTGGAGAAAACTACGCCCAAACCTTAGAGGAAAGACTTTATCTATTAAAACTGAGCTCAGAAATTATAGATAAGAGAGTAACCTTTATTGCTGGTACGGGTGGGGTAATTAGAACAGAAGACTCGATTTTAATTGCACAATCAGCAAAATCTAATGGTGCAGATGCTATAATGATATCATCACCACCTTACGCTGTACCAACCAGTAAAGAGAATGCGATTAATGCAATTGCAATTGAGCAATCAGTAAATCTTCCTGTTTTGCTTTATAATTATCCAGGTCGTACCTCAGTAAATATGGATGAAGAATTTTTAAACCTTGTTAGTCAATCAAAAAATTTTTCTGGAATAAAAGAAAGCTCAGGTGAAATGGATAGAATTGATTATCTAATTAAGAAATACCCAAACATAGCATTATGTTGTGGAATGGATGACCAAGCTTACGAATACTTTCAAGCGGGTGTTAAAAGCTGGGTTTGTGCTGGTAGTAACTTTTCAGCTACTGCTCACATTGCTTTATGGAAAGCATGTGCTGTTGAAAATGACTTTGATAAAGGCAAAAAGATTTGGGATGCTATGTTGCCGTTGATGAAAAATTTAGAGCAGGGAGGTAAATTTGTTCAATCAATAAAATATGGAGTTACAATAAAAGGAATTAACGCAGGTATACCTCGTCTGCCATTACAGCAATTAAATGAAATTGAAAAAAAAGAATTTGAAAATATCATTAACACTATGAATAATACCATTAAGGAAATTGGATAATGTCTAATACTCGAGTTGCAAAAAGATTGCCTCGGGATCCAGGACCTCCAGCTTGGCGAAGCATTATTCCAGAGCAACCCAGATATCCAAAATTAGAAAATAAGATTATAACTGATTGGCTTATAGTTGGTGGTGGCTTTGCAGGATTATCTGCTGCGAGGAGATTATGTCAAATCACAAACACAGATAAGATCGCATTAATAGAAGCCTCAGAAATTGCAGCTGGACCTGCGGGTAGAAATTCAGGTTTTATGATTGATCTACCTCATGAACTTGGCTCAGGTTCTTACCAAGATAAAATAGAAGTTGATCAAAAACATATTAAATTAAATAGACAGGCACTACAATTTGCTAAAGATGCTGCTGAAGAATATTCAATGCCTACTGAAGCGGTAGAACCCAGTGGACGTATTAATGGTGCTGTAAATATTAATGGTGAAAAGCATAACAAAGAATATGCTCAGCATTTAGATCAACTTGGTGAACAATATAAAAATTTATCATCTTTTGAGATGGAGAAAATTACTGGTTCAACTTTTTATAAAAGTGGGCTTTTTTTACCAGGCTGTCTTATGCTCCAACCGGCTCTTTATATAAGTAAATTGGCTAATGGTATTTCACAATCAAATGGAAATAAATTTTCAATCTATGAGCATAGCCCAGCAATAGAGATTAAAAAAAATAATGATAGTTGGGAAATAAAAACCCCAACAGGTTCAGTTATTGCAAAAAAAATTATTATGGCTGTAAACGGTCATGCTGAATCGTTTGGTTTTTTTGAAAAACGATTAATGCATGTGTTTACCTACGCATCTATGACTAAAAAACTAACTAAAGATCAACTAACAAAACTTGGAGGTGAAAAAAAATGGGGTGTTACTCCTTCAAATCCAATGGGATCAACGGTTAGAAAAATTACTGGGATTAATGGGGATAGAATTGTAATACGTAATCGTTGGACCTTTGATCCATCGATGGAAGTTTCAGAGCAAAGAGTAAGTAAATTTGGCAATGATCAAGATAAAAGCTTTAATGATAGATTTCCAATGTTGTTAGATGTTGAAATGGAATATAGATGGGCCGGACGGTTGTGTTTGTCATTAAACTCAGTGCCAGCTTTTGGTGAAGTAGATAAAAATATTTTTTCAGCATGTTGTCAAAATGGTATTGGTACTGCAAAAGGCACTTTAGCAGGAATTGGTGCAGTAGATTTAGCAACTAACACAGATTCAGCTATCGTTAATGATATGAAATCCTACGATGCACCAAAAAAATTGCCTCCTAAACCTATTTCTTACTTAGGGGCTAATGCTATTATTAAGTGGCGTGAACTTAAAGCTGGAAAAGAATTATAAAACATTCATAGCCACGCCTCAGTCTTCCTTAATCCTGTTTAGTATTAGCTAATTAAAGCAAATAGACTCTCTGTTCAGGGTTTGTTAGTCTTGGATTATGAAAAAACTTTTAGGGATCGTGGTTCTGGGTTTAAATGATTGGAGAAATTTAAAAATATCTAAGATAGAAAAGGGTAGTCAGTATAACCTTTTTCATCACCACCATAGAAAGTAGCTCTATCGTATTTATTGAGCTCTGTCTTTTTAGCAATTCTTTCTGGAAGATCAGGGTTTGCAATAAACCATCTACCAAACATAATGGCGTCTGCTTTATTATCATTTAAAGCAACCTCAGCAGTTTCAGGTTTATAGCCTCCTGATGAAATAAACATTCCATTAAATTTAGCTCTGAATAAATCAGAAGTACAAATTGCTTTATCATTTACATTATCATCACCACCAGCAGTAGTTGCTCTTGGTTCGATCATGTTAATATAGACGATGCCTCTTTTATTAAATTCTTCAATTACTTGACCAAATAAATTCATAGGATCACTGTCGCTTACACCATTAAAAGTTCCATAAGGGGATAGACGAACACCCACCTGATCTTTACCCCAAACATCAATTACTACATCTAAGGCTTCAAGAGGAAATTTCATTCTATTGGCAACACTTCCACCATATTCATCGGTTCTTTGGTTACTACCATCTTGTAAAAATTGGTCTAATAAATATCCATTAGCCATATGAATCTCAACACCGTCAAAGTTTGCTTCTTTAGCATTTAGAGCCGCTTGCTTGAAATCATTAACAATGTCTTTTATCTCTGAAATCTCTAATGCTCTTGGAGTTAAAATTTCAGTAGGCTGCCAATCAGCAGTATAGGTTTCACTATTTTTTGCAGGTATTGCAGAAGGGGCAACGGGTAATTTTCCATCTACTTGATATGAAGTATGAGAAATTTTTCCTACATGTCAAAGTTGTAAGAAAATTTTTCCACTTTTATCATGAACTGCTTTAGTAACATTTTGCCATCCAGCAATTTGTTCTTTACTATGAATACCAGGTGTTGCAGGGTAACCCTGACCTTGTTGTGAAATTTGAGTAGCTTCTGATAAAATTAAACCAGCTGTTGCCCGTTGTGCGTAATACGTTGCGTTTAATTCTTGTGGAATATTTCCAGGTTGTCCAGCTCGCATTCTAGTTAACGGAGCCATAATAATTCTATTTTTTAATGTTAAGTTACCAAGTTTTAGTTCAGATAAAAGTTTCAAAGTTTATTCTTTTTAGTTAATGGTTTAGGCGTTATGTATCACATTCTCTTGTTTATTGTTGAATTGATTAAGCTAAAATTCTACTAAAGTTACTATCATAAGGGGCAAAAGGAATAACCTCTGCTTTAACTAATTTTCCAAATAAATCTAAATCCATTTTTGTACCAATTTCAGCTTTATCAATATTTATAAATGCATAAGCTAAATTTTGATTAACTCTATAACCCCATTCTCCAGAACTAATGGTGCCAACAACTTTGTCTCCATCCATTAAAGAAGCACCTCCAGGTGCTGGTGCGTGTTTACAATTAATATTAAGACAGACTAATTTTTTCTTTAAACCACTATCAAATCTTTTTTGAAGTGCTGCTTTACCGATGAAATTTTCTTTTTGTAAATTTGTAAATCGGTTCAGTCCTGTTTCAAATGGATCATATTCGGTAATTAAATCATGCTTCCAAGCTAAAAATCCTTTTTCCATTCTCATACTCTCAACAGCTCTTGCACCAAAAATTTGCATACCAAATTCCGTACCAGCTTTAGTCAATGACAGGTATGCAGCATAAAGAGATTCATTTGGAATATGAATTTCATAAGCCATTTCACCTGAAAAACTAACTGCCATGACAGTAGCTGGTGAAAAACCAATAAAACACTCTCTAACACTTAACCAGGAAAAAGCTTCTTTGCTCCAGTTCTCTCTACTGCAAGCAGAAATTACTTTTCGTGAATTAGGTCCTGCAATAATTAATATTGTTTGATTATTAGTTAAACTTTTAATGTTAACTTTTTCATCTTGTTTTATGTGTTGAGTTAACCAATCCATATCATGAAGTTCTGATGCTGCAGCTGATCCGTACCAAACTCTTTTAGGACCTCGTTCAGATTCAGGAATATTAGTAATTGTTGCTTCTCCCTTAATCATTCCAAGCTCATTAAGTAAATATCCTAAGCCAACACGACCTGGTTTGTGAGTGATCTTTCCACAAAACATTCGATCAATAAAACTATCAGTATCTTCACCTGTAATTTCAAACCTATTAAAACCATTTACTTCACAAATTCCAACATTGTTTTGAACGTTAGCAATCTCTTTACCAACAACACTAAAAGCTTCATCAAAATTAAAAGAATGTGTACATTTAAAATCTTTACTGGGTTTAATAAAATCAACTCGTTCCCAGCCATTAACAACTGTAAATTCTGCATTATTTTCAGTCATAATGGGTGTTAAGGATGTTGTTTTAGCAGATCGACCTGCTGGTCTATGTTCGTGTGGAAAATGAAATCTAAATTCATTTTGGTAATCTTCAATTGCTTTTAGAGAAGTAAGCTCAACATTGGTGTGTGAAGTAAATCTCGCAGGATCCAGACACCAAGTATCATAACACGCTTCACCATGAACAATTTGTTGTGCTAGTAACCATCCGTGTCCACCACCTTCACCAATACCTGCTCTTAGACCAATAATACAAAATGCATTTTCTTTACCAGGAATTTTACCAACCAACGGTGTGCCATCAATTGTGTAAGTGATTGGACCATTTACAATATTTCGTATTCCAACTTCTTTTAGAGCTGGCATTCTTGCAAAAGCACCCTCTAATACATCGGTTACCCTATCTAAATCATCAGGGCAAAGTGCATTTACAAAGTTTGGATCAATACCATCCATACCCCATGGTTTACAATCTTGTTCATAAAAACCAATTAGCAAACCATTTTTGTCTTGACGACAATAGTAATCAGAAATTGGACATCTTAAAAGAGGCATACGGTGACCAGCTTTTTCAATTGCAGGAATGTCTTCAGTTAAAAAATATTGGTGTTCCATAGAAGCTACGGGGTGATGCACGTTCATCATTTTTGCAACTTCGTTCACTCTATAGCCACCAGCATTAACGACGATATCACAATCAATAACACCCTTATGGGTCGTTACTTTCCAAGTCCCATCTTTATATTGATCTAAAGCAGTAACAGGTGTGTCCGTATAAACTTCTGCACCTGCATTTTTTGCTCTACCTGTTAATGCGTTACATAATTGGTAAGGATCAATGTTACCATCATGTGGATCCCACCAACCACCCAACAAATTATCAGTTGAGATTAACGGATGACGACGCTTACATTCTTCTGCATCGATGACTTCAAAATCAACACCCATACCTCTACCCATTGAAGTAAAATGTCGATAAGCATCCATTTGCTCTTCTGTATTTGCTAATCGAATACCACCGTCTGCATAATTATAATTAACTGGAAAGTTAGGATCGTTTGCTAAATCTCTATACAATTTTATTGAATGCTTTTTCAAACCAACCATTGTTTGGTTCATACCAAAATTAGTAACCTGTGCAGCTGAATGCCAGGTGGTACCACTTGTTAAATTGTTTCTTTCCAATAACACAACATCAGACCAACCTTCTTTAGTAAGATGGTATAGTGTAGAACATCCTGCTATACCTCCGCCTATTACTACAACCTTAGTTCTTGTTTTCATGAATTTAAATCCTAACAAATGTCTATGGAATTTACTATTTGAATTTGGAGATACTATAGAGATAAGCTAAAGTAATATAATGGCAGATCAGATATTACCCTATGTTTATATGCTGGGGATACTCTTATTAGTACTCCCAGCTTTTCTACAATCTAATTATAAATTAAAACAATTCTTAACTAATCTTACTATTTGGATTGTCATTATCCTTATAATTTTAACAGTTGTTTATTTTTTAAAAGATAGTTGAGTAACCTCTAACCCTGTAAATAAAGGCCGGCTTCCTGTATTAAAGTCCAGAGTTTGCGCCGGTTTTCTTCATTCATACTACCTCAAATCCTGTTTTATCTCTAAATGATCTAGTCTATGATCTAGTTTCTTGCTTAAATTAATGAGTCTGTATGCGATTTATTTTTAATAAAAGTTAAATAGTCCGCATAACTAGTGTAGGATAGTGCGAGCTAGTGTGTTCCTCTAACTCCGTAAATAAAGGTCAACTACCAATTAATTTTTTAATAAAAAGTAGTGTTTGTATTGCTAGAAATAGAGACGGTACATGAAGTTAACTGAAACTACCGTTAAGATAATAACCAGTAAGTATAGGGAAATATAATCTTTTGGCGTTAACATGACTTATAAATACTCTTATTGTTAGCTACTAGCTAGCTTCTTTTTAGGATCATAGAAAGGTTTCTCAGCAACTGTTGCTTTAATGATTTTGTCATTCATTTTAACATCAAGCACTGTACCAATTTCTGAATTGTTAATTGACACCATTGCAAGTGCAATGTTTTGTTTTAGTCTTGGTGAATAAACTGCAGAAGTAATTTTACCAACTTGCTGATTATCTTTTAAGATTTCCCAAAATGTAGTGTTAGGGCTTGTTAAAGGATCACAATCTAAGATCACTCCAACTTGTTTTCTTTTAATGCCATCAGTATTTATTTTTTGTAAAGCATCTTTTCCAATAAAATTTATATTGGTATCTAAATTAACAAGTCTTCCTAGATTTAGTTCATAAGGGTTCGTATTTATATCTGCATCTGCATGGTACGATAACATTCCACCTTCAATACGTCTAATCGATGATGTGTGACCTGGTTTTAATCCATGAGGTTTACCTGCTGCCATTATCTTTTCCCAAAGTTTGTCACCCTTAGAGCCATCTCTTAAATATAATTCATAACCAAGCTCACTTGACCAACCGGTACGAGAGACTATTAAAGGAATACCGTCTAAATCTAATTCACGTAGCCAATAATATTTAAGATCATTAATACTTTCACCAAATAAAGCTTCCATAATTTTTCCAGAGTTTGGTCCTTGTAATTGAAGAGGGGAGACATCGGGTTCAATAATTTTAACATCAAGATTTGAGTTTACTGCAACCCCTTGTGCCCATAATAAAATATCACTATCTGCAAGGGATAACCAATAATGGTTTTCTTTTAGTCTTAATAAAACTGGATCATTTAAAATTCCACCTTCATTATTTACAATTAAAACATATTTACATTGACCGACTGAAAGTTTTGATAAATCCCTTGGTGTTAACAGTTGAATAAATTTTGTAGCATCGGGTCCTGTAATCTCTACTTGTCGTTCAACAGCAACATCACATAAAATCGCTTCATTAACTAAATTCCAAAAGTTTTGCTCAGGGGATCCAAAGTCACGAGGAATATACATGTGATTATAAACTGAAAAACCAGTTGCACCCCATTTAACAGTTGAGTTAAAGTAAGGAGACTTTCTAATCTGAGTTCCAAAACCGAAGTTTTTCTTATCTTCCATTCTTAAAATCTATTAATTATTTTATTATTTGAAAAGCTATTTATTATTTTCGCACTCAATTGTCGCAAATGCAGTTAGTTGCTGAATTTCATCAGGCTCTTTACTGAAGACTTCATCTATTTCTTCGTCATTGAATTTCGCACTTAATTTATCAATTGTGCACTGGCAGTATATTTTAGCGCCATCTGTACCAAGGTATTGCTTAGAGTTTGTGTAACAACCTATATACAATTCCTTCTCATATTCAGGGCTTAGAGCATGACTTTTAGAGGTAAAAAGAAGA
Source organism: Candidatus Pelagibacter sp. uisw_098 (assembly GCF_059512505.1). The sequence continues at coordinate 493,807 of NZ_CM183454.1, forward strand.
ATAAAGATTAGTAGATATTTATATTTTTTGATCATATTCGCCAACTTTGCCAGTTTTTTGTAAAAGGTCATCAATAAAATCAAAGATCTTTTTCTTTCTATCATCTGATGTTGGACTTTCAGTAACAATTACTAAAGATGGCTTATTTGATGAGGCTCTAATTAATCCCCATGATCCATCTTTAAAAGAAAACCTTATACCATTAACAGTTAATACTTCACTAATCTCCTGGTCATCAATTTTAGTTTTATTATCTTTAATAGTGTTTACTTGCTTAACTAAATCTTCAACCACTTGATATTTCTCTTCATCTTTACAAAAAGGTGCCATTGTTGGTGTTTGAAAAGTATTAGGGAGTTCTTTTATAATTTCATGCATAGTTTTATTTTGATTATCTAATAAATGACACACATGAATTGCTGAATTAATTCCATCATCATAACCAAAACCTAAAGGTTGATTAAAGAAAAAGTGTCCACTTTTCTCAAATCCAGCTAAAGCTTTTTCAGTATTAACTTTTCTTTTAATATGTGAGTGACCTGTTTTCCAATAAATAGTTTCACAGTCATTTTTCATTAAGACCTTGTCAGTTGCGTACAATCCTGTTGATTTTACATCAACAATAAATTTTGAGCCTTTATGAGTTTTAGATAAGTTTCTTGCAATTAATAATCCAATTTTATCAGAGAATATTTCTTCCCCTCTATTATCAATTACACCAACTCTATCGCCATCACCATCAAAGCCAAAACCAATATCTGCGTTATTATCTTTTACAGCTTTTGCAATTGCATGTAACATTTCTAAATCTTCTGGATTTGGATTATATTTTGGAAAAGTCCAATCAAGATCACAATCGAGTTCTATCACTTCACAACCAATACCTCTTAAAATTTCAGGTGCAAATATTCCGGCTGTACCATTACCACATGCAACAACTGCTTTAATTTTTTTTGTGATTTTATTTTTATTTATTAAATCATCTTTATAAATTTGTTGAAAACCTTCTATTTGTTTTTCACTACCTTCACCTTTTATAAAGTTTTCATTTAAAGTAATCTCTTTTAATTCTTTCATCTCTTCTGGTGCATGGGTTAATCCTTTTTTGATACCCATTTTAACTCCAGTCCAACCATTTTCATTGTGACTAGCGGTTACTATTGCAACAGCATCAGCATCCAAATTAAATTGTGCAAAATAAACAGTAGGGGATAGAGATAAACCTATGTCTTCAATATTACATCCCGTTGAAAGTAGTCCTTTTTTAAGAGCAGATTTTATTTCTTCACTGTAAGACCTATAATCATGACCCACAATTACTCTTGGATTCGTTTTTTTTGTATGTTTTATAATTTGAGTACCTAAACCTTTGCCTAGATTCTCTATTCCGAGTTGGTTTATGTCCTTCTCATACAGCCATCTTGCGTCGTACTCTCTGAAGCCATATGGATCTATTTTTAAATTTGTTGTCATTGTTAACCTTTCTTACATTCATTTTATTTTTTTATTGATATTTTTTTCCTATGTTCTATAAACGTTCTGTTGAATAATGATTTATATGGTGTATCAATGCTTTCAGCATACAACATGTAGTTGTTTTGTAAAAAAAAACTTATAAAATATTAAAATATGAACAAAATACTATCACAGGCACTTAAGAAAGCTGTCTCCGAATATAGCCCTGATAATAGCGAACTTTCAAAAAATAAAGGACCAGATTTATTTTCACTTAGTAATGACACTGAACTTTTTCAAAATGAAAAAGGCATCATTATTAAAATTGACAGAACAAGAGATTCTAAATTAACAGATTTTGGCAGAGCAACTTTAAAAGATAGATACTTAGGTCATAACGAATCTTATCAAGATTTGTTTGCTCGTGTTGCAAGTTCATACGCAGATGACAATTTACACGCACAAAGAATTTATAACTACATTAGTAATTTATGGTTCATGCCAGCAACTCCAGTTTTATCAAATGGTGGAACTAAAAGAGGTTTACCAATTTCATGTTTTTTAAATGAAGCATCAGACAGCTTAAATGGAATACTTGATCTATGGAGTGAGAACGTTTGGTTAGCTGCTAAGGGTGGTGGGATCGGAAGTTACTGGGGTAACCTTAGATCTATTGGAGAAAAAATTGGTAAAGTTGGAAAAACATCTGGAATAATTCCATTTATTAAAGTTATGGACTCGTTGACGATGGCAATTAGTCAAGGTTCATTAAGAAGAGGATCAGCTGCTTGTTACCTTCCAATTGAGCATCCTGAAATTGAAGAATTTATTGAAATGAGAAGACCCACAGGTGGAGATCCAAATAGAAAAGCCCTAAACCTTCATCACGGTGTTTTAGTGTCAGATGCATTTATGAGAGCTGTTGAAACAGATGAACAGTGGGCACTAAAAAGTCCAGCTGATGGAACTGTACAACAAACTATTTCTGCAAGAAATTTATGGATTAGATTATTAACTGCAAGAATTGAAACAGGTGAACCTTATATTATCTATATCGATACAGTTAACAGACAAATTCCACAACATCACAAACTTGCTAACTTAACTGTTAAAACTTCTAACCTTTGTAGTGAGATTACTTTACCTACTGGAATAGATAAAAATGGAAGAGATAGAACAGCTGTTTGCTGCTTATCATCTTTAAACTTAGAAAAGTATGATGAGTGGAAAGACGATAACGTTATGATTAATGATGTTATGAGATTTTTAGATAATGTATTAACTGATTTTATTGAAAGAGCTCCTGAGCAATTTGATGATGCAAAATATTCTGCTGAAAAAGAAAGAAGTGTTGGCTTAGGTGTTATGGGTTTCCATTCTTATCTACAGAAACACAGTATTCCACTTGAATCAGTTATGAGTAAAGTTTGGAATAAAAAAATATTTAAACATATTCAAGAACATGTTGATCAAGCCTCAAAAGATCTAGCAGACGAAAGAGGAGCTTGTCCAGATGCTGCTGATTATGGCTATAATGAAAGATTTTCAAACAAAACTGCGATTGCACCAACAGCTTCAATTTCTATTATCTGTGGTGGAGCGTCCCCTGGAGTAGAGCCTGTTGCAGCTAACAGCTATACTCACAAAACTCTTTCAGGTTCGTTTAATGTCAGAAATAGATATTTAGTAGAGCTATTAGAAAAACATGGGAAAAATAACGATGATGTTTGGTCTGGTATTACAACAAACCAAGGTTCTGTTTCTCATTTAGATTTTTTAACTGATTTAGAAAAAGATGTTTTTAAAACTGCTTTTGAGTTAGATCAAAAATGGATTATTGAATTAAGTGGAGATAGAACACCTTTCATATCTCAAGCTCAATCAATTAACTTATTTGTACCAGCAGATATTCACAAAAGAGAACTACATAAAATTCATTTTGATGCTTGGAAAAAAGGTTTAAAGAGCCTTTATTACTGTAGATCAAAATCAATTCAACGTGCGGAAAATGTTAACGATACTAAAGCAACAGATGTTACCGCAAATGTCTATAAGTCAAAACCACAAACAACTGAACAACCAGAATACGAGGAGTGCCTATCATGTCAGTAGAAAAAATGGATACTAAAATTATTCAACCAGAAAAAAATGAAATTGTTCAACCACAAAAGATGGGGTTACTAGTTGAAAACCCAGTTTATAAACCATTCAGATATCCATGGTGTTATGATGCATGGTTAACACAACAAAGAATTCACTGGCTACCAGAGGAAGTGCCACTTGGTGATGATGTTAAAGATTGGCAAAAAAATTTAACACAGTCTGAAAAAAACTTATTAACTCAAATTTTTAGATTTTTTACTCAAGCTGATGTTGAGGTGCAAAATTGTTATTTAAGACATTATACGACTGTATTTAAACCTACGGAAGTTTTAATGATGATGACTGCTTTTGCTTCAATGGAAACAGTTCACATAGCCGCTTACTCCCATTTACTTGATACTATCGGAATGCCTGAATCAGAATATTCTGCATTCATGAAATATAAAGAAATGAAAGATAAATATGACTACATGCAAAATTTTGACATGAGTTCAAAAAAAGATATCGCATTAACAGTAGCTGTATTTAGCGCATTCACTGAAGGCTTACAATTATTTGCAAGTTTTGCAATCTTACTTAACTTCCCAAGGCATAATAAAATGAAAGGGATGGGCCAAATTGTTACATGGTCAGTAAGAGATGAAACATTGCACTGTAATTCTATGATTAGATTGTTTAAAGAGTTCATTCATGAGAATCCAGAAATCTGGAATCCTGAATTAAAAAAAGAACTTTATAAAGCATGTAGAACAATCATTGAGCATGAAGACGCTTTTATTGATTTAGCTTTTGAAATGGGTCCTATGGAAGGTCTTACAGCAAAAGATGTAAAACTTTATATAAGATTTATTGCTAATAGAAGGTTATCTCAACTTGGATTAGAGCCAATTTATGATGTGCAAAAAAATCCACTTACTTGGTTAGATTCTATGTTGAATGCAGTTGAACACATGAACTTCTTTGAGGGACGTTCAACTGAATATTCTAAAGCATCGACACAAGGAACTTGGACAGAAGCTTTTAGTTAATTCTAAGTGCAAAAATTTGGTTTAGTTGTTATTGGTGCACATTCGGGTGTTCGGTTAACATCCTTATTTGAAGAATATCAAAATCAAAATATTCTTTTAGTTGAGCCTGTGCCTTATAATATTGCTCTATTAAAAGAAAATACGGCTAAATACAAAAATATTAGCATTGAAACTTCAGCGGTATCTGAGAAAAATGAAATAAAGAAATTTTATTATGTCAAACCAGATGCAGTTAAGAAATTGGGTAAACACTGGGCTAGTGGCATTGGATCTTTTGAAAAAGAACACATATTAAATCATAAATATAAAAGATTTATGGTAAATGATTCTCACATTGAGCAAATTGATATTCAATATTTAACTTTTTCAAGTTTGATTGAAAAATATTCTATCTTTTCAATTGATCTCCTTCAAATTGATGTTGAGGGTGCAGAATGTGGGATATTAAATTCTATAAATTTTGAAAATATTGAAATAAAAAAAATTATTTTTGAATTTAAGCATTTTGATGGAACATTTACAGAAGGGCCTAAACTTAAATCAATTAAAGAAAAGTTAATTAAATTTAACTATCAATTGAGAGAAATTGATAAAGAGAATATTTTAGCTGAAAAAAATTAGTTATCTTTAAAAAATTCCAAAAATAGAGTGAAAATAAAATTTATTGTTTATTTTTATTCATGAAAGATAAGTTAGTTAATAAAAGCAACAATTTTAACAAATAACTTAATATAGACATCTGTGTAAAACTATTGATATGCTTTAAGCATATGGAATTCTTAAACTATTTCTCAAATGTATTTACATTTGGTAATATTTTAATATTAATTTTAGGAACAGTGGGCGGCCTTCTTTTGGGTGCAGCACCTGGTTTAAGCCCAACAATGGCTGTTGCTTTATTAATCCCATTCACTTTTAAGATGAGCCCTGAACAAGGACTGATAATGCTTGGTGCTGTTTATACAGCCACGGTAGCAGGTGGTGCGATTAGTGCTATTTTGCTCAAAATACCAGGGGCACCAGCAAACATAGCAACTGTTATGGATGGTTATCCTATGGCACAAAAAGGCAAATCTAAGGAAGCTCTTCATTATTGTTTTATTAGTTCGTTTGTAGGAGGTGTTATTGGAATATTAGTTTTAATCTTTTTTACTCCATTATTAGCAAACGTTGCACTCAAGTTTGGACCATCACATATGTTTTGGATAGCAATTTTTGGTGTTACAGTTATTGCAACACTAGATTCTAACTCAATTATTAAAGGTCTTTTCTCTGGTGCATTAGGTTTGTGGTTAGCAACAATTGGATATGATTCAGTTTTAGGTGTGGAAAGATTTGTTTTTAATCCAATATTTTCTGGTGGTATTAATATAATTGCAGCTTTGGTAGGTTTATTTGCAATACCGCAAGTACTTTCAATGCTTGAAAAAAAACAAGACCTTTCAGATCAGTTCCAAATGGAAAAAAAAAGTTTATTTCAATCTATGAAATATAATCTTTCGAGATTTAAAGCTTTAACTATAGGTAGTATAACAGGTGTTATAATTGGATTAATTCCAGGTGCAGGAGGGCAGATCGCAGGTTTAGTTTCATATGATCAAATAAAAAAAGTAAGTAAAAATAAAGAAAACTTTGGGAAAGGTGAGCCAGATGGAATTATAGCAGCTGAATCTGCAAATAATGCTATGGTTGGACCATCATTAGTTCCACTGTTAACTTTAGGTGTACCCGGAAGCCCAACAGCTGCAGTTTTATTAGGTGGATTGTTAATTCATGGGATGTTTCCTGGACCAAATCTTTTTACTATTTATGCTGAAACTACGTGGACGTTTATCAACTCCTTGTTAGTAGCTCAGTTTTTGATGTTAATTTTTGGGCTTTATATAAGTGGTTTGGCTAAGTACGTAATAAAAACCCCAGTAAATTATATGGCGGCTGCAATTACAATACTTGCAATTTTTGGCACTTATAGTGTGCAGCATAATTTTGCAGACGTTATAGTTATGCTTTTTTTAGGTGTATCTATGTTTTTTTTATCTAAATTTGGTTTTACTGCAGCACCTATTGTATTGGGACTAATACTAGGACCAATTGCTGAAACAAATTTTAGTCAAGCAAAAATTATTGCTGATACTCAAAATGGAATATTTGATTACTTAACAATGGGTCCTTTAAATTTAACGATAATTTCACTTTGTATATTATCAATTATATACGGACTGATCACAGAAATTAAAAAAAAAACAAATGATAAAGATCAATAAACTTTCATCAGTAGTATTGGTATTGATTTTATCAATACTGTTAGCTTATGCTTCATTTAGCGGAGGCAAATCAGAGGCATATATTTTTCCCAAATTACTAAGCACAGTAATGATTATTTTATCATTTTTATCTTTAGTATTATATTTCTATAATAAAAATGAAAAAATTACTGAAGTTGACATTAAAAAATTGTCTATATATCTAGGCTCACTCTTACTTTTTTTGGTATTGGGAGAACTTTTAGGTTTTTATTTTTTGGCAGTACTAATATTTTTAATCATCTGTTATGTTTATTCAGAAAAAAAAAACAAAAAAAGTTTTTTTTATAATTTTTTAATAACCCTATGTTTTATGATATTTATATATTTTCTTTTTGCTATACTTCTCAAAGTTCAGGCTCCAAGATTTTTTCTTTTTTAAAAATTACCTTACACTCTGAGATTGTATTTATTTTTATAATGTCATTTTACAGAACTTTTTTCAGGTAAAATTAGTTAGTTATAAGATTAAATTTGTGATTAAATTTTGAATTAATAACTTAATAGAGGGAGATCAATAATATGAAAAAACTTTTTTTATATTTTACTTTAATCTTATCATTTCTTTCATTTGGATCAGTTGTGCAAGCAGGTGATTATCCTGACAGACCGATAAGTGTAACAGTTGCTTATAATCCGGGTGGTGCTACAGATTTTCAAGCAAGACTAGTAACTATGATGGCGTCACATCCTAAAAAAGATTATTTAGGTCAGCCTATCGTAATAGTTAACAAACCGGGAGCCGGTGGAAAGGTTGGTTGGAATTGGTTTGCTACTAAAGCAAGAAAAGATGGTTATGATTTAGCTGCATACAATATCCCACACTTTGTTTCACAGTCTATAGTTTTTGATGATACGAAATATAACATTGATAACTTAGAACCAATCGCAAACTGGGGAGCTGATCCAGCAGTTTTAATAGTTGGTAAAGATAGCCCGTTTAATTCTGTTGCTGATATGGTTAAGTTTGCAAAAGCAAACCCAGGAAAAGTTACTTTTTCAGGAGCTGGTAAGTTTGTTGGTCATCATATAGCTTTTTTACAATTTCAAAAAGCAAGTGGTGCTAAATTAACATATGTACCTCACACTGGTGGAGTACCAGCACTTACAGCGGTTAAAGGTGGACAGGTTATGGCTGGTTTTAATAATTTGTCTGATGCTTTTAGAAGTCAGAATGATATTAAAATTCTAGCTATCGCTGATCTTCAAAGAGAAAAAACATTTTTACCAAATGTACCTACATTAAAAGAAGAAGGCTTAGATGTTGATAATTCAAGTGTGAATTTCAGAGGAATAATGGCTCCCAAGGGAACACCTCCTGAAATTATTGAATTTTTAGCAGCAAAAGTTCCTCTAATGTTCAATGATAAAAAAACATTAGGACAAATGAAAAAAGGTGGTTCACCTGTTAGAATAATGAATAGAGCTGAAGTACAAGAAATGTGGAAAGCAAGAAAAGTTAGTTTAACAAAACTTCTTGCTGGACTAAAGCCCTAATACTTATTAAGAACATTTAATTAGTTTCGCCCTAAATATTAAGGGCGAAACTTTTTAATTTTATAAAAAATGAACAAAAATTCTCCTTCAGATATTGTTGAATCATTAGTTGGAAAAGCTAAAGAAGCACAAAATATTTTTGAAAAGTATAATCAAAAACAAGTAGACGAAGTTGTAACAGCTGTTGCTTGGGCGTTATGCAAACCATCTACCAATGAATTAATTTCGAATCTAGCTGTAAACTCAACTGGATTAGGAGATGTTGAAGATAAAGTTTTAAAGAATAGAAGAAAAACATTGGGGCTTCTTAGAGACTTAAAAGGAGTAAAAACTGTCGGTGTAATTAATGAATTTAAAGAAAAAGGTATAATAGAAATTGCAAAACCTATTGGTGTAGTAGGGGCAATTACTCCATCAACCAATCCTGCAGCAACACCAGTGAACAATGTTATTAATGCGTTAAAAGGAAGAAACGCAATTATAGTTTCTCCATCTCCTGCTGGTAGCAAGGTGTTTAAACAGCTTTTAGAATTTATTAATATTGAACTAGAAAAAATCAAAGCTCCTAAAAACTTAATTCAAACTTTCGAGATGCCCGTTACTAAAGATCTAACAAATGAGTTAATGTTAAAGGTTGATCTTGTAATTGTTACAGGGTCATTAAACAATGTAAAACAAGCAGCAAAAAGTGGTACGCCCGCAATTGGTGTAGGTCAAGGTAATGTTACCGTAATAGTAGATGAAACTGCAGATTTAGAAGATGCAGCAAAAAAAATTAAAATGTCAAAAATATTTGATAATGCCACAAGCTGTTCTTCAGAAAATAGCCTGATCATTATTGAAGAAATTTACAATGATTTAATTGATTGTTTAAAAAAAGAAGGTGCAACATTACTAAACAATGAAAAAAAAAGATTATTGGAAAAAACCTTATGGATTGAGGGAAAATTAAATAGAGAAATTATAGCAAAACCTGCAAAATTTATTGCTGATAAAATTAACCTTAGTGTAGATAGTGATATCAAAATATTAATGGTTGAAGAATATGGTGTGGGATCAGAGCATCTATTTTCTGGTGAAAAACTTTCTCCAGTATTGACCTTGTATAAGGCAAAAAATTTTGATCATGCAAAAGAAATTGCACATAAAATTTTAAACTATCAAGGTATTGGACATTCGATTGGCATTCATAGTAAAACACAAAAAAGAGTAATGGAGATAGGTTTAGAGCTGCCAGTTTGTAGAGTGATTGTTAACCAAGCACATACTTTTGCTACAGGGGGTAGCTTTACAAATGGTCTTCCATTTTCTTTATCAATGGGCTGTGGTACTTGGCAAAAAAATAGTATTGATAATAATCTTAATTATAAACATTTTATTAATACAACAAAAATTTCAACTACAATAAAAGGTTCTGAAGCAGAGTTAAAAGATTATTTTGAAGATTATTGTAAAAAATATAGCCCTGAAGAAGTTAAAAATCTTAAATAATGAAAGAGAATTTACTCAGTACAGTAAGAGATTATATTGAAATTAATGCTATAGAAAAAGCCAAGGCTAATTTTATAAGCTGTCCTCATACAAATCAAAATATATCAAACAATAAACTTAAGCATAATTTAGATAAAATTAATTACTATCTAGTTAATAAAAAAAAACTAAAAAAAAAATCTATTATCTGCACACTTACAGAAAATTCCTTAAGCAGTATCCAGCTCATGTTAGGAATTATGTATTCTGGTATGGTACAAGCTCCACTTAATTTGGTAGCTGGCGAAGATCAGCTTGCATATATTATAGAACATTCTGAATCAAGGATAATTTTCTCCACTAAAAATAATATTGAATTAGCTGAAAAAATTATAAAAAAAGTTTCAACTAAAATTGAATTAGTTGAAATTGATAAAAATAATTTTTTAGAAGAGATTGATAAAGATTTTCATGTTTTAGATAGTGAGATAAATAAAGAAGACAATGCATTACTTATGTATACCTCTGGTACAACGGGCAAACCAAAAGGGGTCATGTTAAGTCATGAGAATCTTTTACATGGGGGTAAAAATGTTATGATTTCTCATGAATTAACTTCTACTGATAAAGCTTTATGTGTTTTGCCACTTTACCATATCAATGGATTGATAGTAACTGTGATGGGACCACTTGTAAGTCAAAGTTCTTTAGTTTTATGTGAAAAATTTTCAGCATCTAATTTTTGGAGGTATATTAATCAATTTAGATGTACATGGTTTAGTGTTGTACCAACTATAATTTCAGCTCTTATTAATAAATACTCAAAAGAAGAATTTAACTCCTTAGACACATCTTCAATTAGATTTGGAAGAAGTGCTTCTGCAGCGCTTGCACCAGAAACACATCTAAATTTTGAAGAAAAGTTTAATATTCAAATGATAGAAACAATGGGACTAACAGAATCTTGTGCTCCAATTTTAGCAAACCCATTACCACCTAAAAAAATTAAATATGGATCTCCAGGAATTCCTTATGGTAACGATGTCACCATTCTTGATAACGATTTTAATGAAGCTAAAAGAAATAATATTGGGCAAATTTGTGTTAGGGGAAAAAATGTTATGAAAGAGTATTATAAAAATCCTATAGAGACTAAAAAAAGTTTTTATAAAGGATGGTTTTTAACTGGAGATTTAGGATTAATGGACGACGAAGATTTTGTTTTTGTACGTGGCAGAATAAAAGAACTTATAATTAAAGGTGGGGAAAATATTTCACCTCGTGAAATTGATGACGTTTTATATCAACATCCAAAAATACTAGAAGCAGCTGCATTTTCAGTTGAATGTAGTCATTATGGAGAAAAAATTGAAGCTGGCGTAGTGCTTAAAGATAAAGAAAAAGTTTCAGAAGAAGAGCTATTAGAGCACTGCATTAGTTCACTTGGTAAATATAAATCACCAGATAAAATTCATTTTTTTAAAGAATTGCCAAAAGGGTCTTCTGGAAAAATTCAAAGATTGAAAATAAAAAATACTATAAAGAATTAATTGAATTAAATTTATCTAAAATTTAACTCTAAAACTTTTCTATGTTTATTACCTTTATAACTTGCAAGAGGTCTAATTAATTTATTAGCAGCATGTTGCTCCATGATATGAGCTGACCAACCTGTAATTCTTGAAATTACAAATATTGGGGTAAAGAAATCAGTATCAAAACCCATTAAATGGTAAGTAGGACCAGTAGGGTAATCAACATTTGGATAAATATTTTTTTCTTTAATCATCACTTTTTCAACAATGTCGTATATTTTTTCAAATATTTTGTCTTTTTTAATAATTGCTACTCTTTTAAAATATTCTCTCATAGTAGGAACTCTTGAATCTCCACTTTTGTAAACACGGTGACCAAATCCCATTACTACATCTTTATTTTTCAAAGCTTTAGTAATCCATTTTAGTGCATTCTCAGGTTTTTTAATTTTTTTCATCATGTGCATAACTTCTTCATTAGCACCACCATGAAGAGGACCTTTTAGGCTTGCAATAGCACCAGTTATCGCTCCATGAATATCAGATAAGCTGCTTGTAATAGTTCGGGCTGTAAAAGTTGATACGTTAAAACTATGCTCTGCATATAAAATCAATGAGACATCAAAAGCTTTAACAATTTCTTTATTAGGAACTTTTCCAAAACACATATGGAAAAAGTTTTCAGAAAAACCAAATTTTTTCTTTGGTGCTATAATTTTTTTTCCTTTTCTTAACCTATAAAAAGCAGCTAATGCAGTTGGTGTTTTTGCAAAAATTCTAATTGCTTTTCTCAAGTTTGCTTTTGGAGAGTTATCTTTTGTTTCTTTGTCTTCAAGACCCATAACGCTAACTGCAGTTCTTGCAACATCCATAGGATGAGAATTTTTAGGTATTTTTTTTAAAATACTAATTAAATTTTTCGATAAAGTTATTTCTTTAGATAACTCTTTCTTAAATTCTTTTAGTTGTTTTTTATTAGGTAATTCTTTATTTAAAATTAAGTATGCAACCTCTTCAAAATCACATCTTGCACATAAATCTTGAGCCGCATAACCTCTATACGTTAGAGAGTTAATTTCAGGCATAACTTTTGAAATTTCAGTTTCGTCAACAATTATCCCTAGTAAGCCTTTTTTGATATCATCACTCATTAATCATGTCCTTCCGTACTAAAGTTATAAATTTTTTCATCTAACGAATTATATTTCTCATACTCAACTAACTCGTAAAGTCTTTTTCTAGTTTGCATTTTATCAATAATATTGTTCTGATGTCCATCCACAAAAATGTTTCTAAGGCCATCTTCTACATTTTTCATGGCTAATCTTTGTGTTGTTACTGGATAAATTACAATATTATATCCAAAATTTTCCAATTCTTTATAATTAAATAACTTAGATTTTCCAAACTCAGTCATATTAGCTAATAAATAACACGACAGTTCTTTTCTAACTTTTTCAAAATCTTTTTCATCATATAAGGCTTCTGGAAAAATTATTTCAGCTCCAGCATCAATATACGCCTTACATCTATCAATCATTTTATCTATTCCCTCAACACCCTTAGCATCAGATCTTGCTATAATTTTAAAATTTTCATCTTGTTTAGCTGCAACGCACTCTTTAATTTTTTTTACCATTGCTTCTGTTGAAATTAATTCTTTATTATCTAAGTGACCACATCTTTTACGCTCTACTTGATCTTCTAAGTGAACTGCTGACACTCCAAACTCTTCAAAAGTTTTAATAGTCTCTTCACAAGACTTAAAGCCAGTGTCTATATCAACTATTGTAGGTAAACTTGTAACTCTAGATATTAAATAAGATCTAGTACTTACATCTTGAAGTGTAGTTAAACCTATATCGGGGAAACCTAAATCATTAGCCATAACTCCACCTGATACGTAAACAGCGTCATAACCAATTTCTTCAATTAGTTTTGCAGTCAGTGGATTATAAGCACCAGGAACTCTTAAAATTTTATTTGATTTTAATTTACTAACAAAGTCAGCTCTTTTTTGACTGGGCTCTTTATCTACAAAATGCACTAAAAAATTCCTTGTTTTGTATTCTTCTTTATCTGACTTCTTTTAACCTGGATGTTTAATTTATTCAATTCCCCAGCTTTTAAGTTTTTAAGATTTTGTACTACTTTTAAGAAACGGGTACTTTCTTTCTTATCTAAAATACCATCCGTTAAAGTTAAGAACTTATTTATATAATTCTGTCTTTTAAAGGGACGTGCTCCATAAGGGTGTGCATCTGCTCTATCTAATTGTTCTGTAATTTTTTTACCATTATTTAAAGTAACAACAACCTTTGCACCAAAGGATTTATTTTTTGGATTTGGATCATGATATTTTTTAGTCCACTTTTTATCTTCAAAAGTGGTAATGGATTTCCAAATTTTTATAGTACTTTTTCTGTTAGCTCTTTGTTTGGCATATGACTTAACATGGTGCCAATCAGCATCCTCAAGTGCTACTGCAAAAATGTACATGATAGAGTGATCTAGCGTTTCTCTACTTGCATTAGGATCCATTTTTTGTGGATCATTTGCACCAGTACCAATTACGTAATGAGTGTGATGACTTGTGTAAATATCAATTTTTTTGATTTGATTTAAATTTGGAATTTTTTTATTAAGTTTTTTAGCAATATCTATCAGTGCTTGAGACTGGTATTCTGCTGAATATTCTTTTGTATAGGTCTCTAGTATCGCTTTCTTAGATTCTTTTTTCTTAGGTAGAGGCACATTATATAAAGCTTTCTTACCATCCAATATTCTAGCAATAACACTGTCTTCACCTTCATAAATTGGACTTGGAGCACCTTCACCACGCATTGCTCTATCAACTGCTTCGATTGCAAGTTTACCAGCATGAGCAGGGGCGTAAGCTTTCCAGCTAGAGATTTCACCTTTTCTAGATTGTCTTGTAGAAACCGTTGTATGCAATGCCTGCTGAACTGCTTGGTAAATTGTTTCAGTATTTAATTTTAACATTGTTCCTAAACCCGCAGCAACACTCGGTCCTAAGTGTGCAATATGATCAATTTTATGTTTATGCAAACATATCCCTTTAACTAAATTAACTTGAACCTCATAACCTGTGATAATTCCTCTTAATAAATCTAGCCCACTTTTTTTAGTTTGTTGAGCTACACTTAAAATAGGTGGAATATTATCCCCTGGATGACTGTAGTCTTCTGCTAAAAAAGTATCATGGAAATCAAGCTCTCTGACAGCCGTTCCATTTGACCAAGCAGCCCACTCACAATCAAATTTTAATTTTGAATCAATACCAAATAAATTTGCACCATTTTTTCTAGGATGCTTTAGAGCCATTTCTCTTGAAGAGATAACAGCTTTTCTGTTTAAAGAAGCAATAGCAACTGAAGCATTATCAATTATTCTATTAATAACCATTTCAATAGCTGCTTTATCTAATTTTGCATTATCAGAAGCTATTTCAGCAATTTTCCATGCCAATTGATTTTTTTTAGGTAGATGAATTTTTGACGGGTAAACTTTAACTTTGTGCGAAATCATTAGGTCTCCTTAATTATGCAGCCCTATTAATAGTAAGAAAAAAAATTAAATCAATCTTTTAAGTAAGTTGAAACTATCTTTTCAACACCAATAAAGTCTTTTATCAAATGATTATGGTAAATTTCATTGGAATTTTTTTCCGTATAACCATTTTCTAATAAAATAACAGGAACAGAGGCAGCCTTTGCTGCATTTGCATCTGTTTCACTATCACCAAACATTAAAGATTTCTTTATATCACCACCAATGATTTCAATTATACTTGTTATGTGTCTTGGATCAGGTTTGCAATAATCAAAAGTATCTGAACCAGCAACATATTCAAAGTAATCGTAAATTCCAATTTTCTTTAGAAGGTCAATTGCTAAGTGCTCTTGTTTGTTAGTACAAACTGCCATTGAAATTTCTTTTTCTTTACACCACTTTAAAAATTCTTTTACACCGTTGATAAGCGTGCTTTCTTTAATGATATTTTGTCCATAAAAGCTGACAAAATCCTTAACCATTTGATCTTTAATTTTTTGATCATCAATTTTACCAAATTCTTTTTTAGCTTGTCCCCATATAGATCTTCCAATCATTGCTCCAGCTCCTTGGCCTACTAGATTTCTAATATCTGCAGTAGATTTTGTTGGATAACCATATTTTTTCATTACATGATTATGAGCATTCATTAAATCAGGCGCGGTATCGACCAATGTTCCATCTAGGTCAAATAAAATTGAGTAATTTTGATTCATTAATAAAGTATTTTTAAGAAATATATTGTGAATTAAGTTATCTATACACTTAATATAATAATATTTCCAGATGAAACAAATAAATTCTAATATAGACCAAAAAACACTTCGTAAATTTTTTATTAAGTCTGGAGTAAAAATGATTGGACCAGAAACTATTTTTTTTTCAAAAGACACTAAGGTTGGAAAAAATGTTACTATTAATCCATACGTTGTCATTGGGCCAAAAGTTAAAATTGGCAATAATGTAATTATAAATTCATTTTCACATTTAGAGGATTGTAAAATAAAAAATAAAGTTGAAGTTGGACCTTATGCAAGATTAAGACCGGGTACCATTCTTGAAGTAGGATCAAGAATTGGAAACTTTGTTGAGGTTAAGAAAAGCACAATTGGAAAAAAATCAAAAGTTAATCATTTATCGTATATTGGTGATAGTGAAATAGGAAGAAACGTTAATGTTGGAGCTGGGACAATTACTTGTAATTACGACGGTGTTAATAAAAATAAAACAAAAATCAAAGATAATGTATTTATAGGTTCTAATTCATCATTAGTTGCACCTATCACTCTTGAAAAAAACAGTATTGTAGGAGCAGGCTCTGTAATTACAAAAAAAGTTAAAAAAAATTCATTAGCTTTAACTAGAAACTCTCAAGCAGAGATTAAAAACTATAAAAGAAATATAAAATAATATGTGTGGGATTATAGGAATAGCTAGCAATAAATCAGTTTCATCTGCAATCATCAATTCTCTTAGGAAATTAGAGTATAGAGGTTACGACTCTGCAGGAATTGCAACTTTATCTAATGGCATTCTAAATGAAGCAAAATCAGAGGGCAGAGTTGATATTTTAGAAAAAAATCTTGCAGTTAAAAATATGTTGGGCTCAATTGGAATTGGTCATGTTAGATGGGCAACACATGGAATTCCAAATACTATTAATGCACATCCTCATTCATCAGAGAGTGTGTCTGTAGTACATAATGGTATTATTGAAAATTCTACTATTTTAAAAAAGCATTTAATAAATAAAGGTCACATATTTAAATCTCAGACAGATACAGAGGTAATTGTTCATTTAATAACAGAATATTTAAAAGAACTTAATTTAAAAGATGCAATTATTAAAACTCTTAAACAGCTACATGGTAGTTTTGCTTTAGGTATAATTTTTAAAGATCAGCCTGATCTTATAGTGGGTGCTAGAAGAGGATCACCTCTTGCAGTTGGCTACGGTCCTAATGAAAATTATCTAGGATCAGATTCTTACGCTTTAAAATCTATGACTAATAAAATTTCATATTTAAATGATGGAGAATTTTGTATCATAAAAAAAAACCAAGTTGATTTTTTTGACGAAGGAGGCTTAAAAGTTAATAAAAAAGTTTTAGAATTATCCTCTAAAGAACAGGATTATAACAAAGGTGACTTTAAACATTTTATGGCTAAAGAAATTGAAGAACAGCCAACAACGCTAAAGAACTGCATAAACGAGTATGTTGATACAATCAACAACGACATCAATATCTATAATTTTCCCTGGGATATAAAGGAAATTTCTTCTGTTACCTTAATCGGTTGTGGAACAGCTTATCATTCTTGTTTAATGGCAAAGTATTGGTTTGAAGAAAATACCACACTTGATGTAACAATCGATATCGCATCTGAGTTCAGATATCGAAAAAATAGATTTAAAAATGATAATTTATATATTTTTGTTTCTCAATCTGGTGAAACAGCAGACACTTATGCTGCTTTAGATTTATGTAATAAAAATAATATGAAAACCTGCAGCGTGGTTAATGTTATAGAAAGTTCTATTGCAAGAGATTCCAACTTTGTTTTACCAATTCATTGTGGACCAGAAATTGGTGTAGCCTCCACAAAAGCATTTATGGGTCAAATGTTAGTTCTATATATTTTAGTGTTAAAATTAGGAGTTTTAAGAAAAGATTTAGATAAAGATTTATATTTAAACAAAATTAAAGACTTAAAAGTACTACCTAAATTAGTTGAACAGACCTTACTAACTGAAAGTAAAATCCAAACAGTTTCTGGCTCATTTACTGATGCAAAAGGTTCGATGTTTTTAGGTAGAGGTTTTTCTTATCCAATTGCATTAGAGGGTGCGTTAAAGTTAAAAGAATTAGCTTATGTGCATGCTGAAGGCTATCCAGCTGGTGAAATGAAACATGGTCCTTTAGCTTTAATTGAAGATGGAATGCCAGTTGTTGTCTTAGCCCCAAGAGATAATTATTATAAAAAAACAATTTCCAATATGCAGGAAGTAATAGCAAGAGGTGCTAAAGTTTTATTGATTACTAACAAGAGTAAAGATGAAGTTTTTTCAGAAAATATTTGGGAAACAGTATTAGTTGAAAGTGCCAATGATGACTTGTTACCCTTTTTATTAACTGTTCCATTACAAAAATTAGCTTATTATTCAGCACTTAAAAAAGGTTATGACATCGATAAGCCTCGAAATTTAGCAAAATCAGTCACAGTTGAATAATAATTAAACTCTGCTACAACACCCCTAGGTTGAATATGAAAAATTGGAAAATAAATAGTTGGAGAAACTATCCTGTAAAACACATTCCGGAATATCCGGATCAAAAAGATTTAGACGGTGTTTTAAGTAAAATTAAAAATTTCCCCCCATTGGTATTTGCTGGTGAAACGAGACATTTAAAAGAACAGCTTGCTGATGTTGTTGATGGAAAAGCTTTTTTATTACAAGGTGGTGACTGCGCGGAAAGTTTTGCAGAATTTCATCCTGATAATATTAGGGATACATTTAAACTAATACTTCAAATGTCGCTTGTGCTTACTTACTCTGCTTCACTACCAGTTATTAAACTTGGAAGAATTGCTGGCCAATTTTCTAAACCAAGAAGTTCTTCTGTTGAAAATATTGATGGTGTTGAACTACCTAGTTATCTAGGTGATAATATCAATGGTATGGAATTTAATGAAAAATCAAGAGTTCCAGATCCTAAGAGACTTTTTAAAGCATATTCTCAATCTGCATCTACACTTAATCTTATAAGGGCCTTCTCCCATGGAGGTTTTGCTGATCTTAAAAAAGTACATACTTGGAATTTAGGTTTTATTAAAAATTCTCCTGCTGCTAAAAAATTTAAAGATTTAGAAGACAGAATAGCAGATGCCCTAGCATTTATGGATGCATGTGGAATTAATTCAGATTTTAACAGAAGATTAAAAACAGTAAATTTTTGGACTTCGCATGAAGCTTTACTACTACCTTTTGAACAAGCTATGACAAGAGTAGATTCTATAACAGGTGAATATCACGATACTTCAGCACACTTTGTTTGGATAGGTGATAGAACTAGACAGCTAGATGGTGGACATGTTGAGTTTTGTAGAGGAATTGAAAACCCTATTGGTATTAAATGTGGCCCAACATTAAAAGCTGAAGATTTAATAAATCTTTGTAATAAAATTAATCCAAAAAATGAAAAAGGTAAAATAACTTTAATTTCTAGATTTGGACATGAAAATGTTTCAAAATTTTTACCAAAATTAATTAGAGCAATTAAAAAAGAAGGTTTAAACGTGATATGGTCGTGTGATCCATGTCATGGAAATACAATCAAAGCTACAACAGGATTTAAAACAAGACCATTTAATAGTGTTGTCAAAGAAGTAAAAAATGTTTTTGAATGTCACCAAAGTGAAGGAAGTTATGCTGGTGGACTGCACATTGAAATGACAGGTCAAGATGTTACAGAATGCACAGGTGGTGCTCAAAAAATTTCTGATCAAGACTTATCCAGCCGTTATCATACCCATTGCGACCCAAGACTTAATGCTAATCAAGCATTAGAGTTAGCTTTTTTAATTTCTGATGAGATTAAAAAAAATGCAGCATATTCTAAAAAAAATATTAAAGCGGCATCTTAAAGCATTGTATTAAATACAATTTCGTTTAAATTTTAAATAATGAAACCATTAGAAAAAGCACAATTTATAAGCAATTGGATTAAAGATTACGTTGAAAAAATGCCAAGTAAGGCTCAATCTTTAATCATTGGAATTTCTGGAGGAATAGATTCTTCTGTATCAAGCACATTGAGTGCAATGACTGGTATAAAAACAATTGTTTTATCAATGCCGATTAAACAAAAATTATCACAGCATGATTTAAGTTTAAAACACCAAGAATGGCTTGTAAAAAATTTTAATAATGTTGAAGCACATACTGTAAATTTAGATAAATTATTTGAAACATTCGAGGATACCCTATCTAATTTTGATAGTGAACTTGGGATGGCAAATTCTAGAGCAAGAATTAGAATGACTACACTTTATCAAGTAGCTGCTGCAAACAAAGGTATTGTAGTTGGCACTGGTAATAAAGTTGAAGATTTTGGAGTAGGGTTTTATACAAAATATGGAGATGGTGGGGTAGATATTTCTCCTATTGCAGATTGCAATAAATCTGAAATATGGGAAATAGGTAAATCTCTCAATATCCTACAAGAAATAATTGAGGCTGCTCCAACAGATGGATTATGGGATGATGGTAGAACTGACGAAGGTCAATTAGGTCTTAAATATGAGGAATTAGAAGAAGCAATGAATAACGCTAACTCAATAAATCGTGAAAAATACCAAAAAATAAGAAAGATGAACCTGCATAAAATGGAGCCGATTCCAGTTTGCAAGATTCCCAACTAATCTTATAGATTCCCAAATCTATATTTAAAGTATAATTCTAAGATAATGAACAAGGATATTTATTTAACAAACAATCTAAGCAACAAAAAAGAAAAATTTGTTCCATTAGATAATGAAAATATTGGAATGTATGTTTGTGGTCCAACCGTTTATGACAATCCACACATTGGTAACGCAAGACCTCTTGTTATTTTTGATATTTTGTACAAAGTTTTAAAATCAAAATATGGACATGACAAAATAAATTATGTAAGAAATATTACTGATGTTGATGATAAAATAATTAAATCATCAAAAGAGAAAAATATTCCAATATCTGAATTAACCAATAGTGTCATTAAAGATTTTAACCATGATTGTAATTATTTAAATTTAGATAATCCAACACAACAACCAAAAGCTACAGATCATATTGATCTTATGATTAAAATGATATCATCTTTAATAGAAAAAGATTTTGCTTATGAGGCAAACAAGCATGTTTATTTTGAAGTAATTAAATTTGAGGATTATGGAAAACTATCAAATAAAAAATTAGAGGATTTGATTGCAGGGTCTAGAGTTGAAGTTTCAGAAAATAAAAAAAAATCTGAAGATTTTGTTTTATGGAAACCATCTAAGAATGAAGAACCTTCCTGGGATTCTCCTTGGGGCAAAGGAAGACCTGGGTGGCATTTAGAATGCTCCGCGATGTCTAAGAAATATTTAGGAGATGTATTTGATATCCATGGTGGTGGAATTGATTTGATTTTCCCTCATCATGAAAATGAAATTGCACAATCAAGATGTGCTAATGATACAAAAGTTTTTGCAAATTATTGGATTCATAACGCATTTATCACTATGTCCAATGAGAAAATGGCTAAATCAACTGGTAATATACTAAAGATTAAAGACTTCAAAGAAAATGTTGATGGACAAGTTTTGAAACTTGCTCTTATGAGTGCTCACTACAAGCAACCACTAGACTGGAATGAAAAACTCTTAGAGGATTGCAAAAATACTATTGATAAATGGTATGAAGTTTATCTACCTATAAACGATAAGATAGTTTTAAATGAAGATGTTTTATCTCCATTATATGATGATTTGAATACGCCAGGTTATATAGCAAATCTACACCAACTTTATGACAAAGCTCTAAAAGGAGATAATGATGAGAAAAGCTTATTTATATTATCTTGTAATTTTATTGGTATCTTAAACAAAACAAAAGAAGAATGGATTGAGTTTAAAAAGAAAAAATTATCCATCAATGAAGATGAAATTTTAGAAATGATAGCACTTCGGAATAAAGCAAGAGAAGACAAAAATTATAAAGAAGCTGACATCATTCGAGTTAAGCTTTTAGATAAAGGGGTTTTAATAGAAGACAAAGATGATAAAACAATTTGGAAACTAAAATGAGTAAAGAACAACTTTTTATATTCGATACAACTCTAAGAGATGGTGCACAAACGCAAGGTGTAGACTTTTCTGTAGATGATAAAATGAAGATTGCTTCAGCTTTAGATAATTTAGGTGTTGATTATATTGAGGGTGGGTGGCCAGGAGCGAACCCTACAGATACTGAATTTTTTCAGAAAAAACATTTATTTAATAATTCTAAACTAACATCTTTTGGTATGACCAAAAGAACTGGTCGTAGCGCAGATAACGATCCAGGAATATCAGCGCTTTTAAACTCGAACACACCAGCAGTTTGCATTGTAGGTAAGTCATGGGATTTTCATGTTGATATAGCTCTTGGTATTTCTAATGAAGAAAACTTAGAAAACATAAAAGAGACCGCAAAACATTTTGTTAAAGAGAATAAAGAGTTCATGTTTGATGCAGAACATTTTTTTGATGGATACAAAGCTAACCCAAATTATGCTTTATTATGTCTTAAAGCAGCATTCGATGAAGGGGCAAGATGGATTGTTTTATGCGATACTAATGGTGGAACTTTACCTCATGAGATTGCAAAAATAATCTCAGAAGTTTCTAAAACTATACCTGGAAAAAATTTAGGCATACATGCGCACAACGATACGGGTAATGCGGTTGCAAATTCTTTAGCTGCAGTCTTGGCTGGGGTTAGACAAGTGCAAGGAACCATCAATGGTTTAGGTGAAAGATGCGGCAATGCTAACTTAATGTCATTAATTCCTACTTTTTTTTTAAAAGATGATTTTTCTTCTAAATTTCAATTAAAAATTAAACCAGACAACATTAAAAACTTAACTCAATGCTCTAGATTATTAGATGAGATATTAAATAGAAAACCTAACAAACATCTTCCATACGTTGGTGCTGCTGCTTTTTCTCATAAAGGTGGTCTTCATGTATCAGCTGTTCAAAAAGATCCAAAAACTTATGAACATATTAATCCTGAGGAAGTTGGAAATTCTAGAAATATTGTAGTCTCAGATCAATCAGGAAAGTCTAATATAATTTCAAGATTAAAAACCATCGGAATTGAAATAGAAGAAAACGATCCTAAAATTAAAAAACTTTTAGATGAAGTAAAAGATAGGGAATTTATTGGTTATAGTTACGACGGAGCTGATGCTTCTTTTGAATTGTTGGCAAGACGAATTATTGGTGAAATACCAAGGTATATTTTAATTCAGGAATACGATGTTTCTGTTAAAAAAGATTCATTTGGAAAAATAATTTCATCTGCAAGAGCTCAATTAGAAGTAGATGGTGAAAAAATTATTTGTGAAGGTAAAGGTAATGGTCCAGTAAATGCATTAGATAATGCTATTAGGCAAAATGTTGAAAGACTAAATAAATATTCTAAATATTTGAAAGACCTTAAGTTAGTTGATTATAAAGTTAGAATCCTAAATACTGGAACTGAGGCAATCACAAGAGTTTCAATAGAAAGTTCAGACTCAAAAGGAAAAAATTGGTTCACCATTGGTGTGTCAGCAAATATAATTGATGCTTCATTTAAAGCATTGGTAGATAGTTTAGATTATAAATTGTTTAAAGATAAGGCTCCAGCAAGCAAATAATCATGAAGACTAAAATATCAAGCTATAGTAGAAATCACGAATTAGATTAATTAAAATAATAATGTCTTTCAATAATATTTCTTTTATTTTACATCAACCACAGTTATCCGAAAATATAGGTGCATGCGCTAGAGCGATAAAAAATTTTAATTTCAAAAAATTAGTGATTGTAAAACCAAAGCCTATTTTTCCAAATGATAAAATTTTAGCAACATCTGTTGGTGCTAAAGATTTAATCAAAAATGCAAAAATTTATGAAACCTTAGAATCTGCCATTAAAAAAGTGGATTATGTTATTGCTACATCAGCAAGGTTTAGAAATAAGAATATTAAACATATAAAATTAAACGATTTAAAAAAAATTGACTTTAACAAGAAAGTTGCTTTTTTATTTGGTTCAGAAGCATCTGGACTCTCCAATAATGAAATTAGTTATGCAAATTATACTATGCAAATACCAACCAATCCTGATTTCAAATCTTTAAACCTATCTCATAGTGTCATTATTATTGCACATACAGTAGCTAGTATTATTGACTTAAAAGGAGTGAGATATTCTAAATCTCAAAAAGTGTCTCTTGCAAGTAAAAGAGATGTGCAGGCAATGACTAATTTGTGTATAAAAAAATTAGAAGAAAAGAGTTTTTTTAAGCCTCAAGAGAAGAGACCTATCATGCTGGAAAACTTAAGAAGTATTTTTTCGAAAATGGAGCTATCTGAGAAAGAAACACGTATTTTATCAAGTGTATTTGCTAGTTTAGCCAAAAAAGGTTGATTGACAAAATAATGAGTAAGTTTATAACCCCAACTATCAAATGACAAAAAGAATAAGTTCTAAACACAAAATAGATAGAAGGTTAAAGATAAACTTATGGGGTAGACCCAAAAGTCCTTTTAACACTAGAGCGTATGGACCAGGTCAACATGGTCAATCTAGACAGGGAAAACCCTCTGATTACGGAATTCAATTACAGGCCAAACAGAAGTTAAAAGGTTACTACGGTAACATTAATGAAAGACAATTTAGAAATATTTATAAAAAAGCAGCAATGCAAAAAGGTGACACTGGTGAGAATTTAATTGGGCTGCTTGAGAGACGACTTGATGCCGTTGTATATAGAGCAAGATTTTCAACAACAATCTTTTCTGCAAGACAGCTCATTAATCATGGTCATGTAAAAGTTAATGGTAAAAAAGTTAACATTGCAAGTTATGTTGTAACAGAAGAAGATACGATTGAAATTAGAGATAAATCTAAACAGTTAGCATTTATTGATATTGCTTTAGCAAATAAAGAAAGAGAAACCCCAGAATACATCCTTATGGATGAAAAGAATAAAAAAGTTACCTTTGTAAGAGTACCTAAGTTTGAGGAAGTTCCTTATCCAGTTGTTATGGAACCCAACCTAGTAATTGAATATTACTCTAGATAATAAATACTTATTTTTTTAAAATTCCAGTAAAACCGTGTGATAAACCTGAGTGAGTTTTTTGTAAATCTACTATATGTTTATGTTCATAAAAACAATTTTTATGAATGATTAAATGCAACTTACAAAATTTTTAAATAGATTATTTAAAAAAGATGGCTTTATACTGGTTGATGCATATTCAAAGAAACATATTATAGGTTCACCCAAAAATAAAAAGCCAATTATAGTCAAAATTTTAAATCAGAAACTTCATTATAAATTATTAATTCGTCCTGATTTATATTTTGGTGAAGCTTATTCAGATGGGGATATAATAATTGAGAATGGAAGCCTAACAGACTTTTTAGATATAGCGCTCATGAATCTTGGAAGAGGGGAGTTAAATTTTTTTACTAAGATAATAAATAAACTAAATGGTTCATATAGATATTTGACAAATTTTAATTTTATAAAAAAGTCAAAAATGAATGTAGCTCACCATTATGACCTCTCAGATAATTTATACAGTTTATTTTTAGATTCAAAAAAACAATATTCATGTGGATATTTTGAAAGAGAAAGCGATAACTTAGAAACTGCTCAAAATAATAAAATACAACATATAATTAAAAAATTAAACATACAGCCAAATCAAAAAGTTCTTGATATTGGTTGTGGGTGGGGATCTTTAGCTATTGATATTGCCAAATGTGCGAATTGTGAAGTTACAGGAATAACTTTATCTGAAAATCAGTTCAATTATTGTACAAAAAAAGCCAAAGAACTTAATTTGGAAAATCAAGTTACATTTAAGCTTATAGACTACCGTCAGTTAGATGAAAAATTTGATAGAATTGTGAGTGTTGGAATGTTTGAACATGTAGGTAGAAAATTTTACAAAAATTTTTTTAATCAAGTCGAAAAACTACTTAATGATGATGGTGTTTCTTTAGTTCACACTATTGGATCAGTTAATCCACCTAGAGACCCACATCCATGGATAACAAAATATATTTTTCCTGGTGGCTATACTCCTAGTCTTAGTGAGGTGATATCCCCAATAGAGAAAGCAGGATTAATAGTGTCTGATATTGAGGTACTCAAATTGCATTACTCATTTACCTTAAGACACTGGAAGGAGAACTGCATAAAAAACAGAGAGCAAATCATTAAAATGTTTGATGAAAAATTTTTTAGAATGTGGGAGTTTTATTTAACGAGTTGCGAAAGTGCATTTAAATGGGGTGATCAAGTTGTTTATCAATTTCAACTAACGAAAAATTATACATCAACACCAACCACAAGAGATTATATTTACAAGCAATAAACTATTTTTTAAAATCTATTCCTTTATCCTCAAGTATCTTTTTAAGCTCACCACTCTCATACATTTCTTTCACAATGTCACAACCACCTACAAATTCACCTTTAATATAAACTTGTGGAATAGTAGGCCAATCACTGAATTCTTTTATACCTTCTCTTAAAGATTGACTTTCAAGAACATTAATCCCTTTGTAATTAACTTCTAAAATTTTTAACATATTAGAAACAGCCATAGAAAACCCACACTGCGGAGCGTCAGGAGTTCCCTTCATAAATAAACAAACTTCATTATTGGTAATTTCATTATTAATCAAATCTTTAGTTGGTTGGTCCATTTTATTTCTCCTTTGTTTTAATTGCTAAAGCGTGCAGTTCATTTCCCATTTTTCCTTTTAGGGAATTATACACCATCTTATGTTGTTCAATTTTGCTTATTCCAGAAAATTTATCTGAAGTAATTGTTGCAGAGTAGTGATTACTGTCACCTGCTAAATCTTGAATTTCTATTGTAGCATCTGGTAAAGACTCTTTAATAAGCGTTTCAATTTCTTTTATATCCATTGCCATTTATTTACTCATATAGTTAGTTAGCCAAGTTGTATGTGATTTAATTAAATCGTCAATTGATACTTTTGATTTATCATCAATAATTAAATCACTATCATTTACAGTTGCAAGTTCTTCAAAATGAACATAACTCTCCAAAAGGATCTTAGTGACACTTTCAATATCATCATTACTAATTTCTATTATATACCTACCTTGATCTTCTCCAAATAAGTATTCAAATTTATTTATTAAATAGTTAGGTTTTTTAAGGATTGCACCTTTTTTGCCTTTAATGCACATCTTAGATAAAGCGGTAATAATACCTCCTAGTGACACGTCGTGGGCTGCTCTTATAAGTTTTTTATCAATTAGTTTTAAAATTGTTTCACCATTATTTTTTTCATTAAATAAATTAATCTCTGGGGGAGGGCCATTTTTTTCATTTAGAACATCCCTTGCAAACAAACTTTGGTCTAGGTGTCCTTCAGTTTTTCCTATCACTAAAAGAACATTATCGGTCTTCTTAAGATCCATCGTAACCATGTTTTTATAATCTTTAATCAACCCAACACCACCAATCGCTGGAGTGGGTTTAATCCCAATGTCTTTAGTTTGATTGTAAAAAGAAACATTTCCAGAAACAACTGGAAAATCCAAGTAAGAACTAGCCTCTCCTAGACCTTGAACGCATTCTACAAATTCACCCATATTTTCTTGGTTTTCAGGACTTCCAAAATTTAAACAGTTAGTAATTGCAATTGGTTTTGCACCAACAGATATTAAATTTCTCCAGCTCTCACAAACAATTTGTTTTCCACCACTTAAAGGATGAGCCCAACAATAAACTGCTGAAGAATCTACAGAAGCTGCCACAGCTTTATTGGTACCATGTATTCGAACAACACCTGCATCTCCTCCGGGTTTTTGAATAGTATCACCCATAACCGTATGATCATATTGCTGCCAAATCCATTCCTTACTGCACACATTAGGGTTTGATAAAATCTTATTTAAAACATTTATTACTTTTAAATTTTTAAATTTTTCTTTTTCAATCTTTATTTTTTTTGGAAGTTTAGCTTTTTTCCATTTTCTGTCATACATTGGAGAGTTTTCAACTAGTGTATTTACAGGGATATCTGCAACTTTTTTTTCATCAAAATAAAGTTCAATTTTTTTACTCTTTGTTGTTTTGCCAATTACAGCAAAGTCTAAATTCCACTTATCAAATATTTTTTTTGCTAAGTCTTCTTTCCCATTTTCTAGAACTATAAGCATTCTCTCTTGACTTTCTGAAAGCATAATTTCGTAAGGAGTCATTTTAGTCTCTCTACAAGGAACCATATCTAAATTAATTTCTATACCAAGATTTCCTTTTGAAGCCATTTCAATACTAGAAGAAGTTAGACCAGCAGCACCCATATCTTGAATTGCTATAATTGAATCTCCAGCCATTAATTCTAAACAAGCCTCTAATAAAAGTTTTTCAGTAAAAGGGTCACCAACTTGTACTGTTGGTTTTTTTTCTTCAATTTTGTCATCAAATGAGGCTGAAGCCATGCTTGCGCCATGAATACCATCCCTTCCAGTTTTAGAACCAACATATATTACAGGCTTTCCTAAACCAGCAGCTTTTGAATAAAAAATTTTATTTTTTTTAACCAATCCTAATGTCATAGCATTTACTAGAATATTACCGTTATAAGACTCGTCAAAACTAGTTTGGCCTGCAATCGTTGGAACACCCATACAATTACCATAACCTCCAATGCCGTGAACAACACCACGAAGTAAATTTTTTGTTTTTTTATTTTGAGGGGAGCCAAAATGAATTGAGTTAAGGTTTGCGATAGGTCTAGCACCCATTGTAAATATATCCCTCATAATTCCACCCACACCAGTTGCAGCACCTTGATAAGGTTCAATAAATGAAGGATGATTGTGACTCTCTATCTTAAAAACTATCGCATCATTATCCCCAATATCAATGACACCAGCATTTTCACCAGGACCTTGAATTACATTTTTACCTTTTGTAGGTAAATTTTTAAGATGAAATCTTGATGATTTATAGGAACAATGTTCATTCCACATTGCAGAAAAAATTCCTAGCTCAGTAATATTAGGAACTCTTTTTAATAAAGCACAAATTTTTTTATACTCATCTTTTTTTAAACCATGATCAATTGCAATTTGTTCGTTAACTATCATTATCTTAAATTATTAATTAGGTTTTCAAAAAATATTGAACCATCTTCACCTGATAGAGCAGGGTCAATCATACGTTCAGGATGAGGCATCATTCCTAAAATATTTTTTTCTTTATTAAAAATACCCGCAATATTTTTAATAGAGCCATTGGGGTTATTTTCTTTATTAACATTTCCAACTATATTTGAATAAAATAAAGCTATTTGATTATTATCATCAATTTCTTTTATCTGTTCTTTTGAGCAAAAGTAATTTCCTTCATTATGGGCAATATGAAGTTCAAGTGTATCCTTCTTGATGCCTTTAAAATATGAGTTATCTTTATTGTTAATTTTTACATAAACATTTTTACAAATAAATTCCATGTACTTATTTCTAAGTAATACACCTGGAAGCAAACCTGCTTCTACTAAAATTTGAAAACCATTGCAGATACCCATAACCTTACCACCCCCTTGCGCAAAGTTGAGTACAGATTTCATAATTTTAGACTTTGAAGCCATACTTCCACATCTAAGATAATCACCATAAGAAAAGCCACCAGGCAAAACTACTAAATCACTTTTTGGTAGCTCCAGATCATCATGCCAAACCATCTTATTTTTAAAACCAAATTTCTTTAAGGCAACATCCATATCTCTATCACAATTAGATCCAGGAAAAGTTATTACTGTTGAATTCATTATTTATTATTGTGACTCAATAATTTTATAATTTTCTATAACTAAATTAGCCAAAAGTTTTTTGCACATCTCTTCTACCTTTTTTTCAGCTTTTTTTTTATCATTTTCTTTTGTATCAATTTCAAAATACTTTCCTTGTCTTACCTCGTTGACATCCTTGAATCCCATGCCATCTAATGTTTGATGAATAACTTTACCTTGTGGGTCAAGCACATCTTTTTTAAGTGTAATAATTACTGATATTTTCATATTTACTTTCTTTTTTTTATAGATCTTAATTTTGTAAAATTGACTGCACTTAAGTTTGAATTTTCATGAAGAATTCCCAGTCTTTTTGCAACCTCAGTATAAGCAGGTATCAGGTCTCCCAAGTCTTTTCTAAATCGATCTTTATCAAGTTTTTTATCAGTAACTGAGTCCCATAATCTACAAGTATCGGGACTTATTTCATCTGCCAAGATAACTTCAGATTTTCCATTAATTTTTATTCTTCCAAATTCTAGTTTAAAATCTATTAATTTAATTCCAACACCCCTGAACATACCAATCATAAAATCATTGATTCTTAGGATCATTTTTTTAACTTTTTCTAATTCTTTTTTTGAGGCCCAATCAAAAGCTAATATATGTTCTTCTGCAATTAAAGGATCACCTAATTTATCATCTTTTAAACAATACTCTAACAAAGGTTCTTTTAAAACTGTACCATCTTCAATTCCAAGTCTTTTTGTTATAGATCCTGTTGCAACATTTCTTATAATGAATTCGATTGGAATAATTTCAACAAATTTAGTAATTTGTTCTCGCATATTCAATCTTTTTACTAAATGATTTTTAATTCCTATTTGACCCAAGTTTGTAAGAATATGTGCAGATATTCTATTGTTCAAAACACCCTTACCTTCAATTTTAGATTTTTTTAAATTATTAAAAGCTGTCGCATCATCTTTAAAATATTGAATAACTAAATTTTTATCAGTTGTTGAGTAGATAATTTTTGCTTTTCCTTCATATAATTTTTTACCTTTTTTCATTATTTAAAAACTCTTTTAAAAATTAAATCTACGTTTTTAAAGTGGGATGAATAATTGAATATTGCCCTAAGTTTTTTAGTGGAAATTTTAGTAATAATAAATTCATCTTTTGATATTAGGTCAAATAAATTTAGATCTTCAGCAAAACATTTTTTTGCATAATTTTGAACCATTTTATAAGATTGTTCTCTACTTAGGCCTGATTTAGTTAACTCTAGCATAACTTCTTGAGAAAAGATTAAACCCTTTGTTAAATTTAAATTTTCAATCATCTTTTTTGGATAGACAATCATTTTATCTAAAATACTTCCCAGTCTTACTAGGGCAAAATCTAAAGTTATGTTTGCATCTGGTCCAATATTTCTTTCAACACTAGAATGAGAAATATCTCTTTCATGCCATAAGGCAATATTTTCAAGCGCTGGAACAACAGCACTTCGAACCATTCTTGCAAGCCCAGTTAAGTTTTCACTCAAGATTGGATTTTTTTTGTGTGGCATAGCTGAGGAGCCTTTTTGATCTTTTGAAAAAAATTCTTGTACTTCATAAACTTCAGTTCTTTGTAGGTGTCTAATCTCAATTGCAACTCTTTCAACAGAACCAGCAATAATTCCAAGAACAGAAAAATAAAATGCATGACGATCTCTTGGTATTACCTGTGTAGAAATTGGCTCTACTTTTAAACCAAGCTTTTTAGCAACATGCTTTTCAACATTAGGACTAATATTGGCAAATGTACCAACCGCACCAGAGATTGCACATGTTGAAATTTCATCAATTGCATCGACTAATCTTTTTCTATTTCTTTTGAATTCCTCATAAAATGACGCAAGCTTTAAACCAAAAGTAATGGGTTCTGCGTGTATTCCGTGACTTCTTCCGATGCACGGAGTGTATTTATATTTTTTAGCCTGTTTTTTTAAAACTTTTAAGATTTTATCAATATCATCTAATAAAATTTTACCAGATTGTACCAATTGAATATTTAAACTTGTATCCAATACATCTGAAGATGTCATGCCTTGGTGAAGATATCTTGCTTTAATTCCAGCTTTTTCCGTAACAGAGGTTAAAAAAGCTATAACATCGTGCTTAACCTTAGATTCAATTTGATGAATTCTTTTAACATTAATTTTAGCTTTTTTTCTAACAACTGATGATACACCTTTAGGGATCTGACCCATTTTTTCCATCGCTTCAGCTGCAGCAACTTCTACATCAAGCCAAATTTGGTATTTATTTTCTTCTGACCATATGTCAGTAAGTTGTTTTCTAGAGTATCTTTCAATCATTAATTATAAGTAAGGAGGCTTTGAATAACCTTTAACAGATTCTGTAAAGATTTCATAACCATTTTCAGTAATACCTAGTGTATGCTCAAATTGTGCAGATAAAGATTTATCTTTTGTAACAGCTGTCCACCCATCTTTTAGCATTTTTACATCCCATGCACCCACATTTATCATAGGTTCAATCGTAAAAGTCATGCCAGGTCTAAGCTCCATACCAGTATTTTTTCTGCCATAATGTAGAATATTTGGAGGCTCATGAAATGTAGTACTTATCCCGTGACCACAAAAATCTCTTACTACAGAATATCCTTTTTTTTCTACAAAGGATTGTATTTCATGCCCAATATCTCCGAGCCTTAATCCTGGTTTTAATAATCTTATAGCTCTCATCATAGATTCATAAGTAGTATCAATTAGATTATTAACTTTAACGGGTGTCTTGCCAATACAAAACATTCTACTAGTGTCACCATAATGCTCATCAATTATTGCGGTAACATCAACGTTAAGGGCGTCACCTTCATTTAGAACTCTGTCAGAAGGTATGCCATGACACACAATGTGGTTTAAAGAAGTACACAATGATTTTTTAAAACCCCTGTAAAATAGTGGAGCTGAGTAGGCACCATTATCTCTTATAAACTCATAACCTAATTTATCTATAAATTCTGTAGTCACACCTGGCTTAATATTATCTGTTAGCATATCAAGAGTTTCAGCAGCTAACTTTCCAGCTACTCTCATTTTTTCAAATTTTTTTAAATAATCAGGCATTAATAATTTTAATTTTTTTTTCTATCTTAATTTCTTTAGAATTTATTTTGCAACGATAGGCTAAAAAAATTACACCAGCTTTTTTTGCAAGTAAATAATTTTCATAATATTCTTTATCAATATCTTTGGCTATTTTAAAGTTTTCAACACCTTGTATTTGAACTAAGAACAATAAATAAGATTTATAACCGTTTTTAATGGCGGTAATAAGAGTTTTTAAATGTTTGGAACCTCTAGAAGTTACTGCGTCTGGAAATTCTGCAATTTTTTCATCTCTAAATAATGTAACATTTTTAACCTCAACAAATATTTTTTGTTTATTTTTTTCAACTAAAAAATCAAACCGTGTTTCTTTGTCAAAAAAAACCTCAGGTTTAATAGTGTCGTTATTTGACACTTCTTTAACAAGATTATTAGACAGTGCATGGTAGGCAATTTTATTTGCAAAATGAGTGTTAACACCCACTAAATTTTTCTTAACCTTGATGATTTCCAGTGTGTACTTAAGTTTTCTTTTTGGATCATCATTTTTAGAAATAAAAACTTCATTCCCCTCATCCAACAAACCTTTCATTGACCCAGTATTTGGACAGTGGGCAGTTACAATTTCTTTACCAATTCTAACATCAGCAAAAAATCTCTTATATCTTTTGATAAGTCTGCCTTTAATTAAAGTTTTGGTAAATTTCATATTTAAATTGTATATTCAAATATGACAAAAAACAAAAAAGTTAATGCCGCAATATTAATTATTGGCAATGAAATTCTTTCTGGAAGAACTCAAGATACAAATACTAGCACAATTGCACAATGGCTGAACTCAATCGGTGTAAAAGTTGATGAGGTTAGAGTTATCCCGGATATTGAGGATACAATTGTTGAGACCCTTAATCATTTAAGAAAAGTTAATAATTATGTATTTACAACTGGCGGTATTGGACCAACACATGATGATATTACTGCAAAATGTATTTCAAAAGCATTTAACCTTGAATATGAAATTCATAAAGAAGCTTTTAAAATATTAGAAACTTATTACAAGATAGGAGAGTTTAACGAAGGTAGACAAAAAATGGTATGGATGCCACGTGATGCTAATTTAATATTAAATCCAACAAGTGGTGCACCAGGGTTTAATGTTGAAAATGTTTTTTGCTTACCAGGAGTTCCTTCAATTTTAAAGTCAATGTTGGGTGGATTAAAAAACAAAATAGTAGGTGGAGATCCAATATTAAGCCATACAATAAGTTTAAAAACTGTTGAAAGTGAAATTGCAAAATCTTTAACTAACGTCCAAGATAATAATAAGGATGTTGAAATTGGAAGTTATCCTTTTTTTCAAGCAGGCAAATTAGGTGTATCGATAGTAATACGATCTGAAGACCAACTTAAAATTGATAAATGTAGTTCTGAAATATTAGAGTTTGTTAATCAAAAAAAAATAGAAGTAGTTGTTAGATAATTAAATGCTTTATTTTGCTTATGGCAGTAATCTAAATCATTTTCAAATGAAAAGAAGATGTAAAGACAGTGTCTTTTTAAAGAAGATTAATTTAAGTAATTTTAAACTAACTTTTAGAAGTAAATATAGAGTTGCTGATATAGAGTCTAAAAAAAAATCAATTGTTCCAGGTGCTTTATTTGAAATATCAAAAAGTGATGAAAAAAAGTTAGATGTTTATGAAGACCATCCAGTTCTATATAAAAAATATTATTTTACTTATTATGGTAAAAAAGTAATGACCTATACAATGACTAAAAAAAGTTTATTTGCATATCCAACAGAACGATATTTGAATGTTCTAAAGAGAGGTTATAAAGATTGTAATTTAGATAATCATATTCTTAAAAAAGCATTAAAAGCTTAATTAAAATATTGATATGATTTGTTAACAAAAAGAAGTTGAGTTATAAATAAAAACAGTTAAACAAATGAAAATAGTACATGCCCTCGTGGTGAAATTGGTAGACACAACGGACTTAAAATCCGTGCCTTTTTGGAGTGCCAGTTCGAGTCTGGCCGAGGGCACCACTAAATGAGAGATAAAGTATATTTAGTTTTTGATAGAACGAAAGCTTCTTTAAAGATTAAATCAAGCCTGATTAAAAAAGTTAACATTACATCTTTAAGACAATCCAAGATAATAATTGTTTTAGGTGGAGATGGTTTCATGCTTCAAACTTTAAAAAAATTACACAAATATAAAAAACCTTTTTATGGAATTAATTCTGGAAACTATGGTTTTTTGATGAATAAGTTTTCTAATAAAAACATTATTAAAAACTTAAATATCTCTAATAGTATAAAAATTTACCCCCTGCAAATGACTGTTACTAATAAAAGTAACCAAACAAAAAAATCAATAGCTATTAACGAGGTTTCTATTTTGAGACAAAGCAAACAAGCATCATCAATTTCTATTACAGCTAATAAGAAAAACATTATTAAAAATCTTATTTCTGATGGTGTTTTAGTTTCAACACCAGCAGGTAGTACAGCCTATAATTTATCAGCACATGGACCAATTTTAAATTTAGATTCAAGAAAACTAGCTGTTACACCCATTAGTCCTTTCAGACCTAGAAGATGGAAGGGCACAATTGTTAGTGATAAATCTAAAATTTTAATAAAAAATTTGGATACAAATAAAAGACCTATCAGTGCTGTCGCAGATAATTTTGAAGTTAGAAATGCAAAGATAATTAAAATTGAAGCTGATAAGAAAATTAGCTTTGAGTTATTGTACGATAAAAATAACAGTCTTCATAAAAAAATTAAGATTGAACAAACACGAAAAGAAACTTCAAATAATTAAGTGATGGTGCCCCGCACTGAGTCGAACCGCGGACCTATTAATTGCAAATCAAGACTCAATTCTTAAATAAGTATTATTGCTCAACGTTTATAGAAATTTACTTTCAGTTTGACCGCATTATATCCGCAGTGCTAGTATATTGGTTCATGAAAAAACTTTTAGGAATCATGGTTCTGGGGCTGTTGTTGAGTGGAAATACTTATTCTAATGAAGTTCAAGATCAAAAAGTATTAGAAACAATTCCAATGAAGTGTAGATATTTTACCTATAAAATTGATCGTGAAAAAGATTATGCAACTGTGTACAAAAAAGAGGCAGGTTATTGGAATATATATGCAAAAAGATCTAAAATAGATGAAAAAACTATTTTACCAGAAACTACATCAAGATCAGAAAAGTCAATAGAGATAGGAAAAGGTGGTTATAGATTAGAGACTTACGTAAAACATTCAGAGTTAACAAATGGAATTTGTAAACAATGCAAAATTATTTTAGATTTTAAAAAATTACGTAGAAAAGGGAAAGGTAATTGGAAGGGCAAACCTTATAATTTAAATGAGAAATGTAAATTGATAAAAAGCTAATAAAATTACGAGTCAGCTACGAGTAAAATAAACCTAAAGACTGATCAGCATTATAATTAGAGAGGACTAGAAGAGTGATTAGGGGCGTTCTGTTGCCCGGTGCCCTGGACTGTTCTTCTATAATTGTTATTTTGCAAAGATGTTGAAATACTAGAGGGTACAAAATTACCTAAAATCCCGCTACTAGCCCACCAAAGATATTGGTGCTAGGATCTTAGTTTATGAAAAAACTTTTAGAGATCATAGTTCTGGGTTTGATATTAAGTGGAAACGCTTATGCAGACAATATTTCAGACTTTGAGATTAAAGGAATGAGCATTGGAGAAAGCGCCTTAAAATATTTTTCTAAGAGTGAATTAAAACGTAATAATCAAAAAAATTGGTATAACAAAAATAATTAGTGTTGATTTAATTGAGTGATGGTGCCCCCGCACGGAGTCGAACCGCGGACCTATTGATTACAAATCAATTGCTCTACCAGCTGAGCTACAAGGGCATAGTGGATTTCTATTAAGAAATCTTAAACTAATCAAGAATTTTTTTTAAATAACTTAAATGATGGAATACAATTGCTGCACTATTTGAGATATTTAAGCTTTCTACATCATTATTTATATCAATCTTTACTAAAAAATCAGTATACTTACTCGTATGCTCTCTCATGCCAAATCCTTCCGACCCAAATAAAAGAACATTTTTTCCACTCCATTTAACATCAGTAAAATTTTTATCTCCTTTAGCATCAAAACCATAAACCCAAAAATTTTTTTCTCTCAAATTTTTAAGAGTTGAGTTAATGTTTGAAACTTCAAATATATTTAAATGCTCCATACAGCCACTTGCAGCCTTGTACATTAATTTACTATCTGACGGAAATTGTCTTTCTTTAACTATCAAACCATCAATATTAAATGATGCTGCACTTC
This sequence comes from Candidatus Pelagibacter sp. uisw_098, assembly GCF_059512505.1. The sequence goes on from NZ_CM183454.1 coordinate 530,807, forward strand.
TTATTAATGAGCCAATATTTCTTGGATCAGTTACTTCGTCGATACAAACAAACGTTAAATTATTTTTTCCTTTTATAAATTCTTTTAATTCAGGTTGGTCTAAATGTTCTACCTCAGCAATATAACCACTGTGCATCATTTGATCCTTAGAAGTATATTTATCTAATTCTTTTTTTGATTTAAAATAAACCTTAACATCTTCAAGAACATTTTTTTTAGGATTTTTTCTATGAATATTTTTTTTACTTTCTTCAGTTAAAAAAACTTTTAAAACCTTTCTATTGGGATTTCTGAGGGCTTCAATAACAGCATGCTGTCCAACGATCAAAAAAGATGATTTATTCATAAATTTACCATTGTTTATACGTATTTTGCCATGTTTTCACGGTAAATCTCGTGTTGCAATTGCATAATAAAAATATATAAAACGCATGTTGTTTGAAGCTTTATTGATAAAGGGGACACTTCCCCATTAAGGAGGGGTTCCAGAGCGGTCAAATGGGGCGGGCTGTAAACCCGTTGACTTCGGTCTTCGAAAGTTCGAATCTTTCCCCCTCCACCACTCAATAAAATTTTTTATGACAATGGAGTGTTATTCTTGATGTTGTGCGGGTGTAGTTCAATGGTAGAACGCTAGCCTTCCAAGCTGGATGTAAGAGTTCGATTCTCTTTACCCGCTCCAAGAAAAAAAGAAATTATTAATAAAACAAAAAACTGAGGTAAAAAAGAAATGTCAAAAGAAAAGTTCGTAAGAAACAAACCACACTGTAACATTGGTACAATTGGTCATGTCGACCATGGTAAAACAACTTTAACTGCAGCGATCACAATTACGTTGGCTGAAGTCGGTGGAGCAAAAGCGGTTGCTTACGATCAGATTGATAAAGCCCCTGAAGAAAAAGAAAGAGGGATTACAATTTCAACTGCTCACGTTGAGTATGAAACTGAGAAGAGACATTACGCACACGTAGATTGCCCAGGTCACGCTGACTATGTAAAAAATATGATTACAGGTGCGGCTCAAATGGATGGAGCAATTTTAGTAGTTAATGCTGCTGATGGCCCTATGCCTCAAACTAGAGAACACATTCTTTTAGGAAGACAAGTTGGTATTCCTTCAATCGTTGTTTATTTAAATAAAGTAGACCAAGTTGATGACAAAGATATGATTGAACTTGTTGAAGAAGAAATTAGAGAACTTTTAACCTCATATAAATATCCTGGTGAAACAACTCCTATCATTAAGGGATCTGCATTAGCTGCAGTAGAGCAAAGAGATGAAGAAATTGGAAAAAATTCTATTTTAGAATTAATGAAAGCTGTTGATGAATTTATTCCTCAACCAACTAGAGACGTTGATAAACCTTTCCTAATGCCTGTTGAGGATGTTTTTTCAATTTCAGGAAGAGGAACAGTTGCAACTGGTAGAATTGAATCGGGTGTTATTAAGACCGGTGAAGAAGTTGCGATAGTTGGTATCACAGATACTAAAAAATCAGTTTGTACTGGTGTTGAGATGTTTAGAAAACTCTTAGATTCTGGTGAAGCCGGAGATAATGTTGGTATATTATTAAGAGGCGTTGAAAGAGCTGACATTCAAAGAGGTCAAGTTCTTTGCAAACCTGATTCAATTACTCCGCACACTAAATTTGAAGCTCAGGCTTATGTACTAAAAAAAGATGAGGGTGGAAGACACACACCTTTCTTTACTAAATACAGACCTCAGTTTTATTTTAGAACAACCGATGTAACAGGTGAAGTAACGTTACCAGCAGGAACTGAAATGGTTATGCCTGGTGATGATGCTAAATTCACTGTTACTTTGATTACTCCAATTGCGATGAGCGAAAAATTAAACTTTGCCATTCGTGAAGGTGGTAGAACAGTTGGAGCTGGAGTAGTAACTAAAATTATAGAGTAAACTTCTATAGGAGTGTAGCTCAATTGGTAGAGCGCCGGTCTCCAAAACCGGAGGCTGAGGGTTCGAGTCCCTCCGCTCCTGCCAATAAGCTGAATAGTATATTATGAAAAACCCGATAAAATTTATCCAAGAAGTTAAACAAGAAGCTTTCAAAGTATCTTGGCCCACTGGTAAAGAGACGATGCAAGGTGCATTGATGGTGTTTGCTATGGCTGTAATTATGTCACTTTTCTTTTTACTTCTTGATCAAGTTCTTAAATTTTTATTGGAAGCTTTACTAAAGGTAAGTATTTAATGAAAAATTGGTATATTGTTCAATCTCACTCAAATTTTGAGAATAAAGTTGCTGAATTAATAAAAGAAGAAGCTGAAAAAGCAAAAATTTCTGATAAAATTGAAGAAATTGTTGTTCCAACTCATGATGTAACAGAAGTTAAAAGAGGAAAAAGAATTCAGAGAAAAAAGAAATACTTTCCAGGTTATGTCCTAATAAAAACAGAGATGGACAATGACCTTTATCATATGATTAAAAACTTAAAGAGAGTTAGTGGTTTTTTGGGCTCAAAAGGTATACCTGTACCAGTATCTGATAAAGAAATAGAAAAAATACTAGGTCAAATAAAAGATGGTGTAGCACAGCCAAAGTCTGGTATAGAATACACCATTGGTGAAAAAGTTCAGGTTGTTGACGGACCTTTTGCATCATTCAGTGGAATGGTTGAAGATATTGATGAAGAAAAATCTAGATTAAAAGTTTCTGTATCAATCTTTGGAAGACCAACACCTGTTGATTTAGAGTATAACCAAGTAGAGAAAGCAAGTTAATGGCAAAAGAAATTAGTGGATATATAAAATTACAGATCATGGGTGGTCAAGCAAATCCTGCTCCACCAGTTGGTCCAGCATTAGGTCAACGTGGAATTAATATAATGGAATTCTGTAAAGCCTTTAATGATAAAACTAAAGCATTTGCTGGAAAACCAATTCCAGTAATTATTACTGTTTACAAAGATAAAAAATTTGATTTTGAAATTAAATCACCACCCGCATCTCATTTTATTAAAGAAGCTGCTAAATTAAAAGGTGGATCAAAAGAACCTGGCAGAAGTATAGCTGGATCAATTACAAAAAAACAAGCTGAAGAAATTGCAACACAAAAAATGAAAGATCTTAATGCGCATAGTTTAGAGCAAGCTGTAAAAATTATTGCAGGATCAGCAAGATCAATGGGAATAGAGGTTAAAGACTAATGGCATCAAAAAGATTTAAACAATTACCTGAAAAAACAAAAGACCTAACGGCTGAGTTGATTGAAAAATTATTACCAGATGTTAAAAAAAACTGTACTACAAAATTTGACGAATCAATTGACTTAAGCTTTCAAGTAAATAACAAACAAAAAAAAGGTGAAGTTAACATTAGAACCGTAGTTAACTTACCAGGTGGAAATGGTAAAAAAGTAAAAGTTGCCGTTGTTTGTGAGGATACTAAAGCACAAGAAGCTAAAGACGCAGGTGCCGATATAGTTGGAAGTGATGAGTTTATTGACCAAATTAAAGCTGGTGAGCTAAATTTTGAAAAATTAATTTGTACTCCAGGAATGATGGTTAAACTTTCAAAACTAGGAAAAGTTTTAGGTCCAAAAGGTCTTATGCCAAATCCCAAACTTGGATCTGTTTCTGATGATGTTAAGCAAGCTGTAACAGATGCTAAATCTGGGCAAGCTGAGATTAGAAATGATAAAGATGGAAATATAGGTGTGAGTATTGGAAAAAAATCATTTCATGATGATCAATTGTTAAAAAATTATTATGCAATTTTAGACACTTTGGAAAAAGAAAAAGGTAACCTTACTTTAAAAGGTGATTTAATTAAAAATACTTTTGTAACATCCAGTATGGGTGTGTCGTACAAAGTTAAATTAGGAAAAGTTATATAGTTATGATGAGCAGGGAACAAAAAAAGAATTATATTACAGAGATGGAATCGCAGTTTCAAAATAATGAAGCTGTTTTAGTTACTCATTATCAAGGGCTTACCATGTCTCAACTTGATGAATTAAGATCTCAAATGAGAGAACATGGCATTAAATTTAAAATTACTAAAAATAGAATCACTAAGCTGGCAATTGAAAAAACAAAGTGTAAGGATCTTTCTAGCTTATTTTCAGGAGCCACAGCTGTAGCTTTTTCTGATGATGCTATTATTTCAGCAAGAATTTTATCAAAATTTGCAAAAACCAATGTAAACCTCAAGCTTTTAGGTGGAATAATGGGTGTTGATGTTTTGGATCAAGCCGGAGTTCAGAATGTAGCAAATTTACCAACATTAGATGAGGCTAGAGCAAATATTGTAGGAATTTTAGCAGCATCAGCATCAAAATTTGTAAGTATTTTACTTGCACGTTCCGAAAAAATGAGTAGTTTGTCACCAGAAAATTCTGAAAATAACCCTAAAGAAGTATAAAAAAATATGCCTGATCTAAATAAAATTATCGAAGATTTATCAAGTTTAACTGTAGTAGAAGCAGCTGAACTTTCAAAACAACTTGAAGAAAAATGGGGTGTTACAGCTATGGCTGCAGCAGCACCAGCAGCAGCAGCGGGTGGAGCAGTTGAAGAAGCAAAAGATGATTTTACCGTTATGTTAATTTCAGCTGGAGATAAAAAAATAAATGTTATTAAGGAAGTAAGAGCAGCAACATCTTTAGGTCTTAAAGAAGCAAAAGATTTAGTTGAAGGTGCACCAAAAGAAGTAAAATCTGGTGTTAACAAAAAAGATGCTGACGAACTTAAAGCTAAATTAGAAGCAGCCGGCGCAAAAGTAGAACTTAAATAAATTAATTAGAAAGAACCTAATTACTGATTGATTTTTAAATCGGTAACTATTTATAAATGCAATTATCTTTTACTCAAAAGAAAAATGTTAGAAAAAGCTTTGGTAAATTAGCTGAAACTTTATCTATTCCTAACTTAATTGAAGTTCAAAAAAATTCTTACAAACAATTAACAGATTTTGATTCAGAAGCTGGTGACTTGTCAAAAGGTTTTGATAGAGTTTTTAAAAGTATTTTCCCAATTGAAGATCTAAATGATAAAGCTACTTTGGAATATGTTTCATATAATTTAGATAAACCAAAATTTGATACAGAAGAATGTATTCAAAGAGGTTTGTCTTACACTTCTGCTCTTAAGTGTATTTTAAGATTAGTTGTTTATGAAATAGATCAAGAGAATAATACAAAAGATATTTTATCCGCGAAAGAACAGGAAGTTTACATGGGTGAAGTTCCCATGATGACAGGTAGTGGAACTTTTATAACTAATGGTGTGCAGAGAGTTGTTGTAAACCAAATGCATAGAAGTCCAGGTGTTTTTTTTGATCATGATAAGGGAAAATCTCATGCTAGTGGTAAACTTCTTTTTAATTGTAGAGTCATTCCAAATAGAGGTTCATGGTTGGATCTAGAGTATGATGTTAAAGATTTTTTATATTTTAAAATTGACAGAAAGAAAAAAATATTTGCATCGACATTACTAATGGCTTTGGGGTTAACTAAGTCCGAAATAGCAGATGAATTTTATGGTAAAGAAACTTATTTATTTGATGCTAAGACTGAAAAATGGAAGACAAAGTTTAATCCAGAAAATTATAAAGCTAAAAATTTTTCTGAAGAAGTTATTGATAATAAAACAGGTAAAATTATTATTAAACTTGGTGATAAAGTTAACTATTTAACTGCTAAAAAATTAGCAACTGATGGTTTGAAAGATATTTTAGTTTCTCAGGAATCTCTTTATGGAAAATATTTACATAGAAATGTTAAAGTAAGTGATGATGAAGAGGAAGGTACCTTTGGAATAGGTACAGAGTTGAACGATACAATTATTAACCAGATCTTAGAGGCTAAGATATCTTCAATTGAAATTTCAATTACTAATTCAATTAATAAAGGCCCTTATTTATTAGCTACTCTTTTAAATGACAAAAATAATAATAAAGAAGAAGCAATCACAGAAATTTATAAAGTTTTAAGACCTGGCGAACCACCAACTATAGAAATTGCGACACAAATTTTTAATAATTTGTTTTTCAGTTCAGTTAGATATGACCTTTCTGATGTTGGCAGAGTAAAGATGAATTCAAGATTAAGTTTAGAATGTTCAGACAAAATCACAATTTTAAGAAATGATGATATAGTAGCCATTGTTCATAAAATGTTAGATTTACGTGATGGTAAAGATGAGGTTGATGATATTGATCATTTAGGTAACAGAAGAGTAAGGTCTGTTGGTGAACTTGTTGAAAACCAAGCACGTATTGGTGTTTATAGAATGGAAAGAGCTATTAAAGAAAAAATGACAACTCTTGATATTGAATCAGCAATGCCACAAGATTTAATTAATGCAAAACCTTTAACGGTTTCCCTTAAAGATTTTTTTGTAAGTTCACAACTTTCACAATTTATGGATCAAACAAATCCACTATCTGAAATTACACACAAAAGAAGAGTTTCAGCTTTAGGACCAGGTGGTCTAACAAGAGAAAGAGCTGGATTTGATGTTCGTGATGTTCACCCAACTCACTATGGAAGAATTTGTCCAATTGAAACTCCAGAGGGACCAAATATTGGTTTGATTAATAGTTTATCCACTTATGCAAAAATTAATAAATATGGCTTCATTGAAAGTCCTTATAAAAAAGTTAAAAACGGAACCGTAGAAGATAAAGTTGAGTATTTATCTGCGATGGAAGAAACAAAATATACAATTGCACAAGCAAATGCGAAACTTGATAAAAATGGAAAAATTTTAGAAGAGTTAGTCCCTTGCAGAGAAAATTTAAACTTTGTTTTATCAAGACCTGAAAATATTGATTATATCGATGTATCACCAAAGCAATTAGTTTCCGTAGCAGCATCTTTAATTCCTTTCTTAGAAAACGATGATGCAAACAGAGCCCTAATGGGATCCAACATGATGAGACAAGCAGTTCCTCTATTGAAACCAGAATCTCCATTAGTTGGTACTGGTATTGAAAGTGATGTAGCTCTTGACTCAGGTGTTACTATTGTTGCTAATCGTGATGGTACAGTTGATAAAATTGATGGAAAAAGAATTGTAATTAAAGCGACTGAAGAAACAGATTTCACAAAATCAGGTGTAGATATTTATAACTTGCAAAAATTTAAAAGGTCTAATCAAAACACTTGTATTAACCAAAAACCACTAGTTAGAGTGGGTGATAAAGTTAAATCAGGTGATATTATTGCTGATGGTCCATCAACTAAATTAGGTGAACTAGCACTTGGAAAAAATGTAACTGTAGCATTTATGCCTTGGCAAGGTTACAATTTTGAAGATTCTATTTTGATCTCAGAAAGATGTGTAACAGATGATGTGTTTACCTCTGTTCATATTGTTGAATATGAGGTTATGGCCAGGGATACTAAACTTGGTGAAGAAGAGATAACTAGAGATATTCCAAATGTAAATGAAGAAGCATTAAAAAATCTTGACGAGTCAGGTATTGTCTACATTGGTGCTGAAGTTAAAGCTGGAGATATTCTTGTGGGTAAAGTTACACCAAAAGGTGACTCCGCATCTGGTCCAGAAGAAAAATTATTAAGATCAATTTTTGGGGAAAAAGCAATTGACGTAACTGATACATCTTTAAAAATGTCCAGAGGTAGTAGCGGAACAATTGTCGACGTTAGAGTTTTTAATAGACACGGTATTGAAAAAGATGAAAGATCTATAACTATTGAAAGAGCAGAAATTGAAACTGTTCAACAAGACAAAATTGTAGAGGAAGAAATTTTAGAAAGAAGCATAAAACAAAGAGCTAATCAAATTTTTTCGGGTGCTTCGCTAACCAAAAAAATTAAAGATTTAGAAATTGGAACTAAGCTTGACTTAGAAAATATAAACAAAATTACTATTAACGATCTATTTAAAATTACCGTTGGTAACGTTAGCGATGAAGCAAGTATTGCTCAATTAAAAGATCAGTATAATACTGCCAAACAAGATATTTTAGAAAGATTTGAAGATAAGGTTCTTAAAATTAGAAGTGGTGATGACTTACTACCAAGTGTTATGAAGATGGTTAAAGTCTTTGTTGCGATTAAAAGAAGATTAAGACCAGGTGATAAGATGTCTGGAAGACATGGTAACAAAGGTGTGGTTAGTAAAATTGTTCCTGTTGAAGACATGCCTTATAGAGAAGATGGACGACCAGTTGACATTGTATTAAATCCCTTAGGTGTTCCAAGTCGTATGAATGTTGGACAAATTTTAGAAACACACCTTGGATGGGCCTGTAAAGAATTTGGTGAAGAAGTAAAAAGGTTGGTAAATGAAAACAATAAGAAATTTGAAAAGACTCAAAAAATTTCTTCATTTTTAACATCTGTATATGGAAAAGAAGTGTTTGATGGTGGCATTGATAAATTAAACAAAACTGAATTTGCTGATTTATGTGAAAACCTACAAAATGGTATAGCTATAGCAACACCGGTATTTGATGGTGCTAAAGAGAAAGATGTTTCAGAAATGCTTGAACTAGCGAAACTACCAACATCAGGACAAACCAATTTATGGGATGGAAGAACTGGTGAAATGTTTGATAGACCTGTAACTGTTGGGATTATTTATATGTTGAAACTTCATCACCTTGTTGAAGATAAAATTCACGCTAGATCTACTGGGCCATACAGTCTTGTTACTCAGCAGCCCCTTGGTGGTAAAGCTCAATTAGGTGGACAAAGATTTGGTGAAATGGAAGTTTGGGCACTCGAAGCGTATGGTGCTTCTTATACTTTACAAGAAATTTTAACTGTTAAATCAGATGACGTAGCTGGAAGAGTTAAAGTTTACGAAACTATAGTTAAAGGTGAAGAAAATTTTGAATCGGGAATACCAGAATCTTTTAACGTATTAGTTAAAGAAATTAAATCATTAGCACTTAACATAGAGTTAAATTAAAAATGAAAAAAGAATTAACAGACTTATTTAAGAACAGTGAAATTTCAGAAGCTCAAAACTTCAGTAGTATTAAGATTACACTAGCAAGTCCTGAAAAAATTAAGTCTTGGACTTATGGTGAAATTAAAAAACCAGAAACTATTAATTATAGAACTTTTAGACCTGAAAAAGATGGTCTATTCTGTGCTAGAATTTTTGGTCCAATAAAAGATTATGAATGCTTATGTGGTAAGTACAAAAGAATGAAATTTAGAGGAATAATTTGTGAAAAATGTGGAGTTGAAGTCACCAAATCTAATGTGCGTAGAGAAAGAATGGGTCACATTAACTTAGCTACACCTGTTGCTCACATTTGGTTTTTAAAATCTTTGCCAAGTAGAATATCTCTCGCCGTAGATATGAAGTTAAAAGAAGTAGAGAGAGTTTTATACTTTGAAAATTTCATAGTTATTGAGCCTGGAATGACTACATTACATAAAAACCAACTTTTAAATGAAGAAGAATTAGCAAAATATCAAGATGAATTTGGTGAGGAATCCTTTGAAGCAGGAATTGGTGCTGAAGCTATTCTTAACATCTTAAAATCAATGGATCTTGAGTTAGAAAGAAAACTTTTAATTAACACGATAAAAGAAACTAAATCAAAAGTTAATGAAGAAAGATCTATTAAAAGACTAAAATTAATTGAGTCATTTATAGAAACTGGTCAAAAACCTGAGTGGATGATTTTAACTGTTATTCCGGTAATTCCACCTGAGCTTAGACCATTAGTACCCTTAGATGGTGGAAGATTTGCGACTTCAGATTTAAATGATCTTTATAGAAGAGTTATTAACAGAAATAACCGTTTAAAAAGATTAATGGATCTTAAGGCTCCTGATATTATTGTTAGAAATGAAAAAAGAATGCTGCAAGAATCTGTTGATGCTTTATTTGATAACGGCAGAAGAGGCAGGGTAATAACAGGAACTGGTAAGAGACCACTTAAATCTTTAGCTGAGATGCTAAAAGGAAAGCAAGGTAGATTTAGACAAAACTTATTAGGAAAAAGAGTGGATTATTCAGGTAGGTCTGTAATCGTTGTTGGTCCAGATCTTAAACTACATGAATGTGGTTTACCTAAAAAAATGGCTTTAGAGTTGTTCAAACCATTTCTATATGCAAGGTTGAATAAATTAGGACTAGCGTCAACAATTAAACAAGCAAAAAAATTAGTTGAAAAAGAAACTAATGCCGTTTGGGACGCACTTGAGCTTATTGTTAGAGAACACCCTGTATTACTTAACCGTGCTCCAACACTTCACAGGTTAGGTGTACAAGCATTTGAACCTAAGTTAATCGAAGGTGATGCTATTGAGTTGCACCCATTGTGTTGTGCAGCTTTCAATGCTGACTTTGATGGTGACCAAATGGCTGTACATGTTCCATTGAGCTTAGAAGCTCAATTAGAAGCAAGAATTTTAATGCTATCGACAAATAATATTTTAAGTCCATCAAATGGTAAACCTATTATTGTGCCAAGTCAGGATATGATTTTAGGACTTTACTATTTATCTCAAGCACCTTTTCAAACCGAAAAGCCTGATGGTTACTTTATAAATAACAATGAAATTGAACATGCGTTATCAACCGGTCAAATAAAAGTACACTCAACTATTGTTTCTAGATTTGAAACGCTTGATGAGAACGGAAACAAGAAAATTGAAAAATATACAACAACTGCTGGAAGATTCTTGTTGGCAAATTTATTACCTAAAAATAAAGATATCAATTTTTCAATGATAGACAGATTACTTCCAAAGAAAACAGTTTCTGAAATTATTGATAGTGTATTTAGATTTTGTGGTCAAAAAACTACAGTTATTTTTTGTGATCATTTAAAAGATTTAGGTTTCAAACACGCATTTAAAGCTGGTATTTCTTTTGGTAAGGATGACCTTGTTATTCCTGCAAACAAAGGGCAACTTATTGAAGATACTAAAAAATTAATAGCTGATTATGAAAACCAATATTCTGAAGGTTTAATTACCAGAGGAGAAAAATATAATAAAGTAGTTGATGCTTGGTCAAAATGTACTGATAAAGTAGCGGGTGAAATGATGAAGGGAATTTCAGCAACAGAAAGCACTCCAGATGGAATGAAAATTAACTCTGTATTTATGATGGCCGATAGTGGCGCAAGAGGATCAGCTGCACAAATGAAACAATTAGCTGGAATGAGAGGGCTTATTGCAAAACCTTCTGGTGAAATTATAGAAACACCAATTATTTCTAATTTTAAAGAAGGTCTTACTGCTCTTGAATATTTTAATTCAACTCACGGAGCCAGAAAAGGTCTTGCAGATACTGCTTTAAAAACAGCTAGTTCTGGTTATTTGACTAGAAGACTTTGTGATGTTGCTCAAGATCTTACCATTTCTAAAATAAAATGTGATAATCCAGGCTTTATTGAATTAGGTGAAATCCTTGAAGGTGGAAATGTAGTTGTTAGTTTATCTGAGAGAGCACTAGGTAGAGTTACGGCATTTGATGTAAAAAACCCTATCACAGGTGAAGTTGTAATTAAAAAAGATATAATGATTGATGAAGCTGCTTGCGATAAAATTGATGCAGCAGGTGTTAAATTCATCAAAGCTTATTCAGTAATGACTTGTAGTTCTAAAAAAGGGGTTTGTGCTACTTGTTATGGCCGTGATTTATCAAGAGGTAAAATGGTCCATGTTGGTGAAGCAATTGGCATGATCTCAGCCCAATCTATTGGTGAGCCAGGTACACAGTTAACTATGAGAACATTTCACGTTGGAGGTACTGCCTCTGTTAAACAGGAGTCGCAAATTGTTACGAAATCTAAAGGTACTTTAAAAATTATTAACTCTAATTTATTGGAAGATTCTAAGAAAAATCTAATTGTAATGGGAAGAAATACTCAACTTTCTATTGAAGATGATAATGGAGTGCAAGTTGCAGTTTATAAAGTTTCCTATGGATCAAAATTATTTTATCAAAATGGAGATAAAATTAATGCTAATGAAAAAATTTGTGAATGGGATCCTTATACAACTCCAGTTATTGCTGAAAAAAGTGGTATAGCAGGTTATGTTGATTTGATTGATGGAGTTTCTATTCAAGAAACCACAGATGATGCAACTGGTATTTCATCTAAATCTGTAATTGATTGGAGAGCTCAATCTAAAAATACTGATTTAAAACCAAGAATTACTTTAAGAGATGATAAAGGGAATGTTATTAAAAAAGCTGATGATAATGAGGCTAGATATTACTTAGTACCAGATTCAATTTTATCTGTTAAAGATGGTCAAAAAATATTTGCAGGTGACATCATTGCTAGACTACCCAAGGAAACTACGAAAACAAAAGATATTACGGGTGGACTGCCTCGTGTTGCTGAATTATTTGAGGCAAGAAAGGCAAAAGATAGTGCAATTATTGCTGAAAATGATGGACAAGTTCTATTTGGAAAAGAAGTTAGAGGAAAACAAAAAATTTCTATTCAACCGGAAAATGGCGAACCATCTAACTATTTAATTCCTAAAGGTAAACATATCAACTTTAACCAAGGTGAAAAAATTAAAAAAGGTGAATATCTACTTGATGGACAACCTTTACCTCATGATATTCTTAGAATTTTAGGAATAAAAGACTTAACTGAATATTTTGTAAACCAGGTACAAGAAGTTTACAGATTACAGGGTGTGATAATTAACGACAAACATATTGAAACTATTTTAAGACAAATGCTTAAAAAAGTTGAAGTTAAAGTATCTGGCGATTCGTCTTATTTACCTGGTGAAATGATTGATAGAATTAAATTTGATATTACAAATGAAAAACTTGTTGCAGAAGGAAAAAACCCAGCTACAGGTGAAAGAGTTTTAATGGGAATTACAAAAGCATCACTTCAGACCGAATCATTTATTTCAGCTGCATCGTTCCAAGAAACTACAAGAGTTTTAACTGATGCTGCTATTAAGGGTAAAGTTGATCCTTTAAATGGCTTAAAAGAAAATGTTATTGTTGGTAGACTAGTTCCAGCTGGTACTGGTCACATTAAGAATAAATGGAATAAAAATGCAATTGAAGCTGACAATAAATTTTTAGCAGATCAGGACAAAATAGAGCCCGTTGAAGCTGCAGAAGCACCTGCAAACCAATAAAAAAAACATTTTTAAATTGTAGTTTTAGTTTGACAAAGTTGAATTAAACAGTATTTTGACGATGTTTTTGGTTGGAATGTAGTACCTACTTTACAGTACTAAACGCTGCCACAAAATAACCTGTCAGTTATTTTCATTCAAAAATAAATTAATTAATTAAAAAATTTATGCCAACTATTAATCAGTTGTTAAGAAAGAAAAGAACTAGACCTGTAGCAAGGAACAAAGTTCCTGCACTAGAAAAACAACCTTTAAAAAGAGGTGTTTGTCTTAAAGTTTACACAACTACTCCTAAAAAACCGAACTCTGCATTAAGAAAGGTTGCAAGAGTAAGGCTTTCAAATGGCTTTGAAGTTACAGCTTATATTGGTGGTGAAGGCCATAACCTTCAAGAGCACTCAGTAGTTTTAATTAGAGGCGGTCGGGTAAAAGATTTACCTGGTGTTCGTTACCATATTCTTAGAGGAAATCTAGATACTCAAGCAGTTGCAAATAGAAAGAAACGTAGATCTTTGTATGGAACTAAAAAAGGTAAATAATTATGTCTAGAAAAAAAACACAACCAAAAAAAATTGTTACACCAGATCCAATATTTAAATCAACTATAATTCCAAAATTGATTAACTCGATAATGTATGATGGAAAAAAAGTTGTTGCTGAAAAAATTGTATATGAAGCAATTGAAAAAATTAAATCAAAAACTAAAGAAGAGCCAATTAATGTTTTTAATGAAGCGATAAATAATATTAAACCTACAGTAGAAGTTAGATCACGAAGAGTGGGTGGCGCAACTTACCAAGTTCCTGTTGAGGTGAAATCAAATAGAGCTCAAGCACTTGCTATTAGATGGTTAGTTGATGCTTCAAGAAAAAGGAAAGACAAGCATATGTCTGATAAAATTTTTAATGAACTGTACGATGCTTACGAAAAAAAAGGATCAGCAGTTAAAAAAAGAGAAGATGTACATAAAATGGCGGAGTCCAATAAGGCTTTTGCTCATTTTAGGTGGTAAAAAATTATGGCTAGAATAAATACATTAGACACATATAGAAATATTGGAATTATGGCTCATATTGATGCTGGTAAAACCACTACTACTGAAAGAATTTTATACTACACAGGAAAAAGTCATAAAATTGGTGAAGTTCACGATGGTGCTGCAACTATGGATTGGATGGAGCAAGAGCAAGAAAGAGGAATTACAATTACATCTGCAGCGACAACTTGTTTTTGGAATAATCATAGAATTAATATTATTGATACTCCTGGTCACGTAGACTTTACTATTGAGGTTGAAAGATCTCTAAAAGTTTTAGATGGAGCTGTATGTGTTTTTGACGGTGTTGCAGGTGTTGAACCTCAATCAGAAACGGTTTGGAGACAAGCTGATAAATATAAAGTACCAAGAATTTGCTTTGTAAATAAATTAGATAGAACTGGTGCAGATTTTTACAGGTGTGTGGACATGATCAGAGATAGACTTGGTTGCAAACCTTTAGTTATACAGGTGCCGATAGGTATTGAAGCTAACCTATCCGGCGTTGTTGACTTAGTTAAAATGAAAGCTCAAGTTTGGAAAAATGAAGCTTTAGGTGCTGAATGGGAATACAAAGAAATTCCTGATGATCTAAAAGAAATTGTTCAAAAATATAGAACTGAACTTGTTGAAACTGCCGTAGAACAAGATGAAAAATTAATGGAAAGTTATTTAAATGGTGATGAAATTAAAGAAGAAGATTTAATTAAATGCATTAGAAAAGGGACTCTAAACTTTAGTTTCGTTCCAATAACTACTGGTTCGGCATTTAAAAACAAAGGCGTTCAACCATTGCTTGATGCGGTTATTAATTATTTACCGAGTCCAATTGATATTGGCTCAATTAATGGAACTAAACCAGGAACTGAAGACGTTGTTGAAATGAAATTTGATGATGGAGCTGGTTTTTCTGCTCTAGCCTTTAAAGTTGCAAATGATCCATTTGTTGGATCATTAACTTTTATAAGAATTTATTCTGGGACAATTAAAACTGGAACTGCAGTTTATAATACTTCAAAAGAAAAAGAGGAAAGAGTTGGCAGAATGCTTTTAATGCATGCAAACTCTAGAGAAGACATTAAAGAAGCGAATGCAGGGGATATTGTTGCGTTAGCTGGTCTTAAATACACTATAACGGGTCACACTTTATGTGATGAGGCTAACCCTGTTTTATTAGAGCCAATGGAATTTCCTGAGCCAGTAATTGAAATTGCTGTAGAACCTAAAACAAAAGCAGACCAGGAAAAAATGGGCGAAGCTTTGGCAAGATTAGCAAAAGAAGACCCTTCATTCAGAGTAACTTCAGATGAAGAATCTGGTCAAACAATAATTAAAGGTATGGGGGAATTACACTTAGATATCATTGTTGATAGAATGAAAAGAGAATTTAATGTCGAGGCAAACATAGGTGCTCCACAAGTTGCTTACCGTGAAACTATTCAAAATGCTTCTGAGTTTGAGTATACACATAAGAAACAAAGTGGTGGTGCTGGTCAGTTTGCAAAAGTTAAACTTTTAGTAGAGCCACAAGAGCCAGGCAAAGGTAGAGAAGTTGATAGTAAAATTAAAGGTGGATCTATTCCAAAAGAATTCATTCCAGGTGTTGAGAAAGGTATTGAAACAATATCTGATGGTGGAATTTTAGCTGGCTTCCCAATGATAGATTATAAAGTTACAATTTTAGATGGATTACACCATGATGTTGACTCAAGTGTTCTTGCGTTTGAGTTAGCTGGTAGAGCTTGCTTTAAAGAAGCTTGTACTAGAGGTGGATTAAAATTGTTAGAGCCAGTAATGAGAGTTGAAGTAGTAACACCTGAGGATTATATGGGCGATGTTATCGGTGACTTAAATAGCAGAAGAGGTCAAATAAGCGAACAAGAAAGCAGAGGAAATGCAACTGTAATAACAGCAATGGTTCCTTTAGCTAATATGTTTGGATATATAAATAGTTTAAGATCAATGTCTCAAGGAAGAGCTCAATATTCAATGTTCTTTGATCATTATTCTAAAGTCCCACAAAACGTACAGGATGAAGTAACCAAAAAAATTGCTGGATAATTATTATGGAAAAACAAAATATTAGAATTAAATTAAGAGCTTACGACAACAAGATCTTAGATGCATCTACTGAAGAAATTGTTAACACTGTTAAGAGAACAGGTGCAACTGTCAAGGGTCCAATACCACTACCAACTAGAATTGAAAAATACACAGTTTTAAAAGGACCTCACATTGATAAAAAAAGTAGAGAACAATTTGAAACTAGAACGCACAAAAGATTGATTGATATCATTGAGCCTACACCGCAAACTGTAGAAGCTTTAATGAAACTAGATTTAGCATCAGGTGTTGATGTGGAGATAAAAATTTAATTATGACTGAAATAGCATTAGTTGGAAAAAAAATAGGTATGACTAGAGAGTTTTACAAAACTGGTCGTTTAGTTCCTGTTACTGTAATTAAAATGGAAAAAGCTAGAGTTATTAATGTGATCGAAGAAGATAAACGTGGATACAAAGCTGTACAATTAGGATTTGGTAATATTAAAAGTTCAAAATTGACAAATGCTATGAAGGGCATGTACGCAAAGAAAAATACAGAAGCAAAGAAAATATTAAAAGAATTTAGGGTAAAAGATACCGAAATATATAAAGAAGGTAACGAATTTGGTTTAGAAATCTTTAATGAAGTGAAATTTGTAGATACTACATCAAAAACTATTGGTAAGGGATTTGCTGGAGCAATGAAAAGACATAACTTTGGTGGTTTAAGAGCTACTCACGGTGTTTCAGTTTCACACAGATCACATGGTTCAACAGGTCAAAGACAAGATCCTGGAAAAGTTTTTAAAGGTAAAAAAATGGCTGGTCATATGGGCGATAGAGTTAGAACTATGCAAAACCTAGAGATTATCAAAGCTGATTTAGAAAATGAATTATTGTATGTAAAAGGTTCAATACCTGGTTCTAAGAATTCAGAAATACTTGTTAAACAGTCAGTTAAGATTATCAACAAAATGACTATCAAAGAAAAAATTGCTGCTGCTGAAGAAGCTAAAAAAACACCTGATAAAAAGAAAAGATAATGAAAATAGATAAAATAAATTTAGATGGAAAAAAAGACTCTATTGAAGTTTTAGATAAAATTTTTTCAGCAAAAATAAATAAAAAATTAGTAGATAACGTTTTATATAAAACTAACGCTAACTACAAAGGTAGACACGCAAAAACTAAACAGCAAAATGAAATTGCTGGATCTACTTCAAAAATCTATGCTCAAAAAGGAACTGGTGGAGCACGTCATGCCAGTAGAAAGGCCCCAATTTTTGTTGGTGGTGGTGTAGCTCATGGTCCAAAAGGTCAACTGGCTTATAAAAAAAGAAAACTTAATAAAAGTGAGAAAAAATTAAGTATAGCCTCTCTGATTACTGAAAAAAATAAACTTAATAACCTTTTAATCTTTAGTGATTTTGCAACTGAAATAAAAAAAACTAAAGAGATGGACTCAATCATTAAAAAATATGAACTAACTCATTCATTAATAATTCTAGACAAAAGTTCCAAAGAAAAAGTTGAAAAATCTATGAGAAACATACCAAATGTTAAAGTTACGGACATCAATCACTTTAGCGCTTTTGATATTATTAAATTTAAAAAAGTTGTGTTTACAGAAAGCTCAATAAAAGAATTAGAAAAAAGGTATTCTTAAAATGGATAAAATACATTTATACGATAAAATTTTATCACCGATGGTGACTGAAAAGACTACAAATCTATCAGAACAAAATAAGATAGTATTTAAAGTCCCAAGAGAAGCTAATAAAACTAATTTAAAAAAAAATATTGAAAAAATTTTTAAAGTTAACGTTATCAAAATTAATATTATTAATAAGCAAAATAGAAAAGTTGTTAAAAGAGGTAAAAAAGTGAATATTCAAGGTTATAAAAAAGCAATTATAACTCTAAAAAAAGGTCAAAGTATTGATCTAACAACAGGAATTTAAATAATGGCATTAAAAACATTTAAACCATATACAAAATCTACTAGAGGAACAGTTCTTGTTGATAGAACTGGTTTATGGAAAGGCAAACCTTTTAAAATGCTTGTTGAGCCTAAAAACTCAATGCGTGGAAGAAATAACAATGGTCATATCACATCTCGAAATATGTCCGGTGGTGGGCACAAAAAAATGTATAGACTTGTCGATTTTTACAGAAAAAAATTCGATGTACCTGGTACTGTTGAGCGTATTGAATATGACCCAAATAGATCATGTTATATTATGTTGATTAAATTTGAAGATGGAACTCATTTTTATTATTTAGCGCCTCAAAAAATTAACGTTGGTGATGTTGTGGAAAATGGCTCTGCAAAAGAGATTAAAGTTGGAAATTGTATGCCGTTAAGAGATATTCCAGTCGGTGTAAACGTTCATAATGTTGAATTACAACCAGGTGGTGGTGGGAAAATTGCTAGATCAGCTGGCACTTCTGTTACCATAAGTGGTTTAGATGGTAATTATTCATTAATTAAAATGACTTCTGGTGAAGTCAGAAAAATAGATTCAAGATGCATGGCAACAATTGGTGTTTTATCAAACCCAGATCAAAAAAATATTAAAATTGGTAAGGCTGGAAGATCAAGATGGCTAGGTAGAAGACCTCATACTAGAGGAGTTGTGATGAACCCAGTTGATCACCCACATGGTGGAGGTGAAGGTAAAAGTGCTGGTGGAAGACATCCAGTATCGCCGACAGGCCAGGGTGCAAAAGGATTAAAAACAAGAACAAATGCAAGAACAGATAAGTTTATAGTTAAAAGAAGAAATAAAAGAAAGGATACTAAAAAATAATGGCTAGATCAGTATGGAAGGGTCCTTTTGTTGAAGAGAGCTTAATTAAAAAAGTTGAAAAACAAAAATTAGACCCAAAAAAAATGCCAATTAAAACATGGTCAAGAAAATCAACTATAATTCCTGAATTTATTGGTGTTAGTTTTTTGATTTATAACGGAAAAAAATTTATACCAGTTACCATTTCTGAAGATATGGTTGGACACAAACTTGGTGAGTTTTCACCAACAAGAACATTTTTTGGTCATACCCCTGCAGATAAAAAAGCTAAACCCGCAACAGCAGGTAAGAAATAATTATGAATAAGAAAAAGAAAATTAATAGAGTTAAATTTGATACAGTTAGATCAGTAAATAATAATATTAGATCTAGTGTAAGAAAACTTAATCCAATTCTCAAGGCAATTGTTGGAAAAAAAGTTGATGTTGCTATTAGAGAATTACAATTTTCTGCAAAAAGAATAACTAGAGAAATTAGAAAAACTGTTTCATCTGCGATTGCTAACGCAGAAAACAATAATCAATATGATATAGATAAATTGATTGTTAAAGAAGCTTATTGTGGAAAAAAAGTTGTTATGAAAAGATTTAGACCTAGAGCAAAGGGTAGAGCTGCACCAATTTTAAAACCATATTCAACAATTACAATTATATTATCAGAAGCAAAACAAATGGAGAGTCATGGGACAAAAAGTTAATCCAATAGGTTTTAGACTTGGCGTAAATAGAGGATGGGACTCTGTTTGGTATGCTAAAAAGAAAGATTTTGGAAATTATTTGATTGAAGACTTTAAAATTAGAGCTTACATCAAAAAAAATGTAGTTAACTCTGGTGTATCAAAAGTGATGATTGAAAGAACTTCAAATAAATGCTTTGTTACAATCTACACTTCAAGACCTGGGTTTGTTATTGGTAAAAAAGGTAGTGATATTGATAAAATTAAAAATAATTTATCTAAATTTACTAGCAACGAAGTGTCTTTAAACATTAAAGAGGTTAAAAAACCTGAAACTAACGCATTTTTAGTAGCTGAAAATATTGCACAACAACTTATAAAAAGAATATCATACAGAAGAGCTATGAAGAGAGCTATGCAATCTTGTATGAGATTAGGCGCTAGAGGAATTAAAGTTTCAATAAGCGGTAGACTTGGTGGAAATGAAATCGCAAGAACAGAATGGTTGAGAGAAGGAAGTATTCCATCTCACACATTAAGAGCTGATATTGATTATGATGAAGCTGAAGCTTTAACAACTTTTGGAATTATTGGAATTAAAGTTTGGATTTATAAAGGTGAAGTATTTGCAAGAGAATTCAGTCAAGAAACAAATAAAGTAATACCTAAAGAGGCTAAAGAATAATTATGTTACAACCGGTTAGAACAAAATATAGAAAAGCACACAAAGGTAGAATTCATGGAACAGCCACTCGAGCTGCAAAGATTAACTACGGTTCATTTGCATTAAAAGCAATGGCACCCGAAAGAATTATTGGAAAACAAATTGAGGCTGCAAGAGTTGCTTTAACTAGACATATGAAAAGACAAGGTCGTGTTTGGACTAGAATTTTTCCAAATATTCCAGTTTCTAAGAAGCCTGTTGAAGTACGTATGGGTAAAGGTAAGGGTGCTCCTGAATATTGGGCATGCAGAGTTAAACCAGGTAGAATTTTATTTGAAATTGATGGAGTTTCAGAAGCAATTGCAAAAGAAGCGCTTTATAAAGCATCTGCAAAATTACCAATTAAAACTAAATTTATAAAAAGATTTGCATAGTATGAAAAAACAAGAAATTAAAAAATTATCTAAAGATGAGGTTTTAAAAAATATAGATAAATTGAAAAAAGATTTGTTTAATTTTAGATTTCAAAGAATTAACTCTGAAATTAAGGATCCATCAAAAATTGGACAAACAAAAAAAACGATAGCAAGATTAAAAACTATACTAAGGGGAAAATTAAATGCCTAAAAAAATATTAACAGGGGTAGTGACTAGTGATAAACCGAATAAAACTATCACTGTTGCAGTAGAAAGAAAATACTCACATCCTGTACTAAAAAAAGTTGTTAAAGTTAAAAAGAAATATAATGCTCACGATGAAAACAATAAATTTAAAACAGGAGATACTGTTTCAATAATTGAATGCAAACCTTTCTCTAAAAATAAAAAATTTCAAGTAATGGATGGTTCTAAATGATACAAGTACAAACAGAAATGTTAGTCGCAGACAACACTGGTGCAAAAAGAATTGAATGTATTAAAGTTCTGGGTGGATCTAAGCGAAGATATGCTAGCATTGGTGACACAATTGTTGTTGCTGTAAAAGAGGCAATACCTAAAGGTAAAGTTAAAAAAGGTTCAGTACACAAGGCTGTTGTGGTTCGTGTTAAATATGGAATTCATAGAGAAGATGGATCAAAAGTTAAATTTGATAACAATGCTGCTGTTTTAGTTGATGACAAGGGTGAGCCAGTTGGAACCAGAATTTTTGGTCCAGTTACAAGAGAATTAAGAAATAGAGGTCAAATGAAGATAATTTCATTGGCTCCTGAGGTATTATAAATGATTAAAAAAGGTTCTAAAGTTAAAGTATTAACTGGAAGAGATAAAAAAAAAGAAGGTGAAGTTATAGAGATAGACAGACCTAATAACAGAGCAAAAGTTCAAGGAATTAATATTGTGAAAAAACACGTTAAAACTACAAAAGAAAAAAAAGGTGGAATTATTTCTAAAGAAAGCTTTATACATATTTCTAACCTTGCACTTGCTGATGCTAAAGAAAAAATTAAAAAAACAGAGGCTAAAAAATAATGACACCAAGATTAAAAGAACTTTATTACAAAGAAATTCAGCCTGCACTTAAAGAGCAATTAGGTTTTAAAAATACTTTTCAAGGACCAAAACTTCTTAAAGTTGTTATTAACATGGGTTTAGGTCTTGATGGTGCTGATGCTAAAATTATGAAATCTACTGAAGAAGATTTAGGAAAAATTACAGGACAAAAACCTACAGTTACAAAATTTAAGAAATCTGTTGCTAACTTCAAAACAAGGAAAGGCACTAACGCAGGTTTAAAAGTTACTTTAAGAGGAAACAAAATGTATGAATTTGTTGATAGACTAGTCAACATTGCCTTACCTAGAATTAAAGATTTTAGAGGGCTGTCACCTAAAGGTTTTGACAAATTTGGTAATTATACTTTTGGAATTAAGGAACATATAATTTTTCACGAAGTTAATTTTGATAGAATAGACAAAATTAGAGGTCTGGATGTGGTTGTTGTAATAGCTGCCATGAATAAAGATCATAGTTTTGCTCTTCTAGAAAAATTAAATTTTCCATTTATCAAAAAAGGAGACAATTAAAATGGCTAAAGTAAGTGCAATTCAAAAAAATGATAAAAGAATTAAACTTTCAGATAGGCTTTTTAAAAAAAGACTAGCACTGAAAAAAATTATTATGGATAAGAAGATTTCTCTTGAAGAAAGATTCAAAGCACAACAAAAATTATCTAATTTACCTAGAAACTCAGCAAAAAATAGAGTGATGAATAGGTGTCAAATTACTGGAAGACCACATGGTGTTTACAGAAAATTAAAAATATCAAGAATAGCCTTAAGAGACTTGGGATTACATGGATTAATTCCAGGTATGACGAAGTCGAGCTGGTAGAAAGGAATATATGAGTTTAAGTGACCCAATTGGGGATATGATAGCAAGAATTAAAAATGCTTTAGTGAGAAATCATAAAAAAGTTGCACTGCCATCTTCTAACTTTAAAGTAAAAATTGCAGATATTTTGAAAAATGAGGGATTTATTAAAGAATATAAGATTGATAATGCAGACAAAAAACCGGTTTTATCTATTGATCTAAAATATTATTCAGGAAATCCAGTTATCAGTACTTTTGAAAGAGTATCAAAGCCTGGTAGGAGAATTTTTTCAAGCGCTGATAGTTTGCCAAAAATCAATGGTGGACTTGGTGTTGCAATAGTTTCTACTCCAAAAGGCGTTATGACTGATGTCGATGCTAGAAAACAAAAAGTTGGTGGCGAAATAATCTGTAAGGTATTTTAATGTCTAAAATTGGTAAAATAAATATTTCAATCCCTGAAAAAGTTAAAGCAGTACTATCTGGTAGTGTTCTTAATATAGAAGGTCCATTAGGCAAAAAATCTCTTAATGTTGATCTAGAAATGTTTAATGTTGATATCACTGAAGGAAAAGAAATATCTATTAAACCAAAAAAAGTTGACCAAAATTCAAAAAGACTATGGGGAATGAATAGAAGTTTAATTAATAATGCCGTTATTGGATCTTCTACTGGTTATGAAAAAACACTCGAGCTAGTAGGTGTTGGATATAGAGCAGCATTAAAAGAAAAACAATTAAACCTTCAACTTGGCTATAGTCATGATATAAATTTTGACATACCAGAAGGAATTAAAATTGTTGTTGAAAAACAGACCACTGTTAAAGTAAGCGGATCTGACAAACAACAAGTTGGTATGGTTTGTTCAAAAATTAAATCTTTTAGAAAACCAGAGCCCTATAAAGGTAAAGGTATTAGAGAAAAAGGTCAGTATATATTAAGAAAAGAAGGAAAGAAAAAATAATGAAATTAAATGCTATAGATAGAAAAAAATTTAGAGTAACGAATAAAGTTAAAAAAGTTTCTTCTCCTGATAGATTCAGATTGAGTATTTCAAGATCTTTGAAAAATATATCAGCACAAATTATTGATGATGTGAAAAATATTACTTTGCTTTCTTCATCTTCTGTTGAAAAAGATATCAAAGCTATGGCTAAAGTTAACAAAACAGACATTTCTAAAATTGTTGCTGAAAAGCTAGCAAAAAAAGCTGTCGAGAAAAAAATAACAAAGATTTATTTTGATAGAGGAGTTTATAAATATCATGGTAGAGTCAAGGCATTCGCTGAAACGTTACGTAAAAATGGGATGGAGTTTTAATTATGGATTTTAAAAAGAAAAATGACGACGGTATTCTAGAAAAACTAGTTCATATTAACAGAATTACAAAAGTTGTAAAAGGTGGTCGTAGATTTGGTTTTTCAGCACTAGTTGTTGTAGGAAATCAAGCTGGTAAAATTGGTGTAGCTCACGCAAAAGCTAAACAAGTTCCCGATGCCATTAAAAAAGCAAATGAAAATGCTAGAAGAGTTTTAATTCATATTCCCCTAAGAGAAGGAAGAACTATTCATCATGATGTTTATGGTAAAGATGGTGCTGGTAAAATTATTTTAAGATCTGCACCTAAGGGAACTGGAATTATTGCTGGAGGACCCGTTAGAGCTGTTTGTGAAGTTTTAGGAATTAAAGACATCGTCGCTAAATCTATGGGAACATCAAACCCTCACAACATGATAAGAGCTACCATGAAAGCACTTTCAAAACAAAATTCACCAAAACATATAGCAACAATTAGAAATAAAAAAATTTCTGACGTAATTGAAAAAAGAGGATAATGAGCACATTAAACACTACTGGTAAAGTTTTATATAAAAAAAAAATGAGAGTTGGTCGAGGTATTGGATCAGGAAAAGGTAAAACTTCAGGAAGAGGAGTTAAGGGTCAAAAATCGAGATCTGGTGTTGCCATCAAAGCTTTTGAAGGTGGTCAAATGCCTCTATACAGAAGGTTACCCAAAAGAGGATTTAATGCTATTAAAAGATATCAAGATATCATAGCAATAATGAATCTTCAAAAAATACAATCTTATATTAATGAAAAAACTATCAATTCAAGTGAAGTAATAAACATCGCTTTACTTAAAAAGTTAAAATTGATCAATAAAAATTCGCAAAAATTAAAAATACTTGGTACAGGAGATATTAACGACAAGGTTAGTATTGAAGCTGATTTGATATCAAAATCTGCTGTAGTTAAATTAGAGAAAGCTGGCGGCACAATACAATTAAAAAAATAATTAAGATATTATGAGCTCATCTTCTCAAACTAATGATCTTAAAAATAGAATAATTTTTACAATATTCATTTTAGCAATTTACAGATTTGGTACTTTTGTGCCCATTCCAGGTATTGATCCAGAACAGTTACAAACCATGATGAGCGGCAATCAAAAAGGCTTACTTGGAATGTTTAATGTTTTTTCAGGAGGTGCTGTAAGTAGAATGGCAATTTTTGCACTAGGAATAATGCCATACATTTCCTCATCTATTATTGTTCAGTTATTAACTGGCGTGTCTGATTATTTTAAAAATTTAAAAGCTCAGGGAGAAACGGGTAGGGCTAAAATTACTCAAATAACAAGATATGGAACCGTTTTATTAGCCACTGTTCAAGGTTATGGTTTATCTATTGGTTTACAGTCTTCAGCAGATTTGGTTATTAATCCAGGGTTATTTTTTACGATAACAGCAGTCTCAACTATTGTTGCTGGAACAATGTTTTTAATGTGGCTTGGTGAACAGATAACTCAAAGAGGTATTGGTAATGGTATTTCATTGATTATTTTTGCTGGAATTGTTGCTGAAATACCAAGAGCATTAGTAACAACATTTGAATTAGGTAGAACTGGTGCTGTATCTACAATTATGATTATTGCAATATTTGTATTATTAGTTGGATCAATCATGTTCATTGTTTTCATGGAAAGAGCATTAAGAAAAATTCTGATAAATTACCCTAAAAGACAAATGGGAAATAAAATGTATGGTGGTGAATCTTCTCATTTACCTTTAAAGATTAACCAAGCAGGTGTTATACCAGCAATTTTTGCATCAGCTTTATTACTCTTGCCTGTAACTTTTTCTAATTTTAGTTTTTCAGATAATGATGCACTATTAAATATAAGTTCATACTTCACACAAGGCCAACCTCTTTATATGTTGCTATACGCATCAGGAATAATATTTTTTACTTTTTTCTACACCTCAATTACTTTCAACCCAACAGAAACTGCTGATAATTTAAGAAAATATGGTGGTTTTGTCCCAGGGATTAGACCTGGTGAAAATACAGCTCTATACATAGAAAAAATTGTAACTAAACTTACAACAATAGGAGCTCTTTATTTAACCATTGTATGTCTGATGCCAGAGTTTTTAATAGCGAATTACCCAATACCTTTCTACCTAGGTGGTACTTCAATTTTAATTGTTGTTGTTGTTGCCATTGATACAGTAACCCAAATACAAACTAGATTAATGAGTTCCCAATATGAGCAATTAATTAAAAAAACTAAATTTGGTAAATAATATTTGTGAATATAATTTTATTTGGTCCTCCTGGAGCTGGTAAGGGTACACAAGCACAATTTATTGTAAAAAAATATAACTACTTTCAATTATCAACTGGTAACATTTTAAGAGAAGAGGTTAAGTTAAAAACAGCTCTTGGTGTTGAAATAGAAAAATTAATATCTAATGGCAAATTCGTTTCTGATGAAACAGTGAATATATTGCTAAAACAATCTATTACGAATCTTAAATTTAGAGATCGAATTATTTTCGACGGATACCCTAGAAATATCAAACAGGCTAATAATTTAGAATCAATTTTAGCTGAGTTTGACCAAACTATTGGTCATATAATTTTTTTAAATGTTTCAAAAGACATTATTGAAAAACGTATTATGGGCAGGATGACATGTGATAAATGTAATATGACTTTAAATGAATTTTTTAATAAAGAGGAAATTGAGCTACACCCATGCGGTAAAGAGTTCCTTAAGAGGAGAAAAGATGATAATTTTGATGTAGTTGTAGCCAGATATGAGACTTATATGGAAACAACCAAACCAATCCTAGATTTTTACTCAAAAAATGCAAATTTCACAGAAATTGATGGAGCTTCTCAAATTGAGCAAATTAACAATAAAATCAATGATGTTCTTAATGTTAAAGGCGTTGACTTTAGAACATCTTCTTATATAAAAGGCTAAATTTATTCTCAAAAATATGGCTCGTATAGCAGGTGTAAACATTCCCCAAAACAAACTTGTCCACATAGGTCTAACGTACATCTATGGTATAGGTGATAGGTTTTCAAATCAGATTTGTACTTCATTAGAAATTCCTACTGCAAAAAGAATTAACGAATTAACAGATGATGATATTTTAAAAATTAGAGAATATATTGATGCAAATTTTAAAGTAGAAGGCGACCTTAGAAGAGACTATTCATTAACTATCAAAAGATTAATAGATCTTGCATGTTATAGAGGATCAAGACATAGAAAAAAACTTCCAGTTAGAGGACAAAGAACAAGATGTAATGCTAGAACTAGAAAAGGTAAGG
Source organism: Candidatus Pelagibacter sp. uisw_098 (assembly GCF_059512505.1). The sequence continues at coordinate 558,061 of NZ_CM183454.1, forward strand.
CTATTGCAATTGCAGGTAAAAAATTAACACCACTTAAAAAATAATTAATTTATGGCCAAAGTAGATAAAGTAGAAAATTTAGATTCTGTTATAGAAAAAAAAGTTGAAAAAAAAGTAGATAAAAAATCTAAAAAAAGTTCATATTCAAAAAAGAAAAAAATTAAGAAACATATTCTTAATGGTATTGCTTATGTACAATCAACTTTTAATAATACAATAATTTCAATAGCTGACACTAATGGAAATGTTATTTCATGGGCATCGGCTGGACAAAAAGGTTTTAAAGGTTCGAGAAAATCAACTCCTTATGCTGCTCAGGTTGCTGCAGACTCTGCTGGGTCTAAAGCTTTAGAGTATGGAATGAAGACATTAACTGTACAGGTTAAGGGACCTGGGTCAGGAAGAGAAACTGCTTTAAGAGCATTACAAGCGAAAGGATTTAAGATTCTTTCAATAAAAGATACAACACCAATGCCACATAACGGCGTAAGACCACCAAAAAAAAGGAGAGTTTAGTAAATGGAAAGTTTAAATGTAAATGCTAAAAATTGGAAAGCATTAATTAAACCAGCTCAATTAGATGTTAAAATTAGTGATGACAAATCACAAGCTAAAATTATAGCTGAGCCATTAGAAAAAGGTTATGGTTTAACTTTAGGTAATTCTTTAAGAAGAATTCTGCTTTCATCTATTAGAGGTGCTGCTGTAACATCAATTCAAATTGATGGAGTGCTACATGAATTTACATCTATTAAAGGTGTTAGAGAAGATGTGACAGACATAGTTTTAAACGTTAAATCTTTAGCATTAAAAAGCTCTTCTGATAGTGCTAAAAAACTTATTTTAGATGCAAAGGGACCGGGCGAAATTAAAGCTTCTGATATAGAAGCTGTTACAGATATTGAGATTTTAAATCCTGATTTAGTTATTTGCAATTTAGATGAAAATACTCATTTTCACATGGAAATGAATGTTGGAACTGGAAAAGGTTATGTGCCTGCTGTAATGAATAAGCCAGAAGAACCACCTCTAGGTTTGATTGCAATAGATTCATTGTACAGTCCAGTGAAAAAGGTTTCATACGCTATAAGCACTGCTAGAGAGGGAAAAGCTCTGGATTACGATAAGTTAACCATGGAAGTTGAGACAAACGGTTCAATTTCAGCTGAAGATGCAGTCGCATATTCTGCAAGAATTTTCCAAGATCAACTTAATATGTTTGTCAATTTTGATGAACCTGTAGAAGCTCCAGTTAAAGAAGTTTCAACTGAGCCTGAGTTTAACAAAAATCTTTTAAGAAAAGTAGATGAGTTAGAATTATCAGTTCGTTCTATGAACTGTTTAAAAAATGATAACATAATTTATATAGGAGATCTCGTTCAAAAATCAGAAGGTGAGATGCTTAGAACTCCAAACTTTGGTAGAAAATCTTTAAATGAAATAAAAGAAGTTCTAACTGCAATGTCCTTATATTTGGGCATGGAAATTCCAAATTGGCCACCAGAGAATATAGCTGAAATGTCTAAGAAGTTAGAGGAGCAAATCTAATGAGACACGGAATGGCTAATAAGAAGTTAAATAGAACTTCTGAGCATAGAAAAGCACTGTTAAAGAATATGTTAAATTCCTTAATCAAATATGAACAGATTACTACTACACTTCCAAAAGCTAAATTCCTAAAACCTCAAGCTGATAAGATCATTACATTAGGGAAAAAAGAAACCTTACTAACAACAAAGATGTTGATGACTAAATTGCAAGACATCACTTCAGCTCGCAAGGTTACAAAAACTTTGTCTAAAAGATATGAAAAAAGAAATGGTGGATATACCAGAATTATCAAAGCTGGTTTTAGATATGGTGACAATGCACCTATGGCAGTAATTGAATTTGTTGATAGAGATGTTGAAGCAAAAAGAGTAGACAGAAAGAAAAAAGAACCAACTAAAGATCAAAACGAAGAAAAAAAATTAGCTACTGCTTAATTTTTTATATAAAATTATATCATCATGAAAAAGTCATTTAACGTTGATTCAACGTATAACGATATGCGTATTGATAGATGGATACGGAATAAGCTTGGCAATTACCCACAAGGGTTAATTGAAAAAAGTTTAAAAAGTGGAAAGGTCAAGATCAATAATAAAAAAGTAAAAAGCTCTCACAAAGTAAAAACAGGAGATATTGTTGATCTATTTAATTTTGATTTTAAAGAAACAATTGTTCAAAAAACAATTAAATTTGCACCATCTGAAGAAGTCATTAAAGAGAACGAAGATTTAATAATTGATAATAATGATGACTTCATTGTATTGAATAAAAGCTCCGGTATATCAGTTCAAGGTGGAACTAAATCTAAAAAAAATCTTGTAGATATTTTTGCACGTAGCGATATTTTTCAAAACACAAAACCTTTTTCAGTTCATAGATTAGATAAAGATACTTCAGGTGTTTTTATAATGGCTAAACATAGGGAAGCAGCACAATTGTTAACATCTCTATTTCGATTAAGAAAAGTTCACAAAACTTATTTAGCAATATGTCATGGTGAATTACAAAAAGTTTCTGGTGAATGGAATGATGACCTTACTAGATATGATAATGATAAAAAAATAATAGAAAAAGCAAGAACCACATATAAAGTTTTAGACAAAAATTCTATTTGTAGTTTGGTTGAAATGAAACCAATAACTGGCAGAAAACATCAGCTTAGAAAACAATTATATGCAATAGGTTCACCAATTTATGGAGATCAAAAATATAAATTTAGCAATACAGATAAAGCTATTAATAAAAATTTAATGCTTCATTCTTATCAAATTAAATTCATGATTAAGGATAAAAAATATACTTACACAGCACTCTTGCCAGATTATTTCAAAAAACTTTTAAAGACTAAAAGACTTAGATTCCCAAGTTCTTAGTAAAATTTTCAATAATTACATCACCCAAAACATTATAGTTTTGATTATTTATAGACTTGAGATTTGTTACACCTTTATCTGAAATTCCGCATGGAATGATACTTTGATATTTTGTAAGATCATTATTAATATTAATTGCAAATCCATGATATGCAATCCATTTGCTAACACGCACACCAATTGCTGCAACTTTCTTAATATTGGATTTATCACCAACCCAAATACCAATATTTTTTGGATCACCGAATGATTTAATGTTAAATTCAAATAAGCTTTCAATAATTGTTTTCTCGATTAAAGTTATAAATTTTCTAATATTTTTTTTTCTTTGTTTTAAATCTATGACAAAATAACAAATTAATTGTCCAGGACCATGATAGGTTATTTTGCCACCACGATTAGTTTTAATTATGTTTATTTCTTTATTTAAAATTTCCTCTTCTTTATAGTTATTGCCAGCTGTATATATTTCTTCATGTTCTAGGAGCCAAATTAAATCACTTTTTTTGTTATTATTTATATCCAGCAATCTTTCTTCCAAAATTTTTATTGCAATATCATATTTTACTGGGTTTATTGACTTTTTAATTTCTATATTCATTTATAAATTGTATTATTCTTATTATGCACTAAGAGTGCAAAATTGATTTATAGGTAAATTTATGTCTTTAATAAAAAAAATAAAAGATAAAAAAGTAAATTTTGAGTTTAATAAAGAATATTTAAAAGTTGTTAAAAATAAAATTACTAATAACGACGCTCAATTTATTACAAATTCATTTAATGAAATGCACCCAGCTGATGCAGCTGACATTATTGAACATCTTGGTCAAAATGATAGAGAAAGCTTAATAAAACTTAATAATTTTAATATAGATCCTGAGGTTTTTATTGAACTTAATGAATCCGTTCAATCTGAAATTATTGCTTACCTTTCTTCAGATTCAATTGTTAAACTTTTAAAAAACCTAGAGTCAGATGATGCAATTGCGATTTTAGAAAACGTAGATGAAAAAGATAAAAATGATATTTTAAGCTCATTACCTCCAAAAGATCGTTTTGCGTTACTTGAAAGTCTAAGTTACCCAGAAGACACTGCTGCAAGGATTATGCAGCGTGAATTTACAGCCATACCTAGCAATTGGTCAGTAGGACAAACAATTGACTATTTACGTGAAAACAAGGATTTACCTGAAGAGTTTTTAGAAATTTTTATTGTCGATGAGGGTTTTAAACCTATTGGAACGGTTCCATCATCTAAGGTTTTAACAACTTCTAGAGATACAAAAATGCTTTCCATTATGTCTGAGTCTCAATTGCTTATACCAGTTGATATGGATAAAGAAGAAGTTGGTAATGTCTTTGAGAATTATAATTTAAATTCTGCTGCTGTAGTTGACAAAACAAATAAATTAGTTGGCATGATTATGTATGATGATGTTTTAACTGTTTTAAAGGAAGAAGCAGAAGAAGATGCCTTAAGGTTAGCTGGTGTAGGTGATGAAGAAATTACAGATGGTGTTCTTAAAAAAACTAAAAGAAGATTTAACTGGCTTCTACTAAATCTCTTCACTGCATTTCTTGCAACTTGGGTCATTAGTTTATTTGGTGCAACAATAGAACAGATGGTTGTTTTAGCTTTTTTAATGCCGATTGTTGCTTCTATGGGTGGTAATGCTGGCATGCAAACATTAGCTGTTACAGTTAGAACTTTAGCAACAAATGATTTAACAAAAAATAATTTTTCTCAGAATATTTTAAAAGAATTTAACATAGGCATTTTGAATGGTATTATTTTTGCAACAATTAGTGCACTTGTTGTGCAAATTTGGTTCCAAGATTCCCTACTTTCAATGATTATTTCTATGTCAATGATTGTCACAATGATAGTGGCTGGATTATTTGGAATTTTAGTTCCAATAACTTTAAAAAAAATGGATATTGATCCCGCTATAGCATCTAGTGTATTTGTAACTACGATAACCGATGTTATTGGGTTTGTGTCGTTCTTAGGTGTGAGTGCTTATTTTCTTTAAAAGTTATCTATTAATCTTACATTATTTAAATAATAAGCTACAAAAAGTTTAAACGATTTAGTGTTAATATTTGTGCTTAAGTTAACTATATTGCGACACTCTAAATATTCAATCTTAACATGATACTCTTTAATTAAATTTTTTTTAATTAAAGGTAATAGTGTTTTGGATTTTTTTTTATTTTTATAAATTTTTTTTTTTAAGATGAGTAATTTATTAGTAATTATCTTTAACGTATTAAGATTAGTTTTGTTTAATAAGTTATTTCTTGATGATAAAGCGATCATATTTGAATCTCTAATAGTTTTGCAGCAATAAACTTTAGTTTTAGAATTTTTTTCAATGAAGTTTTTAACTAAAAAAAATTGCTGATAATCTTTTTCACCCATAAACATGTACATTGGTGATATTATTTTTACAAAACGATTCAAAATGTCAAGCACACCTTCAAAGTGACCTTTTCTAAATTTTGCACACATTATCTTTTGTGATTTATTTAATAAAGTTTTAGGCAACTGTTCATTAAAAATTTGTGCTACAGTAGGTAGATATACAAAATCAACTTTCAATCTTTTAAGAATCTTAAGATCTTTATTTAAGCATCTGGGGTAATTTTTATAGTCCTTTTTGTTATTGAATTGTGTCGGGTTAACAAAAATAGTAACTATAGTTTTTTTGCACTTTTTTTGTGATTTTTTTATAAGAGCTTCATGACCCTTATGTAGGCTACCCATTGTAGGAACAAACCCTAATCTTTTCTCTTTATTAATTGCCTTATTTAAATCAGTTATTTGTTTTATTAATTTCATTTGTAATAATAATATTAATAAGTAAAACATTTATATGATTAAACAAGCTATAATTCCTTTAGCAGGACTTGGAACAAGACTGCTTCCATTAACAAGTGTTTTCGCAAAAGAACTTTTACCCATCAACGGCAAGCCCGGTATAGAGTATATTCTTGACGAATGCATTGAAGCTGGAATTAAAGAAGTTATTTTTATCATATCAAAAAAGAAATTAATGATTAAAAAATATTTTTATAATGATAAGTTTTATAAGAATATTATTAAACGTAAAAAAGATTCTCGCATTATAAAGGAATATAAAAAAATCTTGAAATATAAAAAAATGATTAAATTTGTTTTTCAGGACAAACCGCTTGGCACAGGAGATGCGGTGCTTAAAACCAGAAGATTTATAAAAGATAATTATTTTCTTATGTTGTTACCGGATGATTTAATCATTAAACACAATTGCTCAAAATCCATGATTGCTACACACATAAAATTTAACTCATCTGTTATGGCCAGCATGAAAGTTAATAAAAATGAAGTTTCAAGATGGGGTATTTATGATATTAAAAAGAAAATTGACAATATGAATTTCATTATTAAAAGTGTAGTAGAAAAACCAACTATTAAACAAGCACCTTCTACGAAGGCTGTTATTGGAAGGTATATATTACCTAAAACAATTTTTAGTAAATTACTCAACCTTAAACCAAACAAAGGTGGGGAAATTCATATTACTGATGCAATACAATCATTGATTAATGAGAATAATAAATTTGTTGGCCATAATTTTTCTGGTAAATATTTAGATTGTGGAACAATGAAAGGCTACATTAATTCAGGTTTGGAGATAGTTAAAAAATGAAATTATGTATGATTGGCACTGGATATGTAGGGTTGGTTAGTGGTGTTTGTTTTTCAGATCTTGGTAACGATGTTATTTGTGTGGATCGTGATACAAAAAAAATTGAAAATTTGAAAAAAGGTATTATTCCGATATATGAACCCGGATTAGACGAGCTTGTTCTAAAAAACTATAAAAATGATAGATTAAAGTTTTCAACAAATTTAAAAGACTCTATTTCTAAGTCAGATATTGTTTTCATTTGTGTTGGTACTCCTACTAAAAAAAATGGCAGTGCTGCAGATTTAAGTCAAATATTTGATGTCGCTAAAGAAATTAGATCTTCTATATCTAAATTTAAAATTATTATTACTAAATCAACCGTGCCTGTAACAACAGGCGATGAGATTGAAAAGATTATTTCGCAAAAAGTTTCTAAGAAATTATTCTCTGTAATTTCAAATCCAGAATTTTTAAGAGAAGGTGAGGCCATAAGAGACTTTACTTATCCTGATAGAATTATAATTGGGTGCAATGATAAAAAATCCAATACAATTTTAAAAAATCTTTACTCACCGTTAATATCAAAAGGAGCAAAGTATGTTAATAGCTCAAGAAGATCTGCTGAACTAATAAAATATGCATCTAATGCTTTTTTAGCAACTAAGATAACTTTTATTAATGAACTCGCAAATTTATGTGAAAAACTAGACATTAATGTTGAGGATATTTCTATTGGTATGGGCTTAGATAAAAGAATTGGAGGACGTTTTTTGAGAGCTGGTCCTGCTTATGGTGGTTCATGTTTCCCAAAAGATACTAAAGCTATAACTACTACAGCTGATAAATTTAAAACAAATTTATCTGTTATTAAAAGTGTTATTAAATCTAATGAAAATAGATCTTCATTATTGTTAAAACGGATTTTCGACATATTAAGAGGTAAAATTAAAAAGAAAAAAATATGTTTTTTAGGCGTAACTTTTAAGGCTAATACAGATGATATGAGAGATTCGCCTTGTTTAAGTATGATACCTTCTTTAATTAAGAATGGTGCAGTCATTAATTACTTTGATCCCACTGGTGAAAAAAAAGAATTTAAGAAAATAAGGAATGTTAGTTTTTCAAAAGATATTAGTTCAGCAATTAAAGACTCAGATTTAATAATAATTCACACTGAATGGAATGATTTTAAATCAATAAATTTTAAAAAAAATATTATAAAAAAAAAGTTCACAATATTTGATATGAGAAATATTTACTCATTAACAAAAATGAAAAAGCAGAAAATTAGATATTTTGCTATTGGCTGTTAATTTAATTCAAAAATAGCATCGACTTCAACAGAAACACCCAGAGGTAAACTATTTGTGCTTACAGCCGCTCGTGTATGCATTCCAGCATCACCAAATACTGATACTATTAAATCAGATGCTCCATTTATTACTTTAGGCTGTTCTATAAAATTTTCTGTTGAATTAACAAATCCAGTTAATTTTATACAAGATTTAATTCTTGTTAAATCATCATTGCAGGCCTTTTTAACTTGTGAAATTATATTTAAGCCACATCTTTTAGCAGCTTCATAACCATCTTCTGTTTTTAATTCTCTTCCAACTTTACCTTTTATCAAATCACCATTTGCCGCTGTTGAAATTTGACCTGATATAAAAAGCATTTTACCAATAATCTTTGATGCTACATATGATCCAACTGGATCTCTTGCTTCTGGCAATTGTAATTTTAATTCTTTAATTTTTTCTTCAAAATTCATATTTATTTACCTTTTTTCTTTTTTTTTGATTTCTTATTTTTATCGTATTCTTTTCTTTTCTCAATTAATATTAAAGCTTCTTCCATGTTAAGTTCTAAGGGGTCTTTTTCCTCTGGTATCGTTGCATTAAGAGATTTATACTTAATATAGGGCCCATATTGACCCTTCATTACTCTAACAGGTTTTTTGTCCCCAGGGTGTTCCCCAAGATCTTTTATAATTGATGCAGACATTCTACCTGGCTTAGCCTCTGCTATTAGGGTGATTGCCCTGTTAAGACCAATTGAAAATATTTCTTCAACATTTTCAATTCTTGCTGATTTATTTTCACATTTTAGATATGGGCCAAATCTTCCTGAATTTAATATTATATCTTTTTGATTTTCAGGGTTAATACCTAAACTTTTAGGTAATGAGCACAAAAATTTAGCTCTATCCAGATCCACACTATTCAATGCAATTCCTTTAGGTATAGAAACATTTCTTAAATTATTGTCTTCTTTTTCTATCTTCTTTTTTTTTGTTTTCTTTTTTTTTTTGTTTCAGCAATAACTTCTTCTTTTATTTCCTCAATTTGTTCATACTGTAAGTAGGGGCCAAATCTTCCGTTTTTAAGATACATGTCATTACCATTTTCATGTTTTCCTATAAACTTTGGTTCACCTAGTTGAGATTGAGCGGCTGCTTTAGCTTTAGACAGAGGTCTAGTAAATTTACAATCTGGATAATTTGAACAACCTATAAAAGCACCACCTCTAAAACTATTTTTTAAACTTAATGATCCACTGTCACATAACTTACATTGCCTATTAATACTTCCATCTTTATCTCTTTCAAAAATTAAATTACCTAGGCTATCATTTAATAGATCTAAAACTTCTCTAGTTCTTTTTTCCTTAACGTCAGACACATTTTGATTAAAATCTTTCCAAAATAACTCTAGAACTTTTATCCACCCTTCCTTACCGGTAGTAATGTCATCAAGTTGGCTTTCTAAACTTGCAGTAAAGTTATAGTCAACATATTTGGAAAAAAGTTTTTCAAGAAAAGCAGAAATTAATTTACCACGATCTGTTGGGTGAAATCTTTTATTAATTGCCTCTGCATACCCTCTAGTAGATATAACAGATATTATACTTGCATAAGTTGAAGGTCTTCCAATACCCAGTTCTTCTAATTTCTTAACTAAACTTGCCTCTGAGTATCTTGGTGGTGGCTGTGTAAAATGCTGTTCATCTAATAGACTCTCTATATTAACAGGACCTTTGTTCATTTCAGGAAGAATATCTTCATCATCTTTTTTTGTATCTTTCATAACCTTTAAGAAACCATCAAATTTAATAACAGAGCCACTAGCCTTACAGACTGTTCCATTATCATCTGAACTTATCGTAATAGTATTTCTATCAAATTGAGCGGGTTTCATTTGAGAGGATAGGGCTCTACTCCAAATTAAATCGTATAATTTATGTTGATCTGGACTTAGATATTTTTTAACTGTATCTGGTGCACGCATAATATCCGTAGGTCTAATTGCTTCATGGGCTTCTTGAGCATTTTTAGCCTTTTTACCAGAATAACTTGCTGCATTATCTGGAATATATTCATCGCCAAACTCATTTTTTATATATTTCCTGAAAGTGTCTATAGCGTCTGTAGATAGATTGGTGCCATCTGTTCGCATGTACGTGATAAGACCAATAGTTTCACCGTCTATTTCTATACCTTGATAAAGTTTTTGAGCTATCTGCATTGTTCGTGACGCTCCAAATCCTAGTCTACCAGAAGAAACTTGCTGTAATGTAGAGGTAGTAAAAGGGCCTAAAGGGTTTCTGTTAACAACTTTGCTTGAGATGTCATTTATATTAAATTTCTTAAATTTAACTTCTTCAATTGCTTTATCAATTTCAGCTTTATTTTTAAAAGAAAATTTTTCAATTTTTTTATCATTCAATTGAGTGATACTTGCTAATATAGAATTTTTAGCATTATCGTCGAATTGAACACTTAAAGTCCAAAATTCCTCAGGATCAAAAAGCTCTATTTCGTGTTCTCGTTCTGTAATTAATTTTAAAGCAACTGACTGAACACGCCCTGCTGATTTAGAACCAGGCAGTTTTGTCCATAAAATTGGTGATATGTTAAAGCCAACTAAATAGTCCAAGGCTCTTCTAGCCATATAAGCATCAACAAGTAGTGGCTCGATTTGTCGTGGGTTTTCAATTCCATGAATAACTGCTTTTTTTGTAATTTCGTTAAAAACAACTCTTTCTACATTTTTGTCTTTAATTAATTTTTTCTCATTTAAATATTCTTTAACATGCCAAGCGATCGCTTCACCTTCACGGTCAGGGTCAGTTGCTAGTATAATTTTTGAAGAAATTTTAGCTGCATCTGTAATTTTTTTAAGATATTTTTTAGAAAAACTATCCACTTCCCATTCCATTTTAAAATTATTATCTGGATCAACAGAACCGTTTTTCGAGGGAAGATCTCTAATATGACCATAACTTGCTAACACAATATAACCATCACCTAGATATTTATTGATAGTTTTTGCTTTAGCTGGACTTTCTACGACTACAAGATTCATTACTAAACAAATTACTTAAAAGACTTAGATAGTCAAATCAATAAATTTTAGTCTTACTTTCTTCTTTGTTTTTCAATCGTTTGACGTTTTCTCTGTGTGTGTAGAATATAAGCACAAACATTATTATAAAAAATATTGAATTATAATTTTCAAAAATTATTAAATAAATTGGAACCATTAAACTACCAACTAGTGATGAAAGTGATGAGTATTTTGAAATAAGAAATGTAACAGCCCAACTAACAATAAATACTAAACCTAAAAGTATGTTTATAGAAAATAATATTCCAACATATGTTGCAACACCCTTGCCCCCTTTAAACTTAAGCCATATTGGAAAAACGTGACCTAAAAATGCGCTTAATGATGAAATAAAGATATAATCGGGATAATTAAATTTTACATATAAAACAGGCAATACAGCTTTTGCTATATCCAGTAATAAAGTTGCGTAGCCTAATGTTTTATTACCTGTTCTAAGAGCGTTTGTAGCTCCAATGTTTCCTGAGCCAATATCTCTAATATCTTTTTTTAAAAATATTTTTGTAAGTATAAAACCAAAAGGTATTGATCCTAATAAATATGAGCTTAATGCAACAATTAAATATTCCATTGCTATAATTTAAATAGTTCTTCACCTTTTACAAATGTATTTGTGACTTTACCTTGGAGCTTTTTGTCTTCAATTGAGGTGTTTTTAGATTTTGAAACAAGCTTATCTTTTTTAACCATCCATGGTTTATCAATATCTACGATGCAAAAATCAGCATCATTACCAATTGAAAGATTACCTTTATTTATTTTCAATATTTTTGCAGGGTTTGATGTTAAGGCTTTAATGATAGTTTCTAATTTTACAGATCCGTTGTGGTGTAATTCCAAGCTAAGAGATAATAAAGTTTCAATGCCTGAGGCACCTGTAGCAGCTTGTGCAAAGGTCAATCTTTTTTGCTCTTCATCTTCAGGCTTATGATCGGATACAATGACGTCTATAGTTTCATCCTTTAAGCCTTGAACTAGAGCTATCCTGTCTTCTTCTGTTCTTAGTGGTGGAGAAAGTTTTAAGAATGTTCGAAAATCTCCAATATCATTTTCATTTAATGAAAGATTATTAATAGATACTCCTGTTGTAAATTTAACTTTATCTTTTCTTTCATTAATTATTTCAACTGATTTTGCAGCAGAAATTTGTGATATGTGATATCTGCATTTAATATTTTCTAATAATGTTAAATCTCTCTCAATAATTATTCTCTCTGCAACAGCTGGTATTCCGGATAAACCTAGTTTTGTTGCAATAATTCCAGAGTTGATCATGCCATTATTAGATAAATCATAATCTTCTGCATGCTGCATGATTAGTGTGCCTAAATCTTTAGCTGAGTTCATTATACGAGACATCAGTCTAGTATTTTGAATTGTTTTAACTCCATCAGTAAATCCAATTATTCCTCTATTTTGAAGTAGACCAAATTCAGTCATGGTAGTACCTTCAATATTTTTGGTAAGAGCAGCACTTGGAAAAACATTAATTTTAGATTTGTCTCTTCCACGTCTTTTTAAAAAATCTACTATTGAAACGTTATCTATAATTGGATCCGTATTAGGCATAGTAACAACTGAAGTAACACCTCCTGCAAGTGCTGCATTGCTTAGTGTTCTAAAATTTTCTTTATATTCATAACCAGGTTCACCTGCAAAGACACGCATATCAACAAGACCAGGGAATATATATTTGCCATTTAAATCTATTACTTTTTCTCTTGATGGAATGTTGTTAGAATTTACTTTTTTACCAATAGCTTCAATCAAACCATCTTCACCAATAATTAATCCACCGTTCTCATTGATAGAGTTGTGAGGGTCAATTATATTTGCATTTATAAAGTATTGTTTTTTCATTTATTCACAAAATATTTTTAAACAAGCCATTCTTACTGCAACACCTAGTTCAACCTGTTCCTTAATTACGCTTCTGTTAATGTCATCTGCCAATTTTGTATCAATTTCGATCCCTCTATTCATTGGACCTGGATGCATAATCAAAGCATCATCTTTTGCATGAGCAAGCTTATCTGGAGTTAGTCCATAATATTCATAGTACTCTCTATTAGAAGACAAGAAAGAACTAGTCATCCTTTCATTTTGTAACCTTAGCATCATCACAATATCACAATCTTTCAAACCTTTTTTCATATCTGTAAATGTATTAACGCCAAACTTTTCTATTTCTTTTGGCATTAAGTTTGATGGTGCAATAATGTTAACTTCTGCACCCAACATATTTAGAAGATAAATATTTGACCTTGCAACACGTGAATGAGTTATGTCACCACAAATCGCAACTCTTAAACCCTCAATTTTTTTTTTACGATTTATAATTGTTAAAGCATCTAATAAAGCTTGAGTAGGGTGTTCACGGCTTCCATCGCCAGCATTAAGTACTGCACAATTTACTTTTTGAGATAAAAGATTACATGCACCGGAATCCTGGTGCCTAATTACAATTATATCTGGATGCATTGCATTTAAAGTCATTGCGGTATCTATTAGTGTTTCACCTTTCTTAACCGCAGAGTTCGCCATGTTCATTGACATAACATCTGCACCTAATCTTTTTCCAGCTAATTCAAATGAACTTTGTGTTCTAGTGGAGGGTTCAAAAAACAAATTAATTTGAGTTTTACCATTTAATACATTTAATCTTTTATTTTTACTTTGATTTAATTTAATGAAGCTTTTAGCTTCTTCTAAAATGAGATTAACATCACTAATTGATAGATCTTGAATACCTAAAAGGTGTTTTTGAGAAATCTTAATAGCTTTATTTATTTTGGTTGCCATTAAAATTAACTCTATAACTATTAACGATCACTATGGCAAGTATTAATTATTTAAAAAGTCTATTGCCCCTTGTAAAATAAAGGCTGCAGCGTTTTGATCAATTGTTTTAACTCTTTTTGAAACATTAACGTCTAATAAACTTGATAGATTAAATGCGCCAACTGTTGAAAGTCTCTCATCCCACAATATCACAGGTAGGTCTATAGATTTTGATATATTCGATGCAACGTCATTAACTGATTGAGCAGATCTACCGAGACTACCATCCATATTAACTGGGTTCCCCACAATTATTCCGCCAATATTATTATCTTTAATTATTATCTTAAGTTCATCAATTAGCTCGTTTGTATTGGTTTTATTTATAGTTTTAAAGGGCGTGGCTATAGATTGTCTTTCATCACAAATTGAGACACCAATTCTTTTAGATCCTAAATCTAAACCAATAAATCTTACCTTATTCGAGTGTTTTATTTTAAAATTTTCAATTGTGATCATATTGTATATTTTATACTTAAGTGATAGTTTGCCGACATATTTAATTACCACATGACAATTGATCTTAAAACAATAAAGCATATATCTAAATTATCAAGAATCTCAGTTGATGATGCAAAAGCCAATAAATTAGCTGGAGATCTTAACTCTATATTTGATTTCATTGAAAAATTGAATGAACTCAATACTGATAATGTTGAGCCTTTAACCTCTGTTGCAGAAACCACATTAAAATTAAGAGCAGATGAGGTTAAAAGTGAAAATATAAGAGATCAAATATTAAAAAACTCACCAGAAGAAAATGAAGATTTTTTTGTTGTACCAAGGGTTGTTGAATAATGCCAGATATCACTTCACTCACTTTAACTGAATTAGTTAAAAATATTAAAGATAAAAAAATTTCTTCTGAAGAAACTACCAAAGCCTTTATTGATAGAGGAGAAAAGTCTAGAGATTTAAATGCTTACATAACAGAAGATTTTTCTAATGCACTTTTGAAAGCTAAAAATTTTGATCAAAAACCTAATTTTGATTTAAAGCTTCCAGGTGTTCCAATGGCGGTTAAAGATTTGTTTTGCACCAAAGATGTAAAAACTACAGCGGGTAGTAAAATTTTAAATAATTTTATTCCACCATACGAGTCCACTGTTACTCAAAATATTTGGGATGAGGGTGCAATACTACTTGGTAAGTTAAATTGTGATGAATTTGCAATGGGTTCATCTAATGAAACTAGTTTTTTTGGAAATGTACAAAGTCCTGTAGATAAAGGTTTAGTACCTGGAGGCTCTTCAGGAGGCTCTGCATCAGCTCTAGCAGCTAATTTAACACCCATTACAATTGGAACTGATACAGGTGGCTCCATTAGACAACCTGCTTCATTTACAGGTACTGTTGGATTAAAGCCCACTTATGGAAGTTGCTCAAGATATGGAATTGTTGCTTTTGCATCTTCATTAGATCAAGCAGGACCAATGTCTAAAGATGTAAAAGATTGTGCGCTTCTTCAAGAAATAATTAGCACTTATGATGAAAAAGATTCAACTTCAATTGATTTTAAAAGAAATGAATACAGCAAAGAATTAACAAACAACATCAAAGGTAAGAAAATTGGAATTCCAAAAGAATATAGAGTTGATGGAATGCCAAAAGAGATAGAAGATTTATGGACTAAGGGAATTGAGTATGCAAAAGATTGTGGTGCTGAAATTGTTGAAATCTCACTACCTCATACAAATTATGCTCTACCTACTTACTATATAGTAGCTCCAGCTGAAGCTTCTTCAAACTTAGCTAGATATGATGGTGTTAAGTATGGTTTTAGATCTAAAGGTGAAAACCTTATTGATATGTACGAAAAAACAAGATCTGAAGGTTTTGGTAGCGAAGTTCAAAGAAGAATAATGATAGGAACATATGTTTTGTCTTCTGGTTATTATGATGCTTATTATCTAAAAGCGCAAAAAGTTAGAAAATTAATTAAAAATGATTTTGATGAAGCATACAAGAAAGTTGATGCAATTTTAACTCCATCAACACCAAGTGCTGCTTTTAAAATTGGTGAAAAAACTAACGATCCAGTTTCAATGTATTTAAATGATATATTCACAGTTCCAGTTAATTTAGCTGGATTACCAGCAATTTCTATTCCTGCAGGTGTTGATGCTAAGGGTTATCCATTGGGACTACAAATTATTGGTAAAACTTTTGATGAACAAAATATTTTAAATATTGCTTATGCCATGGAAGAAAAAATCCAGTTTAAAAATAAAATCACTGATTGGTGGATTAAATAGATGACTAAAGATAATTCAGAATATTTAATCGAAAGAAGAGATAATGTTTACGAAGTGGTAATTGGCCTTGAAGTTCATGCTCAGGTTACATCAAATTCCAAATTATTCTCATCTTCATCAACCACCTTTGGCGCTGAACCTAATACGCAAGTAAGTCTAGTTGACGCCGCATTCCCAGGAATGCTTCCAGTTATTAATGAGTACTGTGTAAAACAAGCAATTAAAACGGGTATAGGTTTAAGAGCTCAAATTAATAAAAGATCTGTTTTTGATAGAAAAAATTATTTTTATGCAGACCTTCCACAGGGTTATCAAATTTCACAATTTAAATATCCAATAGTAGGAGAGGGGACAGTTATTCTTGATATGGCACATGGCCAAAAGGAAGTAGGGATTGAAAGATTACACTTAGAACAAGATGCTGGAAAAAGTATTCATGATATGGACCCACAAAATACTTTGGTTGATTTAAATAGATCAGGTGTAGCTTTAATGGAAATTGTTAGTAAACCAGATATGAGAACTCCAGATGAAGTTAGTGCTTATGTTAAAAAATTAAGATCCATTATGAGATACCTTGGTACGTGTGATGGAAACATGCAGGAAGGTTCTTTAAGAGCTGATGTTAATATTTCTGTTAGAATTAAAGGTTCTGATAAACTTGGAACTCGTTGTGAGATTAAGAATGTTAACTCAATTAAATTTATGCAAATGGCTATTGATTATGAAGCTAATAGACAAGTTGATTTAATTGAAGATGGTAAAACAATCGAT
Source organism: Candidatus Pelagibacter sp. uisw_098 (assembly GCF_059512505.1). The sequence continues at coordinate 574,938 of NZ_CM183454.1, forward strand.
CAAGAAACAAGATTATTTGATACAAAAAAAAATGAAACGAGATCTATGAGATCTAAAGAGGATGCTCATGATTATAGATATTTTCCAGATCCAGATTTATTACCATTAGAAGTAACTGATGAATTTATTGAAAAACTTAAAGCAGATATCCCTGAACTACCAGACGATAAAAAGAAAAGATTTATTGATGAGTTTAAAGTCTCTGCTTATGAGGCTACAATATTAGTTTCTGACATTGATACAGCTAAATATTTTGAGGAAGTTGTTGCTAAAATGGGGAAAAACCGAGATATGAAATTAGCCGTTAACTGGATTACTGGTGAATTGTTTGCTGTTTTAAATAATAAAAATTTAGAAATTACACAAAGTCCAATAAGTGCAAAAAATTTGGCAAAGTTAATTAATCTAATTAAGAATGGAACAATTTCTGGAAAAATAGCCAAAACAATATTTGAATTAATGATGGATGGAGACATTGATCCCCAAATAATTGTTGAAGAAAAAGGTTTAAAGCAAGAAAGTGACCCTAAAGCATTAGAGGCTTTAATAGATAAAATTATCAATGATAATAGAGAAAAAGCTATTGAATATAAGAATGGTAAAGAAAAGCTATTTGGTTTCTTTGTAGGTCAAGCAATGAAAGCTTCAAGTGGTAAAGCTAACCCTCAATTAATAAATGAGATATTAAAGAAGAAACTTTAATATCATGGGGAAGAACCTTGAAATTACTGAAAAACTAGAAAAGTATATAAATAATTTTAGTTTAAAGTTAAATCCCATTCAGCAAGAAATAATCGATTACAATAATACACTTGGAGATGTTAAGAGAATGCAAGTTGCAACATCTCAATGTCATTTTCTTCATTTAATTATAAAAATTTCTAATATTAAAGATGTACTCGAGATTGGAACCTTTACTGGATTAAGTGCACTTTCTATAGCATTAGCATTACCAAATGACGGTAAACTTGTAGCGCTTGATAAAGATGAGGGAACAAACAAAATTGCATTAGATTTTTTTAAAAAAGCCAATCAGGATAATAAAATTCAAACAATCGTTAAACCAGCATTAGATAGTTTGGAGGAATTAAAGAATAGTAAGTTTGATATGGTTTTTATTGATGCCGATAAAATGAATTACAAAGAATATTATGAAAGATCACTGAAGTTATTAGATAAAGGTGGATTGATTATTGTAGACAATGTTTTATGGCATGGTGAAGTTGCTGATGATGATAATTTAGATAAATACACAATAAATATCAGAGATTTTAATACTTATGTTGCAAACGATAAAAGAGTGGAACAAATCATTGTGCCTTTAGGTGACGGAATGACTGTTTGTAGAGTGTTATAATGTTCTATGTTTTTGGTTTTTACAAATTTAAAAAACTTACCTCTTTAAAAAAAAATAAGGTTTTATTACAGGATTATTTAATTAAAAAAAATATCCGAGGAACAATAATTATAGCTAGTGAAGGAGTAAATGCAACAATCTCTGGGAAAGCTAACGATCTAAAGTCAGCTATCATAAAGATTAAAAAGATATTAGATTTTAAAAAGTTTGATAGTGAAAATACTTCAAAAAGTAAATTTCAACCATTTCATAAACCAAAAGTTAAGATTAAAAAAGAAGTAGTTCCTATGGGTCTTTCCTTATCAACAAAAAATAAAAAAGATAATCATGTTGACCCAAAAAAATGGAATAAATTAATCAATGATAAAGAAATATTAGTTTTAGATTCTAGAAAACCATTTGAGTATAATGTGGGTACTTTTAAAAGATCGGTTAATCCTGATGTTGATAATTTTAGAGAATTTCCAAAATACTTAAATAAACTAAAAAAAACAAAGCCAATTGCAATGTTTTGTACTGGCGGAATAAGATGTGAGAAAGCTTCAGTATTTTTAGAAAAAAAAGGTTTTAAAAATGTTTATCAATTAAAAGGTGGAATTTTAAATTACTTAAAAAATGTTAAAAAAAAAGAAAGTTTATGGAATGGGGAATGCTTTGTCTTTGACAACAGAATCAGTGTTAAACATGGATTGGTAACTGGAACATACTCAATATGCAGTGGATGTAGAAAACCTGTTTCATCGAAAGATAAGAAGTCTAAAAAATATGAGGAAGGTGTTTCATGCATAAACTGTCATGATAATTTAACTCAAACTCAAAAAGAGAGATTTCGAATGAGGCAAAAGCAAATAAACCTTGCTAAAAAGACTGGTTCAAAGCATATATTCCAAAAAGAATTTAAATAGGAAAAACATTTGTCTAAAGCCATAAATTTAACCAAAGATCCAATTTGGTCATTACTTAAAAAAGTAACTATTCCAGCTAGTGTTGGTTCTTTATTTCAAACATTCTATAATTTAGTTGATACATGGTTTGCTGGTAGAATTTCTGCAGAAGCTATAAGTGCAATAGCTAAATCTTTCCCAATATATTTTGTCATCATCGCTGTTGGTGTTGGTATTGGTGCTGCTACGAACTCTTGTATTGGTAATTTATTAGGTGCTAAAAAAATTAATAAAGCATCACTATTTATTGCTCAATCAGTAATTTTTGCATTGATCACTTCAATTGTTGTTACTTTATTTGGATTAAATGCCTCTGATTTTCTCTTAGGTGTTATGGGATCTGATGCTGCTGGTATTGCTTTAACTAGAGAGTATTTAGATATAATTTTTTATGGAACATTTATAGTTATGATCCAAATCTCTTTAAATGGAGCTTTGAATGCTCAGGGAGATACTAAGAGCTATAGAAATGTTCTTATCTTTAGTTTCTTTTTAAATATTTTTTTAAATCCATTATTTATCTGGGGATACGGAATTGTTCCAGCTTATGGTATAGGTGGCCTTGCAATAGCAACTGTTATCGCCCAATCCATTGGTACAATTTATTTAGCTTACAAAATTAACTCATGTAAATTAAGAAAGTATCTATCTATTAAATGCTTTATTCCTAAATTTATTCTTCTTAAAGAATTGTTCTCCCAAGCAATGCCAATAATGATTAGTATGTTGTTTATTGGTGTAGGTATTTTTAATATTTTATATTTTATTGGACAATTTGGTGACCTTGCAACAGCAGGTTATGGTGCAGCTTTAAGAGTTGAGCAAGTTTTTTTACTTCCGGTAATTGGATTAAATACAGCAGTACTTTCTATTGGTGGACAAAATTTTGGTGCTAAAAATTATAACCGTATTAGAGAACTTTATACTAAAGCATTATTTTTTGGATCTTCATTCATGGCTTTAGCGGGTATCATTTTATTCTTTGGTGCAGAGTTTTTTGTATCTCAATTTACAGATAATGCAGAAGCCATATACCATGGTGCTATATATTTAAAAATTGCTGCATTAATAGCTCCTATTTATCCCGTGTTCTTTATTACAACAGCAGTTTTTCAGGCTCTTAAAAAGCCGGTTTATAGTCTTTACTTGAGTGTTCTAAGATTGACAGCATTTCCTTTCTTATCATTATGGTATGTAATTAATATTAGAGGTGGTGATTATGCAGATATTTTTTATACCATCATGGCAACCAATTGGTTTATGGGTATTGCAGTAATCATCTTTATTGGATACTTTTTAAATAATGTTTTTAAACAAAAGAAAAGCCATTTTTCTTATTAGTATCTCAGTATTAATATTTATTTTAATTATTAATGAGGTCAAATCTCAAACAATCAAAATTGTTGATGGAGATACAATTCATCTTAATGGAGAAAAAATTAGATTTACTGGAATAGATACACCTGAATTGAAACAAACTTGTTTTAAAGATAGCGTAAAAGATCCTTGTGGAGTTACCGCAAAACAAATTCTTATTGATAAAATTGGAAAAGATAATGTTGAATGTATTAGTGAAGGAAAAGATCAATACAAAAGAACACTAGCAGAATGTTTTGTTAATAATGAAAGCCTATCGAGCTATCTAGTTAGAAGTGGTTATGCGTTTGCATACAGAAGGTATTCAAAAAAGTTTATACCTGATGAAGATTATGCAAGAATCAATAAAATAGGTATGTGGTCTATGGAGTTTGATTATCCTTGGGATTACAGAAAATCTAAGAAAAATTAAAGCTAACAGGGACGTTCTGTTACCCGGTGCCCCAGATCGTGCTTTTATAATCCGTATTTTACAACAAAGTTGATGCAACCTAATGCAGAAACCATCAAAAGTTTGAATGTAATTGCGACGCTGTTGCGAAGTTTAATTTTGTGCTAGGATCATGCTTCATGAAAAAGATTCTTAAGATTTTAGTCCTAGGATTATTATTAACTGGCTGTGTTGCAGTTGGTAAGCAAACGCTAGAAGTTGATAACAAAATATCAGATCCAAAAGTTATTGCGGTTAACGTAACTAATGGTGGCCCCTGGATGAGAGAAGTTGAAAGAAGATTAAAACAATCAGGTTTTAAAGTTTTAAGAGCAGCAAGTACCAATGAGGCAATTGAGGTATCTGGAAAAAAATTGATAAAATACAATGAGGCAACTACTCGATACTTTTTAAGAATTGAAGCTGCAGCACCCACTTCATTTGCACACAGATGTTTTGGAGGGGGCTTTAATTTCGATTATATCTATGGAGATCTGGTTGATTTACAAACAAATGAAACAATAGCCTCAATTGAATCAAGAGGTTATTCTGAAGGTTGCCAACCACTAGCTGGTAAAATTTACACAAACATAACAAAGATGGTTGTTGATTCATGGGAATAGAGCACTTTAAGATAAAAAAGATTTTAGGGATTGTGGTTCTGGGTTTGTTGTTGGTAGGATGTGCAACCTCTCAAGTAAGCGTAGTTGGTAATAAAATTTCTCAATCTAGTTTCCGTAATATTGCACTAAGTACAAATAACGGTATTCTTGGTCAGGCAGTTGCAAATGAGCTAGTGGGAAGAGGTTATAAAGTGCAGAGCCCAGGTCAAACAAACAGCTTAATGCTAAGATTAAATCTAAATGAAGGTGAAGTTACCGCAGCTAAAAGTTTGAAAGCATTTTCTAAAGAAGGTGTTGATGCTGTAATAGTTGTAAGTGCGGTAGGAGGTTATGATCAAATGCCCCAAAGCGCTAGCGTGCAAATTATAAACACTAGTACATTTGATATCATGGCAGGGCTAAATTGGCAGAATGGATTTGCTGGTCAACAAGGATCTATAGCAGATAGACTTATGAGAAAAGGCCTTACTAAAGCTGCAAAAGAAATAGTTAACGGTTTAACTCAATAGTTTTATTATAAAAAATTGCGACGTATGTGCGACCAAAAATAATCTAAACACCAATCAGCATTATAAATTCAGCAAACTAGGAGAGTGGTAAGGGGCGTTCTGTTACCCGGTGCCCCAGAATTCTAATTAATACCTTGTTTATTAATTTTAAAGAGCTTTTCTCCCAAAGGACTGATTGGATCTTGAGGTGTAGGTTTGATTTTAGTTTTTTCCTCAACAATACTTAACAGTTTTTTAGCAAGTCCTTGACGTCTAAACATGGGATTAACAAAAATATATTCTACTTCAGCTGTCTCATTATATCTAACAAAACCAAGTGTAGTATTAATGTTTTTAAATGTAATAACACCATCACTTAGATCTATATCATAATTTGTATTATTTAAATTATTCATCAATTATTTCCATCTTGTTCAAGTTTTTTTTCAAATTTTCTCACAAAGAATGAAACAATTAATATTAAAATTAAATACTCTAAAATTAAAAATGTATAAATTTCTAACGGTCTATAAGTTGACACAACTAATTCATTAGCTTTTCTTGTTAAGTCACCAATACCTATAATTGATACTAATGAAGACATTTTTAGCACATACACAAACTGATTACCTAATGCAGGTAAGATATTTTTAATAGCTTGTGGAAGGATTACTAATCTTAATCTTTTATAGAAAGTTAAACCTAGTGACGAACCTGCTTCCCACTGCGATTTTTTAATTGAGTTTATGCCTGCTCTAAAGATTTCTGCTTGAAAAGCACTCTCACTTATTGCTAGTGCGATAATGCCAGACACAAATGGACTGAAGCTTAATCCAGTCATTATAGGTAGGCCGTAATAAATCCATAAAATTAAAACAAGCAGAGGTATAGCTCTTACAATTTCTACATATCCAATATTTATGTATGTTAAAAATTTATTTTTAGCTAAAGAGGGTATTGCAACAATAAAACCTAAAATTGCAGAAATAATTATAGATATTACTGAAATATAAATAGTTGTTGTTAAACCACTTAGTAAAAATTTTAGGTTAGTTAATCCCTCAACATTATTAGGTGAAAGAATAAACCACCCTAACTCTTGACCACTACAAGAGTTAAGGGGTAAAATTAAAAGTAAAAAAAGTAAATTTTTCACTCTTAAAGTTATAATGAATTAGAGATTAATATCTAATTTTTTATAAGCTTTTTAAATTATATTTAGCGAGTAGTTTATTAAAGAAACCAGACGATTTCTTATCCTTAATCCAAGCGTTAACATAATCATTCCAAATTTGATCATTCTTACCAACCATCATTGCTAAAAAGGCAGGATTTTTTTCTCCATCAGGAACAATTGCTAATTGAGGGTATTTTATAACTAATTTATTGGCCTCTGTTGAACTTGTGATGTTTCCATCTGCTCTTCCAGCTAATACTTCTTGAAAGTCTCTTGCAGGAGATTCAACTGATTGCAATTTAGATTTTGGAAAAAATTCTTTAGCTTTTTCCTCTTGAGACGTCCCAAGTGTTGTAGCAATAGTTATACTTTTGTTGTTCAAAGAGTTCCACGTTGAATATTTTTCTAAATTCTTTTTAAGTACAAGTGGAACAGTTCCATACTTGTAGTAAGTATCTGTAAATCCAGCAACTTCTGCTCTTTTTGGAGTTTTAGTTACACTTGTAGAAATATCATATCTTCCTGCAGTAATTCCTGAAACAATAGTTTTCCATTCAGTGGGTACAAAAGTAATTTTTACACCCATATCTTTTGCTAATTCATTCATTACATCAATATCAAAACCAACATACTTATTAGTAGCTGGATCCTTCATTGTCATTGGATCCCAGTCGCCTGTTGTTCCAACTTTTAACTCACCAGAAGATATGATCTGATCAAGTTTAGTTTCTGCGTTAAGAGAGAAGGGTAAAAGTGCTAATAGCACCACAAGGAGTATTTTTTTCATACTCTTCATATAACAAAGATTTAAGAAAATATAAGCCTATAACCTTGACGCACTATCACTCATCCAAGAGTGTAAATGTCTTGAAAAAGAGCGCCTAACAAATAAATTTACCTCATTTATTTCCGTAAGATGAATAATTACATCAATGTGGGATAAAATTGTTTGAATAACTGACCCTTTTTTTGTTTTAAAATCATTAAAGTTAAAAGGCGACCCTGTAGCAAATAAATCAAAAACTTTACTGCCTTTTATATTCAGCATTACAAATTGGTCACTTACATCAGTTACAGCACCCAATTTCACTTTAGATATATTTTTGATCAATTCATCTTCAACTTGATAAGTATTACTCTCCTCACTCACAGTTTCATTTGATATCAGCATCCATTCATCAGGACTTAACCAAAATGCAGTTAATTTCTCTGCTGATGTTGATGTATTAGCCTCTGTTGGTAAGACCATATTAAGATTTTTACCAATAGCTGTAATAAAATCTTTTGTTTTACCTCTTATGATTAATTTCATAACAGGTTTAATTTCTTTAATTACTAAATCAGAATAAGTTATGTCTCCCTTAATAGAGGTTTTGTAATCAAGCATTTAACCTCACATTTTCTTTATCAAAAAAAACAGGATCAACAATAGTTACATTAATATTTTTATCTTCCATTGGAATAAATAACTTTTGACCTAGCATATTTTTTCCACCTCTGACTACCGCAAGTGCAATTGATTTATTCAAATTAGGACTATAGTAACTTGATGTTACATGACCTAACATTTCAACTGGTGTTTGGTTTGTATTAGCAACTATCTGAGCTCCTTCTTCTAAAACTTCAGTTGGATTATCTGTAACAAGTCCTACTAATTGTTTTCTATCTTCTTTCATGGTGTCAGATCTATAAAGAGATCTTTTACCAATAAAGTCATATTTCTTTTTACTAACAATCCAATCCATTTGTAAATCTATAGGTGTCATAGTTGCATCTGTATCTTGGCCAACAATAATAAATCCTTTTTCAGCTCTTAATAAGTGCATTGTTTCAGTACCGTAAGGAGTTATATTAAATTCTTCACCTGCTTCCATGCATTTCTTCCATAAATCTCCACCATAGTTCGCCTGAATATTGATTTCATAACTATGTTCGCCTGTAAAACTAATACGCATAATTCTACATTTAATGTTATCAATTTTTGCATTCTTGAAAGACATGTGCGGAAAGTTTTCATCTGAAAGATCAAGATCAGGTATTAATTTATTTAGAATTTTTTTACTATTTGGTCCGCAGATACTAGCTGTTGCATAATGATCAGTAACAGATGACAAATAAACATCTAGTTCAGGCCATTCTGTTTGAAGGTAATCTTCTAATTTTCCTAATACGTTTGCAGCACCACCAGTTGTTGTTGTCATGATATAATGACTTTCATCAAGTCTAGTTGTGACCCCATCATCATAAACCATACCGTCTTCATTAAGCATTAAACCATAACGACATTTTCCTATGGCTAGTTTTGACCAAGCATTTGTATAAACTCTATTTAAAAATTCTGAGGCATCAGTTCCTTGAATATCAATTTTACCAAGTGTTGAAGCATCTAATATACCAGCGCTATTTCTTGCAGCTTTACTTTCTCTTTGCACCGCATCATGCATAGTTTCATTATTGTTTGGATAGTACCAAGCTCTTTTCCATTGACCCACATTTTCAAATTCAGCTTTATTTTCTATATGCCAGTCATTCATTGGTGTTCTTCTAAATGTATCAAAATATTCACCAACATTTCGTCCAACAATTGTTCCAAATGTTAAAGGTGTGTAAGGGGGTCTAAACGTTGTAGTTCCAAGCTCACCCATCTTAACATCAGCAGTTTCCGCAATAATACCAAGGGCATGCATGTTACCAAGCTTACCTTGATCAGTACCCATACCAGTTGTTGTATATCTTTTTACGTGCTCAATTGATCTAAAACCTTCTCTTAGAGCAAGTTTAATATCTTTTGCTGTTACATCATTTTGATAGTCAACGAAAGGTTTTGTTTTTCCTAAAACTTTATCGGATGGAAGTAACCAAATAGTTCTAATCTCATTATCTTTTGGACAATTTATTTCCAAATTGTCAAATTCAGTTTCTTTTAAATTTAGAAATTCTTTTAAAGATATTACGGAATTTTTTATAATATTATCTAATTCAAAATCACCATTACTTGAGCCAATACTAATTTGATCTGATGGGTATATATCAGGAATAAATACTTGATCTTTTTCTCTAAATTTTAATTTACCTCCTGATTGAGTAAACAAATGAACAGCTGGCGTCCATCCACCTGCAATTGCTAGGCAATCACAATCAAGCTCTATCTTTTCTGGACTTGCAAAAGATTGTCCATCTCTAGATAATTCCATTATCGTAATTTTATTAATTTTTTTATAACCCTCTGTATTTACAACTGTGTGTGATCTATAAACTTTAATTCCAAAACCCTCAGTCTCTTTAGTAAATGCAGTATTAGATTGTTCTCTAATATCTATGATTGCTTCAACCTTAATACCTTTTTTTTGTAATGAAATTGCACTTTCATAAGCTGTGTCATTATTAGTAAAAAATATATTTTTTTGACCTGTTACAACTCCATAATAATCAGCATATTTTTTAACAGCAGATGAAAGCATAATGCCTGGTCTATCGTTATTGTTAAATACTAGAGGTCTTTCTAAAGAGCCTGTAGCAACAATAACTTTTTTAGCTCTAATCTTTAACAATCTTTGTCTTACATTTTTTTGTTTTTCATTTTTAGGAAGATGATCTGTTAGGTTTTCTCTGGCTAATAGATAATTATAGCCATGATAAGCGGCAACACTAGTTCTTGTTTTAATTTCTAGGTTTTCAATATTTTTTAATTCATTAATTTCATTTTCTAACCATGCAGAAGAATTTTGATCATTTATTTTTACATGTTCAGAGTTTTGGAAAATTGTAGATCCTCCAATTTCGTTTTTTTCATCAAGCAATAATGTTTTGAGATTATTTTTTGCCGCAGTTTTTGCAGCCATAATTCCACTAATACCAGCCCCAATTACCAAAACATCACAATGAATGTATTTGTGATCATATATGTCAGGGTCAGGTTCTGTTGGAGATTTTCCTAGGCCAGCAGAATGTCTTATAACATGTTCATACTTTTCCCAAAAGTTAGCAGGCCACATAAAAGTTTTGTAATAAAAACCAGCAGGTAGAAGAGGGGATAAGAAATTATTTATACCTCCAATATCAAAGTCAACACTAGGCCAACAGTTTTGGCTAGTTGCTTCTAGCCCATGATAGATCTCAAGTTCGGTTGCTCTAACATTTGGTTCTGTTAGTGCTGTGTTGTTATTAACTTGTACGATTGCATTAGGCTCTTCAGACCCTGAAGTCATTATTCCACGTGGTCTATGATATTTAAAACTTCGTCCTACTAAATGAATATCATTAGCAAGTAGAGCTGAAGCAAGAGTATCACCTTTGTATCCAAAATAAGATTTTCCATTGAATTTAAAAGAAACTCTAGAAGTTTCGTCAATATATTTACTGGTTTTAACTCTTAAATTTTTTGACATTAAATTATTTTATAGGAGGTTTTTCACCCATTTTATATACAGCTTTAATTTTGTCATTAGAAGTATCCCTAACTATGTTAAACCATTTTCTACAACCATGAGCATGGTTCCATCTTTCATATTGAATACCTTTAATGTTTTTTCTCATAAACAAGTATTCTGCCCATTCATCATCACTTAATTCTGTGGGTTGTTTAGGTCTTTCAATATGTGCTTCACCACCAGCTTTAAATTCACTTTGTTCACGTTCACCACAAAAAGGACAGGTAATTAAAAACATTAGTGAGCTACCGCCGCTGCACCATGTTCATCAACAAGGTTACCACTAATAAATCTATTCAAATTAAAAGCCGCGTTAAGTTTGTGGGGTTCGTCATTTGCAATTGTATGCGCAAATAAATCACCTGACCCTGGTGTAGCTTTAAATCCACCCGTTCCCCAACCACAGTTGAAGTATAAACCTTTTATAGTAGTTTTGCTGATAATAGGACTTGCATCGGGACAAATATCTACAATTCCACCCCATTGTCTAAGCATTCTCATTCTACTAAAAATTGGATAAAGTTCTAAAATTGCATTTAAGGTTCCCTCCACAATATCGTGACTTCCTTTTTGTGAGTAAGAAACATAATCATCAGTTCCAGCGCCTATTACAAGTTCACCTTTATCAGATTGACTGACATAAGCATGTACAGCGTTAGACATTACAACTGTATCAATGATCGGTTTTACTGGCTCTGAAACTAAAGCTTGAAGTGGTTTGCTTTCTAAAGGAAGTCTTAAACCAGCCATGTTCGCAAGCACACTTGAGTGACCAGCCGCAACTACACCAACTTTTTTAGTTTTTATGAATCCTCTAGTCGTTTCTATTCCTTCAACTTCATCACCATTTCTTTTAATTCCTTTAACTTCACAATTTTGAATTATATCTACACCCATTTCATCTGCTCCACGAGCATATCCCCAAGCAACTGCATCATGTCTTGCTGTACCAGCTCTTCTTTGTAGAGTTCCACCTAATACTGGATAACGGATTTCAGGAGACGTATTTATAATAGGACAAAATTTTTTAACCTCTTCAGTGCTTAAATAAATAGCGTCAATGCCATTTAATCTATTAGCATGTGTTCTTCTTTTTAAATCTCTAATGTCTTGTAAATTGTGTGCAAGGTTCATCACACCTCTTTGACTAAACATAACATTGTAGTTTATCTCTTGAGATAAACCTTCCCATAGTTTTAAGGCATGATCATAAAGACCAGCACTTGCATCCCATAAATAATTAGATCTTATAATTGTAGTATTTCTTCCAGTGTTACCACCACCAATCCAGCCTTTTTCAACAACAGCAATATTTTTCATATTATGTTTTTTAGCTAAATAGTAAGCTGTCGCTAAACCATGACCACCACCACCTACAATTACTGCATCGTATTCTTTTTTTATAGTGGGATCTTTCCACACTTTTTGCCAATTTTCATGATAGGAAAAAGCATTTTTGATTAAAGAGAATATTGAATACTTATTTTTCATAATATAAATCAAGAATTACTTTATAAATATTGAAAATTCAATACAATCGGTTATATCCTTATGCGAGTGGAAGAGTGGGTGAGAGGCTGAAACCAGTCGTTTGCTAAATGACCGTGCGGGGAAACTTGTACCGAGGGTTCGAATCCCTCCTCTTCCGCCATTAAAATAATGGCTGATCTTTAAAAAAGTCCTTCATTTTAATAGGCTTTTTTTCCAATATGTATCTATAGACATTGTAGTTTTCCATAACACGCTGAACATAGTTTCTTGTCTCTTTGAATTTAATCAATTCAACCCAATCTACAAAATCAATTTGTTTCTTTTGTGGGTCTTTATTTATTTTTTTCCAGTATTTAACTCTCTTAGGACCGGCATTATATGCTGCTGTCGCAAAAGGATATGCACCATCATATTGTAAAATTAAACCTGCTATATAATGAGATCCTAGGTTAATATTATATTCAGGATCAGATGTTAATCTTGATTTCGAATAAGGAAGCTTTGCCTGTTTAGCAACTAATTTAGCTGTGTAGGGCATTAATTGCATTAAACCTTGTGCACCAACGTGACTGTTTGCCCTCATATCAAATTCACTCTCTTGTCTAATAAGTGAAAGAATAAAAGCAGTCTCTGGTATTTTTCTGCCATTTACATACTTAGGAGTGCTTATTATTGGATAATTAAAATTATTATGAAATCTTTTTTGATAAGAAGCGATCTTAGAGATTTGTATTGCAAAATCATATCTTGATATATTTGTTGCAAGTTCAGCTGCTAGAATCTCACTTCCATTTTCAATATTATCATTAGCCAAATGTCTTAATATATTTTTAGTATACCTATCTTTATTTAACTCATTTAAAAGATGGACGATTTTTACTAATTCTTTTTTATAAAAATATTTCTTATAAGTATCAGAAACAATAGTTTGTTCATCTAGCTCAAATGTTTCGTTGGGTTTAGTTTTTAAGAATGCTAATTGTCCATAATAAGTCGACAAATATTTAGTTGCCTCCCCGTACCATTGCTTAGATTGCTCTTTATCACCAATTTTTTCATAAGATCTGCCAAGCCAATAAGCCCCACGTGATAAACTAATGGGGTAACTTACATTTTGATAAAAGTTATTAAAATGATCTATTGCTAAAATAGGATCATCTAAAAAGCTTAGTGCAATCCAACCACTAATCCACTCAGCATCAGCAAATTTTGGACCTTTATCTAATGAATGTTTGCTTGCAATTTTATAGGCAGTTTCATATTTGTTTTTATAAATAAGAGCTCTTGCCATTATAGCTCTTTCAGTCCACCATTTATCAGGCCTAACAAGATAATCTTTATCATTTTTAATCTTGAATAATATTTCTAATGAAGCGTCAGTTCTTCCTCTTTTTCTTCTCCATTTAAGTCGATCATAATTTAAGCCAGCATCATTTTTTAGTTTTTCAGGTACATTTTTAATTGCTTGGTCTACACCATAGGATTTACTCATTAATATTTGTCTTGCCGTATAAAGTAATTGATAATCTTTAGGCAAATATCGAAGCATTCTCTTAAGGTCCCAGTGCTTATTTTCCCAGGCTAAGTAATCGGCTCTTTTTATGTAATCACTTGAATCTAAGTATTTCTTATATTTGCTTCTAAAGTATTTCATATTCGATCTGCTTAATTCTGCAGTTATCCAACCTTCCTTAATTAAAGAAATACCTTTTTTAATTTCACCTGTTTGAATATGACTCTCACCCAATATAAGCATACCAAAACCACTTAAAGGTTCGTCTGATCCAAACCAATCAATTATTTTTTTTGGTGAAATTCTATCCGTAGAAAGCTTATGTTCAGCTAAATATTTAATTCTACTAATTCTTGGATAATCTTCATTGTTCTTTATAAAAGCCATATAGTCATAAAAACTAGCTTGATTACCAGTGGTCAGTAAATGACGCCATTTAATGAAATTATTTATAGATTTATCTTTGGCTTTTTTGGATAATGATAAAGCTGTGGACCACTGGCTTTTTTCCATTGCTCGAATAGATTTTTTTGCAAGACTGTAGTCCTTTTGACTATAATATTTTGATTGTGCCTTAACTATAGATTTTGATTTTTTAACAATTAACGGTTTGCTTTTTGGAATCAGAAAGTTAATTTTTTTTATATTTTTTTTAGCAATTCTAGCTTCAGTTTTTTCAACTTTTTTAGATGGTTTAGATACAGGTTTAAGAATACCTTGGGATATCTTTTTACTCTGAGTTTCTTTGTCTAAAATAGGTTTTTTTAAAGGGATTATTGATATTTCAGCCGCATATAAATTACTTATTATTACCGAACTTAATAATAATGATTTTATAAAAAAAAATATCTTTCTAGGCATAAATTTACTAAATGAATCTCTAAACTATGTTATAAGTATTTATGTTCAAAGGATCAAACGTTGCTTTAATAACCCCGTTTAAGAATGATAAGCTTGATGAAGAAGCTTATATTAAGCTTATTCATTTTCAAATTAACAATGGAACTAATGGACTAGTTCCTGCTGGTACCACCGGTGAATCTCCAACATTAAGCCACAGTGAACATCAAAAAGTTATTGAATTGTGCATCAAAGAAAGCAGGGGAAAAAGCATAGTAATTGCTGGCACTGGCTCTAACTCAACAAAAGAGGCCATTTCTTTAACCACACATGCGGAAAAAGTAGGCGCAGATGCAGCTTTAATAGTGACACCTTATTACAACAAACCAACCCAAGAAGGTTTATATCAACACTATAAAGCTATTAATGACAGGATCGGCATACCTATTATAATTTATAATATTCCAGGACGATCTGTAATTGATATGTCAGTTGATACAATGGCCAGATTATTTGAGCTAAAAAATATCGTCGGTGTCAAAGATGCCACTGGTGATCTTAATAGAGTTGACCAACAAAAAAATAAAATGGGAGATGATTTTATTCAACTTACTGGTAATGATGATAATGCATTAGATTTTAATAAAAGAGGTGGGGTGGGCTCCATTAGTGTTACAGCAAATATAGCGCCAAAACTTTGTTCTGATTTTCAAAAATCTTTTAAAGTAAATTCTGAAAAAGGAAACTTAGAAGCGGAGAGATTAGATAAGATACTCCAGCCAATTCATAATTCTATGTTTATAGAGAGCAATCCAAGTCCCGTTAAATATGCGGCAAAACTTTTAGGTTTATGTGAAGACGATGTTAGGCTGCCTTTAGTTAAACTTACAGAACCAACCAAGGAAGCTGTTAAAAAAGCTCTAGTATCAGCAAACCTACTCTAATGAACAAGAAAACCAATCCTGGTTTAAAAATTATTTGCTTAAATAGAAAAGCAAGTTTTAACTATTTTTTTGAAGAATTAATAGAGGCAGGAGTTGTACTCAAAGGATCTGAAATTAAATCAATAAGAGAAGGTAAGGTTAACATAGCAGATTCATATGCTGTAGAAAAAGAGGGTGAAATAGTTTTGATTAATTCACATATAGCAGCTTTCAAGCAGGCTAGTTATTCTAATCATAATCCTATGGATGAAAGAAAACTTTTATTAAATAGAAAAGAAATTAATAAATTAATTGGGAAAATGCAGAGGGACGGTTTAACACTCGTTCCAACAAAGATGTATTTTAAAAAAGGCAAGGCTAAAATTGAAATAGCGGTAGCCAAAGGTAAAAAACAATTTGATAAAAGAGCCACTAAAAAAAATAGAGATTGGAATCGTGAAAAAGCAAGACATATCAGAAAATCTAGCTAATCTGGCTTATTTAGCCCTAGGTTCAAATTTAGGAAACAAAATTAACAATATTGAAATAGCCAAAGTTGAATTAGAAAAATATAAAATAAAAATATTAAAATCTTCATCTAACTACATATCTGAATCCTGGCCAGACCCCTCTATGCCTAATTATATTAATACTATTATAAAAATAAAAACAAGTTTAGCACCGCTTGAATTATTAAAAATTTGCAATCTAATAGAATTAAAATTGGGAAGAGTTAGGGTTCAAAAAAATTCACCAAGAACATGTGATATCGATATTATTGATTATGATAAAAAGGTACTAAATGAAAAAAATAGCCAATTAATTTTGCCACATCCTCGAATGAGTAAAAGAAATTTTGTTTTACTGCCCTTATTTGAAGTGGATAAATCATGGAAACATCCAAAATCCAAGACTAATATAGTTAATTTGATCAACTCTTTACCAGTTAGGGACTTAAGATCTATTAAACAAATATAAATTAATGTTATAATCGAGCATGCTTAATTCTGAAGAATTAATAAACAAAGTTAAATTATATAATAGATTTTTAAATCCGGAAAAATTAAATAAAGCTTATAATTTTGCAGTTAAAGCACACGAAAATCAAAAACGTGATTCTGGCGACCCATATTCAATTCACCCTATAGCTGTAGCAAATATATTAATAGAACTAAAATTAGACAGTGCAACCATAGCAACAGGATTGCTACACGATACTATTGAAGACACATACGCTACTTATAAAACTATAAAGAATGAGTTTGGACAAGAAGTTGCTGATCTAGTTGATGGTGTAACAAAAATATCAGTTTTTGAAAATCAAGTTACATCAACATCCAAAGCAGAAAATTTTCGAAAATTAATTTTAGCAACCTCAAAAGATATTAGAGTACTGCTTGTTAAAATTGCTGACCGACTGCACAACATGAGAACAATCGATGCAATTTCTAAAGTTGAAAAAAAAGAACGTATTGCAAAAGAAACTATGGAAATTTATGCACCATTAGCAGATAGGATGGGGATGCATAGAATTAGAGATGAATTAGAAGATTTATCTTTTAAAGTTTTGAATAATAATGCGAGAGAACTTATAAAAAAAAGATTAGATGAAATTAAAGATGATAAAGTAAATAGCTTTAACTCAATCTCATTGCAATTCAGTGGATTATTAAGTGAACATAGAATAAATGCTGAAATTATTGGTAGAGAAAAAACTCCTTTTTCTATTTGGAGAAAAGTTCAAAAAAAAAGAATATCACTAGAGCAAATTTCAGACATCATTGGATTTAGAATAATACTTGATAACATTGAAGACTGCTATAAAGCTCTTGGTATATTTCACAAAGAGTGGAATTGTATACCTGGAAAATTTAAAGATTACATTTCATCTCCTAAAATTAACAAGTATCAATCGTTACATACTTCAATTATTGGACCCAATAGAAGGCCAATTGAAATACAGCTCAGAACATTGCAAATGCACGAGTATGCAGAAAGAGGCATAGCTTCACATTGGAAATATAAATCTTCTGAAAAATTTAATTCACTAACGTGGAAAGAATATGATTGGCTTGCCGATTTAGTTGAGATTATCGATAAGAATGAAAACCCAGAACACTCTTATGAGTATACCAAGCTACAAATGTTTCAGGAAAATGTCTTTTGTTTCACCCCAAAAGGATCTGTAATTAAATTACCAAAGGACGCAACACCCATTGATTTTGCATATGCTGTACATACCAAAATCGGTAATAGCACTATAGCCTGTAAGATTAATGGTAATGACAGTGAATTGCAAAATATTCTTTATAATGGAGATGTTGTAGATATTATTACTTCTAAAAATAAATCACCCTCTTTGCATTGGATACCCATTACAAAAACTGGAAAAGCAAGATCAGCAATTAGAAAATATTGGTACAAAAAAGGTGAAGAGAAAGCTCAAAGAATTAAAAAATACAATACTACGCTATGGATTTCTTTGCCTGATAAACCAGGAAAGCTAGGAGAGATAACAACTTTACTTGGTAGCCATAGTTTAAACATTTCGAGTGTTGAAATGAAAGAAAAGTCTAAAGAATATATTAATTTTAAATTCAATCTAATTATAAGAGACTTGAAAAACTTTACAAATTTTATCAGTGAGTTAAAACAAAAGGAAATAAAATTTAAAATCATTAGACATGAGGATAACTGGTTAAAGGAACGTAATGCTTTCACACGAAAAATCTTTAAATATTTTAAAAAAAACTAACGCACTCTTAGAAGGTCATTTTATTCTTTCATCAGGTTTGCATTCACCTAAATATATTCAGTGTGCTAAGCTTTTAAGCTTTCCACATTTAGCTAAGGATATTTGTAATTCATTAGCAAAAAAAATTAAAAAAAAATTTAAATCTATAGATTTGATTTTAGCCCCTGCAATGGGGGGTGTTATTATTGGTTATGAAATTGGTAAACTACTAAAAAAAGAGACAATATTCTGTGAAAGAATTAATGGTAAATTTGCCTTAAGACGTGGGTTTAATATAAAAAAAGGATCAAAAGTTTTAATAATTGAAGATGTTATAACAACAGGCAAATCAAGCTTAGAATGTGTTAAGTTGATTACAAAACCAGGTGCAAAACTCATCGGCTTTGCCTCGATTATCGATAGATCAACCAAAAAATCTTTAAAGATAAAAAAGAATATTATTTCACACATGAAAATAGACGTTCCGACATTTAAGAAAAATAACCTTCCAGAGGCACTTAAAAATATACCTATTACAGTTCCAGGAAGTAGATTTATTAAATGAAAAGACTTGGTATCAATATTGATCATGTTGCTACAATAAGAAATGCAAGAGGATCGCTCCACCCAGATCCTTTAACCATTGCTAAGCATGTAACTAAATGTGGAGCTCATTCAGTAACTATACATTTGAGAGAAGACAGAAGACATATAAAAGATATTGACGTTATTAAAATTTGTAAAAATAAAAAAATAATCACTAATTTAGAAATTTCACTAAACAAAAAAATAATAATTATAGCATTAAAGAATAAACCCAATTTTATTTGCATAGTTCCAGAAAAAAGAAAGGAAGTAACAACAGAAGGTGGATTAAATTTAATTAAAAATAAAAAAAAAATAAAAGAAATAATATCATTATTTAATAAGAAAAATATTAGAACAAGTTTATTTGTTGACCCAACGTTAAAAGATATAAAAATTGCAAAAGAATTAAACTCTTCTTGTGTTGAATTACATACTGGGAAAATTTCTAATTTAGTAAAAGAAAATAAAAATTATAAAAATGAATATTTAAAAATTAAGAAATGTTCAAAACTTGGTGTTAAACTTGGAATTGAGGTTCATGCTGGTCATGGTCTTGACTATAAAACTACTGCTATACTAAGTAAAATTAAAGAAATTACAGAATTTAATATTGGTCATTTTATAATCGGTGAGTCACTAACTCATGGTTTAAAAAACACTATTAGGGCATTTAAAAAAATAACCAATAAATAGATATGAAAATTCTTGGTATCGGTGTCGATATAGTAGAAAATATTAGAATACATAAATCTTTAAAAAATGTTAGTTTTATTAAAAGAGTTTTTTCTAGCTCAGAAATATTGTCAGCCAAAAACATAACAAATAAAAAATCTTATTATTCTAAAAGATTTGCTGCAAAAGAAGCTTTTTCTAAAGCAATTGGAACAGGTTTTAGGGGTAATTTGAATTTTAAAGATATCACTATAATTAATGATAAATTAGGAAAACCCTCATTTGTAGTCACTAATAAAATTAAAAAAATTATTAAAAAGCTATTTAAGATATCATCCTTTGATTTCTTTCTGTCAATTTCAGATGAAAAAAAATATTCTATAGCATACGTAATTTTACAAAAAAAATGATAACCAAAAATATTATAATTGATAATGTTAAAACAATTTTCTATGCTTTAGTAATAGCTATTGTTATCAGATCCCTTTTTATTCAACCTTTCTATATTCCCTCGTCATCAATGGAACCAACACTTTTAATTGGTGATAGATTGTTTGTCACGAAGTATTCTTATGGTTACAGCAAGCATTCTTTCCCTTTTAGCCCACCAATAATAAATGGAAGACTATTTTCTAAGAAACCTAAGGTTGGTGATGTCATTGTTTTTAAAACACCAGCTGATAATAGGACAGATTATATTAAAAGATTAATTGGTCTACCAGGTGATAATATTCAATTTATTAACGGTGATCTATTTGTAAACAATAATCAAATATTCAAATCTAGAATTTCCCAAAATGATAAAATTTATTGTGGAAAACAAACTATAGATGTTAATACATTTGAGGAAATACTTCAAAATGGTAAAATATATAATAGTGTATATTTAAAAAGTTATAGTTTTCAAAATTCTGATAATTTTATAGTTCCTTCTAAACACTACTTTTTTTTAGGTGATAACAGAGACTGCTCTAAAGATAGTAGATACCTGACTAGTGTCGGTTATGTTCATGAAGACAATTTAGTCGGCAAAGCGCAATTTATTTTTTTTTCATCTGATTTTAGAATCGGAAGTATTTTTTCTTTTTGGAAATGGCATAAGACAATTAGATTTGATAGGTTTTTTAAGAAAATTATTTAATGAATATTAATCCCACAACATTAGAAAAGAAATTAAAATTAAAGTTTTCAGATCAAAAAATTCTCATCAAAAGCTTAACGCACAAAAGCTTTGATTCAATAAACAATAATGAAAAAATTGAATTTTTAGGAGACAGAGTTTTAGGTCTTATTATTGCAAAAAAATTATTAGAACTTTATCCCGAAGAAAGAGAAGGGATATTGGATAAAAAATTTGCTTCATTAGTAAATAAAAAAAAATGTCTAGAAATTGCTAAAAAAATTGAATTAGAGAAATATATTTTAGTTTTAAACCCTAAAAATAAAAAAATTAAAATTGAAGATAAAATAGTAGCAGACTGTTTAGAGGCTTTAATTGGAGCGATCTATCTTGACAAAGGTTTAAATTTGACTGAAAAATTTATTCTCAATTTATGGAGTGAGCATATTACAGCGAGTGTTCTAACCCAAATTGATGCAAAGACAAAACTTCAAGAATATTCGCTCAAGATTTTTAAAGTCTTGCCTATTTATAAGCTAATATCTAATACTGGGCCTCGACATAAACCACTCTTTAAAGTTGCTGTTAAATTAAAAAATACTAAATTTTTCACAGCACAGGGATCTTCTAAAAAAGACGCAGAACAAAATGCCGCTTCTTTATGCATTGAGGATGTTTTTAAAAAATGAATTGGGATGATAGTGCTTATTTAGTTTCCAAAAATAGATACAGTGAAAATTCAATAATTGCTGAGGTTTTTACGGAAAATCATGGAAAAATTTCAGGGATAATTTTTGGTGGTACATCAAAGAAAATCAAAAACTATTTACAAATTGGTAATAAAATTTATGTAAACTATAATTCTAAAAGTGTTACTAGAATTGGTTATTTTAAAATAGAAATTCTAAAAGCTTTAACTCCACTCTATTTTGACGAAAATCAAAAACTATCATGTATTACCTCGGCAATGCATCTTATAAAGCTTCTTACTGCTGAAGCTCAGTCTAATAAAGAAATTTTTAAATTAATTGATAAATTTTTTGAAATATTAACTTATGATAATTGGATACAAAAATATATTTTCTGGGAGTTAGAACTTTTAAAATTATTAGGATATGATTTAGAATTAAAAAATATGGTTGAAAAAGAAATTGTTAATAGTGAAATCAATTATTTTGTTAAATCCTCAACAGAGAAAAAAAGTATTCCAAATTTTCTAATAGATGAAAGTAATCTGGATGTTAATTTAAAAAATTTACTCAAAGGTTTAAAACTTGTTAGTGATTACCTTGAAAAAAGTATTCTAAAACCAAATAATTTAAACCTTCCAACTTCTAGAACTCATTTTATTAATCTTTTAAAATAATTATTTAATTAAATCGTTAATTCTATCAGCGTAATAGCTTACTATAGCGTTTGCCCCAGCTCTTTTAAATGAAATCAAACTTTCTAATACTGAGTTTTTATCTATAAGCCCTTTTTTTATACTATTACTTAATAGACTGTATTCACCTGAGACTTGATAGGCTAGAACAGGAATTTTAAAATTATCTTTAACTACTTTAATTATGTCTAGATAAGGCATGCCAGGTTTAACCATAACCATATCAGCTCCTTCTTTAATATCTAGAGCTACCTCTCTTATTGCTTCATCACTGTTTCTAAAGTCCATTTGGTAATTTTTCTTATCACCTTTTAGTAAACCTTTTGAACCAACTGCATCTCTGAATGGAGCATAAAAACTTGATGCATATTTTACCGCATAAGAAAGTATCTGAACCATTTCGTGACCTTCTTTATCTAAAGCTTTTCTTATCTTACCAATTCTTCCATCCATCATGTCTGATGGAGCTAAAACATCACAACCAATTTCTGCTTGTAACAATGATTGGTTTATTAAGACTTCAATAGTTTCGTCATTTAATACGTAACCTGATTTTATTAAACCATCATGACCATGAGAAGTATAAGGATCTAAAGCTACATCGCACATAATACCAATTTTGTTTTTATATCTTTTTTTAATATATCGAATGGCTTTACAAACAAGATTATCCTCATTTAATGCCTCAGTTCCAATCTCATTTTTTTTTGTTTTATTTGTATGGGGGAACAATGCGACCATAGGTATTTTATTCTTGATTGCTTTATCAATAATAATTCCAAGTTTATCTATTGTGTACCTATAAACATCAGGCATTGTTTTAATGGATTGTTTTATATTTTTTCCATCAATTAAGAATATAGGTAATATAAAATCGCTAGACGAAAGGCTATTTTCTTGAATTAACCTTCTAGACCAATCGTTTTTACGACTGCGTCTAAGCCTTAAATTTGGATAATTTCCTGTAATCATGTTTAAATCTATTTTTAAAATGCGACAAATGTATTATACAAATATATATTAAATTAAGTAAAAAACAATCAGCATGAGTATTGAAAATAAAAATATTGTAAACTTAGATCTAAAAAAAGAAGAGAAAATTTTAGATTTTAGTGACTTTCAAAAACAAAATATCAAGTTTGATATTGATAAATTACAAGAAGCCTACAATCAAATTATTCAAACTAAAAAATTTGATGATGGTGGAGGAATTGCCCACTTTGGAGCTATTTCTCTAACACAAATTCCTGGTGATCCAGACTCTGTTAAAGGAAGCAAAGCTAGAGGTGTTTATTGGACAAAACCAGATAAGTCAGGAAAAGAAGTTTCAAGAGATGTTTCAATTGATGAAGCTGCTTATTCAGAATTTATACCCGACTATGAAAACACCTATTTTAAAGTAGTGTTTGATGTGCTTTCTTCAAAATATAAATTAGGTAGAGTTAGGATTTTATTAAAGGAGCCAAGATCAACATTAAGTTGGCATAGAGATCCAGAACCAAGATTGCATATACCTCTAATTTCAAATCCAGGCTGCCTAATGGTTATAGACAATGTTGCAAAACATATGCCTGCAGATGGATCAGTGTGGGTTACTAACAATACAAAATATCATAATGCTTTTAATGGTGGAGAAGAAAATAGAGTTCATCTAGTAGCATGTGTTTTAGATTATAAGTTTAATTAGATTGAAAAAAATATTTTTATCATCAGATCACGCTGGTTATAAGTTAAAGGAATTAATTAAACTTCATTTAGATAAAAAAAAAATTAATTATACAGACCTAGGCCCATACAATAGAGATAGAGTTGATTATCCTGATTATGCTCATAAAGTTGCAAGAAAAGTTAAAACCAATAACAATCATACTGGTATATTAGTTTGTGGATCTGGGATGGGAATGAATATTACTGCAAATAGACATAAAAATGTACGTGCAGCTCAATGTTTTAATTTAAAATCTACTAAATTATCAAGATTGCATAATGATGCAAATATCATTACATTGGGATCTAGACTGCTTACTAAAAAAAATGCTTTAAATTGTGTTAGTGTTTTTTTAAATACAAAGTTTGAAGGTGGAAGACACGCAAAAAGAATTAAGAAAATTTAATTATGTCTAGTGAAAAAAACTATTTAAACGAAAACTATAAAAGCTTTTTTGAAGATAGCTTATCTGTAACTGATCCAGAATTACATAAAGCAATAAGTAATGAATTAAAAAGACAACAACAGCATATAGAATTAATTGCTTCTGAGAATATTGTTTCACAAGCCGTTCTAGAGGCGCAAGGTTCTGTTTTAACAAATAAATATGCAGAAGGATATCCTGGAAAAAGATACTACAATGGATGTGAACACGTTGATGTTGCTGAAAACTTAGCCATTGAGAGATTAAAAAAATTATTTGATTGTAAATTTGCAAACGCTCAACCACATTCTGGAGCTCAAGCGAATGGAGCTGTATTTTTAGCACTATTAAATCCTGGTGATACTTTTATGGGGATGAGCTTAAATTCTGGTGGTCATATTACGCATGGATTAAAAATTTCAATGTCAGGTAAATGGTTCAATCCAATAGGGTATGATGTTGATAAAGATTCGGAACTTATCGATTATGATAATGTTGAAAAACTTGCATTAGAACATAAACCAAAACTTATAATTTGTGGTGGAAGTGCTTACTCTAGAGTAATTGATTTTAAAAGATTTAGAGATATTGCTGACAAAGTAGGTGCATATTTAATGGTAGATATGGCACACTTTTCAGGTTTAGTTGCTGGTAAAGGTTACCCAAATCCATGCGAGCATGCACACGTAGTAACTTCAACAACTCATAAAGTTTTTAGAAGTGCTAGAGGTGGAATTATTTTAACTAATCATGAAGACTTAGCAAAAAAATTTAACACAGCAGTATTTCCTGGTTATCAAGGTGGACCATTGATGCACGTCATTGCAGCAAAGGCTGCTGGTTTTTTAGAGGCATTAAGACCAGATTTTAAAGATTATATTAAATCTGTTTTAGCTAATGCTAAAATTTTATCAGAGACACTTAAGAATAATGGCTTTAAGATTTATTCTGGTGGAACGGATACACACTTAATGTTAGTTGATCTAAGACCTTTTAATGTTAAAGGTAATTTAGCAGCCGAAAGCCTTTCTAATGCTAATATTACCTGTAATAAAAATGGAATACCTTTCGATTCAGAAAAGCCGATGATTACTTCTGGTATAAGATTGGGAACTCAAGCAGCTACAACTAGGGGCTTTGGATTAAAAGAATTCGAAAAAGTAGGTGAATTGATAACTAAAGTTGTAAAAGGTTTATCTGACAATCCTGAAGATAACAGTAAAATTGAAGAAGAAGTTAGAAATGAAGTTATAGAGCTTACTTCTCATTTTCCAATATATAAAAATTTAAAATAATGATTTGTTCGATTTGTAAAAAAGGTGAAACATCAGTCGTAGACTCTAGGCCTACAGAAGATGGTACCGCCATAAGAAGAAGAAGACTTTGTGTATGTGGAGCCAGATTCACAACTTTTGAAAGAGTTCAATTTAGAGAAATAATGGTTATTAAAAAAAATGGAAGAAAATCATCTTTTGACAGAGATAAGCTTTCAAAATCAATTTACATAGCATTAAAGAAAAGACCGATTGATACTGAAACAGCAGAAAAGTTTATTAGCAGGACTTCAAGAGCATTAGAGGAACTTGGCCAAAGTGAAATTTCATCAAATACAATTGGTACAATGGTTATGGAAGGTTTGAAAGATCTTGATCCAGTCGCATACGTTAGATTTGCATCTGTATATCGAAATTTTAGAGAAGAAAAAGACTTTGTGCAATTCGTGGACAAATTAGATGTCTACAAAAAAAGATAAATTTTCAAAAAAAGATAAAACTTTTATGGAGCTTGCTTTAAATTTGGCTAAAGCACGACATGGACTAACTGGTGTTAACCCTTCTGTTGGATGTGTAATTGTTAAAAATAATGAAATACTTTCAATTGGTCAAACAGGTTTTGGTGGTACACCTCATGCTGAATATAATGCAATTAAAAATTCAAATGAAAACCTTGAAGATGCAAAAATGTATGTAACCCTTGAACCCTGTAGTCATTATGGAAAAACCCCACCGTGCACAAATATTATAATTAAAGATAAAATTAAAGAAGTTGTATATGCGGTAGAAGATATTGATAAAAAAGTTAAAGGTAAAACTTTAAAAATTCTTGAATCCAAAAATATTTTAGTAAAAAAAAATTTACTTAAAAATGAAGTTAATAAATTTTATATACCTTATTTCTTTAATAGAAAAAATAACCTTCCTTACGTTACTGGTAAAATTGCAATTTCTAAAAATAATTTAACATATAGCAAAGATACAAAAAGAATTTCAGATATTCATACCGATAAATTTACACATTTTCTTAGATATAAAAATGACTCATTAATGATTTCTTCCAAAACTCTAAAAAAAGATAATCCAAAACTTAACTGTAGACTAGAAGGTTTAAATAAATTTTCTCCTAAAAGAATAATTTTAGACAGAAATCTAGAAACTAAAAAAAATTCGTATATTTTTAAAACAGCAAATAAAAACAATACTATATTTTTTTATCATAATGCCAAAACTAAAGAAAAATTAATGTTTAAAAAAAAAGGTATAACTTTAATCAAAGGTAAATTAATTAAAAATAGCTTTGATATTAAGTCAATTTTAAAAAAACTCTATATCCTTGGCTGCAGAAATTTATTAGTTGAAGGAGGAAATGATCTTTCTAAACACATTGTTAAAAAAAGA
Organism: Candidatus Pelagibacter sp. uisw_098; assembly: GCF_059512505.1. The sequence goes on from NZ_CM183454.1 coordinate 601,836, forward strand.
TTATTTAATGAGTTTTATCTATACAAATGTGCAAAAAGCTTATCAAAGTTGGTTAACTATAAAGAGTTTAATTTTCTTAATGAATTAAAGAAAAATTATAAAAATAAATTGAAAATTAATAAAAAATTAGGCAAAGACTTAATTACACTTTACAAATAATATTATGTTTAATGGAATAATTTTCAACCAAGGCTTAATTACTAAATTTGAAAAAAGATCAAAGGGTATTAATATTTTTGTAAAAGCTGATTTAAAATTAACACGTAAAGATCTAGGTGTATCAGTTGCCTGTGATGGTGTTTGTTTAACATTAATTGATATTAAAAATAAAATAATGGAATTTTATCTTTCAGATGAAACTATACAAAGATCAAAGTTCAAATTCTTAAAAATTAATGATAAAATTAACCTTGAACTTCCTTTAAAATTTGGTCAAAAAATATCAGGTCACATTTGTCAAGGTCACATTGATGCAGTAGGTAAAATTCAGAGTATTAAGAAGATTGATAAATCATATTTATTTGATTTTGAGCTTGTTAAAAAAGAAAGAGCAAACTTAATTGAAAAAGCTTCTATTTGTATCAACGGAATTTCTTTAACAATTTCTAAAGTAACTAAAAAAGGTTTTCAGATATGGGTAATACCACACACATATAATCTCACTAATCTATCATCTCTAAAGAAAAACAGTCTCATTAATATAGAGATAGATATCTTATCTAAATACGTTAGAAATTATTTTAATGAAAAAAAATAGTTTTACTCCAATAGAAAACATAATTGCCATTGCCAAGAGAGGAGGCATGTTTATTTTGGTTGATGATGAAAAAAGAGAAAATGAAGGAGACTTAATAATATCAACAACAGATTCAAGTGCTAAAAATATTAATTTTATGGCCAAATATGGTCGTGGATTAATTTGCCTAGCACTAGACAGCGTACAGGCAAAACGGTTAAATTTATCCTTAATGTCACCAATAAACCAATCAAGGAATAAAACTGCTTTTACAATTTCTATCGAAGCAAAAAAAGGAATTACAACTGGGATTTCAGCAAAAGATAGAGCTAAGACAATTAAAATTGCATCAAAGAAAAATGTAAATAAAAAAGATATTGTTTCGCCTGGTCATGTTTTTCCAATTATTGCTAAAGATGGAGGTGTTTTAGTTAGAGCTGGTCATACAGAAGCATCTGTGGATATCTCAAAACTAGCTAAAAAAAACAATTCAGCAGTTATTTGTGAAATAATGAATGAAGATGGTACAATGGCTAAGGGTCAAGACTTATTTAATTTTGCAAAAAAACATAATTTAAAGATTGGTAAGATAGAAGATCTTATTGCTTATCGTTTAAAAAAAGAAAAACTAATTAAACTTAAAAAACAATCTGATATTGAAGTTAAAAATCAGAAATATAAAATTAGAATTTATGAAAATCTTTTAGATGGATCCGAGCATTTTGCTCTAATTAAAGGAAATATTAAAAAAGGGATAGTACCAAGAGTTAGAGTAATTTCATCTAACGTAGTTCAAAATTATTTAATCAATCAGCAATTACCAAATTCATTTGATAAAACTTTAAATTATTTTAAGAAATTTAATAACTGTGTTTTAGTTTTTATAAAAGATACAAACTTAAAATCTGTTACACAAACACTCAAGGATTATAAGAACAAAGATTTCTATAAAAAGGGAAATGATAAACTAATAAGAAATTATGGCATTGGGGCTCAAATAATTAAAGATTTAAAGATCAAAAATATGATATTAATTACTAAATCTCTCAAAAAAGTTATTGGTTTAGAAGGTTATGATATAAAGATTACTAAACAGGAAATCATTTAATGAAAAAAAAAATCTTAATAGTTATTGCAGATTATTATAAGGACATTGCTAAGGGGTTACTTGGTAGTGCTAAAGAAGTATTACCAAAATCTGGTTTAATAAAAGTTATTAGTGTTCCAGGTGCTTTTGAAATACCAGTCACAATTTCAAAAAATATTAAGAAATATGATGCTTTTTTAGCACTTGGCTGTGTTATAAAGGGTGAGACACCACACTTTGATTTTATTTCTCATGCTTCAACTGAAGCGATAATGAAACTATCTATAGAAAATAAAAAACCTATTGGTAACGGAATTATTACCTGTCTAAATATGCGTCAAGCTATAGCTAGAAAAAAAAGGGGAGAGAGGCAGCTCAAGCTGTTATATCTGTCTTGTCTCAATAAATATGAGAACTCCATACAATCCCAATCAAAGTCCAAGAGTTATAATTATCCAAAAATTATATGGAAATTTTTTTAATGATGACACAGATTTAACCTTTCCTAAACATAGATTTAAAAAGTTTATTAAAGATGTGGTTTTAGGAACTATTGAGAGAGATGAAGTTATTAAAGAAGAAGTTAAAAAATATCTAAGTGAAGACTTGCAATTAACTAATTTAGATAAAGTTTTTCAAATAATTGTTAAATCAGCTATATTCGAGTTTCTATATAAGCCAAAAGTATCTACAAAAATTATTATTAAAGAATATCTTGATGCATCAAATTTTTTTTTAGAAGACTCTCAAACAAAATACTTGAATGCTATACTGGATAAAATAGCTAAAAAAATAAGAACAACTAATGCATGAATTTGAATTAATAAAAAATTACTTTCAAAAACTTTCCACAAAATCTCCTTGTGCCCTAAATTTAAATGATGATGTTTTTTTTGATAAAAAAAATAAATTAGTTGTTTCAGTTGACACATATATTGAAGGTAATCACTTTATAGATTTTAAAAACCCAGAATTAGTTATTAAAAAGATAATTAGATCTTCCATATCAGATCTTATTTGTAAAGGTGTTAAGCCAAAATATTATTTTATTTCGGGGTCAGGTAATAAAAAAAGTTTTTCTAAATCAAATTTATCAAAAATTAGCAAAGCACTTAACCAAGAACAAAATAAATATAAGATATTTTTAAGTGGTGGAGACACAGTTTTTTCAAATAAGTTAAGTTTTACAATTACCTCAATTGGTTTTGCTAATAATATTATCTATAGAAATAAAGCTAAAATTAGTGATGATATTTATGTATCTGGGAATCTAGGAGATAGTTATTTAGGTCTATTAGTTTTAAAAAATAAAATTAAACTTAATCAGCGATTAAAAAAATATTTTATTAATCAATACTTTATGCCAAATATTCAATTACAATTAACAGACAAAATTAAGAAATTTGCCAACACGTCAATTGATATCTCTGATGGATTATTAGCGGATCTTGATAAAATGATTAATAGTCAAAAATTATCATACAAACTTTTTCTGAAAGATATTCCAATTTCAGATAATCTTAAAAAAGTACTTGATTTTAAGAAACTATCTAAGATCAACTATATTTCTAATGGTGATGATTATCAGATTTTATTTACGGCCTCAAAAAACAAGATGGGAATCATAAAGAAAATAGCTTCTAATTGTAGAGTTAAGCTTACAAAAATTGGCTCAATCCAAAGCTATATTGAAAAATCATCCATTATTGATGGCAAAAATCTTCAAATATCCCTTAAAAACAAGGGTTATTTTCATAAGTTTTAGCAAGTTAAATATTGCCTTTTATTGCTTTTTTTGTATTGTCCGGACTTTAATTAATAAAATTTTAACAACCAAACAACTAAAAAGGCATCATGAACTCACTAATAGAAACAATATTACTTTACACCATAGCAGCAGGATCACTTGCAATCGTCTATGGGTTTTTTACTGGTTTAAATATACTTAATCTAAGTGCTGGAAATGCAAAAATGCAAGAAATTGCATCTGCAATTCAGATTGGAGCTAAAGCTTATCTAACAAGACAATATAAAACGATAGCCGTGGTTGGAGTTGTTGTTTTAGTTATTATTTGTGCAGTGTTTAGCCCCTTAGTTGGTCTTGGTTATTTTATTGGTGCAACACTATCTGGAATAGCTGGATATGTTGGAATGTTAGTTTCGGTTCAAGCTAATGTTAGAACTGCTGAAGCTTCGAGAAAAGGTTTAGCGAGTGGTCTTGCCGTAGCTTTTAAATCAGGTGCTGTCACAGGAATGCTTGTTGCTGGTTTAGCTTTATTAGCTATAGCAGTTTATTATTATATTTTATTAAGAATGGGCGTTGCAGATAGAGAAGTGGTTAATGCATTGGTTGCACTAGGTTTTGGTGCTTCATTAATATCAATTTTTGCTAGATTAGGTGGTGGAATTTTTACTAAAGGTGCTGATGTAGGTGCTGACTTAGTTGGTAAAGTTGAAGCCGGAATACCTGAGGATGATCCTAGAAACCCAGCGGTTATAGCAGATAACGTTGGAGACAATGTTGGTGATTGCGCTGGTATGGCAGCAGATTTATTTGAAACTTATGCCGTAACTATTGTTGCAACAATGGTTCTTTCTTCAATATTTTTTGTAGGTGATATGAATATGATGATCTACCCTTTAACAATCGGTGGTGCTTGTATTTTAACATCAATTTTAGGAACTTTCTTTGTTAAACTTGGAAGAAGCAAGAATGTTATGAATGCTTTATATAAAGGATTTGTTGTTTCTGCTGTTTCTTCATTAGTAATTTTATACCCTGTTACTGATTATGTAATTGGCTTTGCAAGTGAATATACTGTTAATGGTAAAAGTTTTACTGGTATGAGTTTATATTATTGTGGAATAATTGGTTTAGTTATTACTGGTTTATTAATATGGATCACTGAATACTATACTGGAACTGAATACAGACCAGTAAGAAGTATTGCTAAATCTTCTACAACAGGTCATGGAACAAATGTTATTCAAGGCTTAGCTGTATCAATGGAAGCTACAGCGATACCAGCTTTAATTATTGTTGGAGGTATATTAGCAACAAATTCAATTGCCGGTCTTTATGGAATAGCTATTTCTGTAACTACAATGCTTGCATTAGCAGGTATGGTTGTTGCACTTGATGCTTATGGTCCAGTAACAGATAACGCTGGTGGTATTGCTGAAATGGCTAAATTACCAAATAATGTAAGAAAGACTACGGATGCATTGGATGCAGTAGGTAACACAACTAAAGCTGTTACCAAAGGTTACGCAATTGGTTCAGCTGGTTTAGGTGCATTAGTTTTATTTGCAGCTTACGTTGAAGATATTAAACATTTTTCTGGAACGGCAGGATCTAAATTAGAGGGAATAGTTGTAACCTTCGATTTAACTAATCCTTATGTTGTTGTTGGTTTATTAATTGGTGGAATGCTTCCATATTTATTTGGATCAATGGGTATGCAAGCCGTTGGTAGAGCAGGTGGAGCTGTAGTTGTAGAAGTTAGAAGACAATTTAAAAAGTTCCCAGGAATTATGAAGGGTACTCAAAAACCAGATTATGCCAAACTTGTTGATTTATTAACTCAGGCTGCAATTAAAGAGATGGTTATACCATCTTTACTACCAGTTCTATCCCCAATAGTTTTATATTTTGTAATTCTACCTATTGGTGGTCAAGCTGAAGCGTTAGCTGCTGTTGGTGCAATGTTGCTTGGTGTGATCATAACAGGTCTGTTTGTTGCTGTTTCAATGACCGCAGGTGGGGGAGCATGGGATAATGCTAAGAAATATATTGAAGATGGAAATCATGGTGGAAAAGGTTCTGAAGCTCATAAAGCTGCTGTAACTGGCGATACTGTTGGAGACCCTTATAAAGATACTGCTGGTCCAGCTGTAAATCCAATGATTAAGATTACAAACATTGTGGCCTTATTACTGTTGGCTGTTATTGCCGGGTAAAGAAATTTATTTTTTTTTTCTTTTTCCTAAAGGATCGTTGATTTTTTGTCTCATACTAGATAAAAAATCATAAATAAAGGTGTTCTTTTTGTAGCTAGATTCAGTAACGCGTTCTGTAAATTTAAGATCTTGCATTTTGCTTTGGTCCATAAATTCTTTCGTTTTAAGTAGACCCATTTTATCAATTTCTAAAAGAAGAACATTATTAACAATAATTCGTTCTTCACCAAATTTTCTTAATGAAGTGTGATCGATTTTTCTTTCTATATAAATCCACAAATCATTATCAAAAGTACTTTTAGATGATGGTGGACCTAAAAGAGATAAAATATCATTTTTATTTGATTTATGTATTATTAGTTTTTCTTGTTTTTTATTTAAAAAATGAACACCATGATGTTTTACAACTTTTTTTAAATTACAAGCTGAAAAAAATAATGCTATTAATAAGAATATAAATAAATTTTTCATGAATAAAAACTACATAAATATTTACAATAATTTAGTTAAATTAACTAGAAATAAAGAATTATATAGTGATTTTAAAATTCAAGACACATTTTCAGATAGAATAATTTTTTTTCTATTACATTTTGCTTTTTTTTTAAAAATTTACAAAAAAAACAACGATAAAAAGCTTTTACAAGAAATCTATGATTATATTTTTAGACAAGTTGAGTTAAGTATTCGAGAGATAGGCTATGGCGATCAATCTATAAATAAAAAAATGAAAGACTATTTAAATTTATTTTATGGAATGATTGATAAAATAGATGATTGGGATAGTCTAACAATAGAATCAAGAGGCCTTCTTTTAGAAAATTTTTTAGATAATGCTATAAATACTGAATATTTAGTGAATTATTTTGAAAAATATAGGTTAAATTTAATAAATAATACTTTAAATTCTCATATAAAAGGTGTAGTTAAACATTAATTTTATTATGGCTGTACCAAAACGTAAACAATCCCCGTCAAGAACTGGAATGAGAAGAGCTCAGAATATGAAGTTCAAATCAACAAATATTGTTGAGGATAAAAAATCAGGCGAATACAGACTACCTCATCACCTTGATCTTAAAACTGGCATGTACAGGGGCAGACAAGTTTTAGACCCTAAGGAATAAAAAACCTAATCTTAAATGAGTAAAATAATCAAAATTGCAGTTGATGCAATGGGTGGCGATGGTTCACCAAAAAAAGTTATCGATGGTATTAGTCATCATTTTAAAAGTAATAAAAATTCATTTTATCAAATCTTTGGTGATAAAGATAAAATTTTAACAAATATTGATAACAATATACCAACCTCTTCTTTTCAAATAATTCATACAATCGATGTGGTTAAAGACACTGATAGCCCTTTAGAAGGTGCTAAACGTGGAAAAAATACTAGCATGTGGTTAGCCATACAAAGTGTTAAGGAAAAAAAATCTGATGTAGTAATCTCAGCAGGCAACACAGGAGCATTGCTGGTTATATCAAAACTTAATCTTAAGATGATTGAAAATATCGACAAACCTGCTTTATCTGCATTATGGCCAAATAAAAAAGGAATGAGTGTTGTTTTGGATTTGGGAGCTAATATTGAATGTAGTCCAAAAAATTTGATTGATTTTACAATAATGGGTTCTTCGTTATTTAAATCTTTATATCCAGATGACAGTGCTAAAGTTGCTTTATTGAATATAGGTTCAGAAGAATTTAAAGGTAATGAAATTATTAAAGAAACTTATCAACAATTAAACCAAAGAAATAATCATGATTTTGAGTTCAAAGGTTATATAGAAGGTAACGAATTAATGAATGGAGATGTAAATGTTATTGTTGCTGATGGTTTTACTGGTAATGTTGCATTAAAAACAGCTGAAGGAACTGCAAATTTTATTACAAGTGAACTTAAAAAAGCAATGACAGGTAATATAATAGGTAAAATTTCATCTTTATTAAATATTTCAAATTTAAAGAAATTTAAAAAAAGATTAGATCCGCGACTATATAATGGCGCTATATTTATTGGTCTAGACTCCCCTGTAATTAAAAGTCATGGTGGCACTGATTATATTGGTTTTTCAAACTCATTAAGTGTTTGCACTAAGATTGTAAGTGGTAATTTAATAGAAAAAATTAGAAATAATATTAATTAATGAATAGAGTGAATTTAACAAAAAAAGACTTAGTAAACTCAGTTTATATGCAAATTGGATTTTCAAAAAATATCTCAGAAAATTTAATAGAAGATTTTTTAACAACAATTACAGAAAATTTAAAAAATGAAAAAAAATTAAAATTATCAAAATTTGGTACTTTCACCATACGTTCAAAAAAAAGCAGATTAGGTAGAAATCCCAAAACCAAAGAACAAAAAACCATATCTGATAGAGATGTTGTTCTATTTAAAGCTTCTAAAGAATTTAAAGATTTGGTAAATTCTAACAATGATTCATAAAAGTAATAAAGCTTATAAATCAATTGGTGAGGTTGCAAAAATTCTTGACCTTGTTAATGAAAAAAAAGGCACCCTAAATACCCATACTATTCGTTTTTGGGAAAAAGAATTTAAACAAATTAAGCCTAATATCTTAAACGGTAATAGACGATATTATAATAATGATACAATAGAGGTGTTGAGGAAAGTTAAATACCTCCTTAAAGATCAGGGAATGACAATTAATGGTGTTAAAAAAGTTCTTAATTCTAATAAATCTTTAAAACTTGACGAATTACCAAATAATTCTATAAATGCAGAATATAGTATAAAAAATAAACTCAAGAAGATTTCTGATTTAATAAAACAAATAAAAAATTTAAAATAATATGGCAAAAAAAACACACGTTAAAGTTAGACTGGTTCCAGAAGCTAAACCTGACAGTCCATATTTTTATTATGTTAAAAAACCAGCTGGTGGTGAAAAAGCTAAAGTTAAATTATCAGCAAAGAAGTACAATCCTGCTACAAGAAAACATGAGATGTTTGTAGAAAAGAAGTTACCTCCACACAGTAAATAGTATTACTTTTTTCTAAAATTTCTTTTTTCATAATCAATAAAAGACCAAATCATATTTTTCCATATTCTATTTGTAATTTTTGGGTCTATGTTAGTTTGTATTGATTTTTTTTTAATCTTTTTAAGGATAAAATTGATCCTTTTTTGATCAATTATTTCTTTCTTATGTATTTTTACTTTTAATACTTGATTAACTAGTGATGATCTTTTTTTGATTAATTTAAGTAAATCATTATCAAGTCTATCAAGCTTTATTCTTATCTGATTTAGTTTTATTTTATTAGTAGGCGACATTTATTCAATTGGTTATTAAGATAATTATTATAAGTATAATTTATGTTTGTAAATAGCGACAACTATATAAAATATTTAAAATTGTGGTTAATAACTTTATTTTCATTAATTATTCTCATGGTAGCAGTTGGTGGACTTACTAGGTTAACTGATTCAGGTTTATCAATCACAGCTTGGGAGCTCTTTACTGGAATACTTCCTCCTTTGAATATTAATGAATGGAATTTTTATTTTTCAGAGTACAAAAAAATACCTGAATATGAAAATATTAATTACGGCATGTCTTTAGATGAGTTTAAAATAATTTTCTATTGGGAATATGCTCATAGATTATTAGCAAGATTTGTTGGACTTTTTACATTGGTACCTTTACTTTTCTTTAGTCTATATTTTAAAAATACCCAACATTATTCCAATAAATATTATTTGATATTTTTTCTTGTGTGCCTTCAAGGATTCATAGGTTGGTATATGGTCTCTAGTGGATTAATTGAAAATAATGACGTTAGTCACTTTAGACTTAGCATTCATTTATCTTTAGCTTTATTCATCCTATGTTTAATTTTCTGGTATATTTTAGACATTTTTAAAACTAAAAAATTTCATAAAAGAATTCCAAATTTACTTTTATTATTCATACTCAAGTTGATAGTTTTACAGATTGTATTGGGTGCTTTTTTATCGGGTTTAGATGGGGGTCTAATCTATAATTCGTGGCCTGATATGAATGGCAGCTTTTTCCCAAATGACGTTGGTTATAACGATGTAATTAATACTCAATTATTTAACAACCCATCAATTGTTCAATTTCTACATAGAGTTACAGCTTATTTACTTTTATTTTTTATTATTATTTTAAATTATCTCTATATAAAAAATAATTATGGAACTAAAAATATTATACTATTTGATATTGCGATATTGGTTCAGATTTTTTTGGGAATTATAACTTTACTATCTGGTGTAGAGATTAAATATGCATCACTACACCAGTTAGGTTCAATTTTTGTATTAACTACTTATCTTGCAATTTTATATAAAAACTCTAACCAACAGCTTTAGTTTTATTAATGTCTTCAACATTATCTGTTCTCTTTAGAGCTTGTTCTAAATCTTCAATAATGTCGTCAATATGCTCAAGACCAATACACAGTCTTACATATCCTGGTGTTACACCTGAAGCTAAAAGTTCTTCTTCATTTAATTGACTGTGTGTTGTTGTTGCGGGATGTATTGCTAGACTTCTAGCATCACCAATATTTGCTACATGATAAAACATTTTTAAAGCTTCTATAAATTTTTTACCAGCTTCAATACCGCCCTTTAACTCGATACCAATTAAAGCACCATTTCCACCGCTTAAGTATTTTTTAGCTCTATTTCCAATTTCACCTTTGTATTGATTTGGATAAATAACTCTGGAAACTTCCGTATGTTTAACTAAATAATCGACAACTTTTTCAGCATTTGAGCAATGTTGTTTCATTCTTAAAGCTACAGTTTCAAGTCCTTGGATTAATCCAAATGCATTATCGGGAGATAATGCTGCACCCAAATCTCTTAATAAGACAACCCTAGCTCTAACTGCAAAAGAAACGTTCGCACCAGTTAACTCGGGTACTACTTTACCCCATACCGCACCACCATAACTTGCATCAGGTTCATTAAATAGTGGCTGCCTTTTAGGATCTGCTGTCCAATCAAAATTACCACCATCGATTAAAGCTCCACCTACAACTGTACCATGTCCACCTATATATTTAGTAAGTGAATAAACAACTATAGCAGCACCGTGCTCTAAGGGCTTACATAGAACGGGAGAGGCCGTATTATCCATTATTAGTGGTATGTTATATTTTCTACCTATGTCAGATACTTCTTTAATAGGAAAAACTCTTAAGTACGGATTCGGTAAAGTTTCTCCATAAAATGCTCTAGTTTTATCATCTATGGCTTTTTCAAAGTTTTTAGGATCAGCAGGGTCTGCATATCTAACTTCAATTCCAAGCTTACTTAAAGTGTGAGTAAATAAAGAAACAGTTCCACCGTAAAGGTCGGTTGAACTAACAATGTTATCTCCAGCTTGAGCAACATTCAAAATTGAAAATGTTGAAGCTGTTTGTCCTGATGATACTGTTAAGCTAGCTAACCCTCCCTCCAATGCAGCAAGTCTTTTTTCAAGTGCATCATTAGTTGGATTCATGATCCTTGTGTAGATATTTCCGAACTCTTTCAATGCAAATAAGTTTGCAGCATGCTCGGTATTATCAAACAAATAAGATGTTGTTCTATAAATTGGAACAGCTACAGCTTTTGTTGTTGGATCACTTCTATAATCACCACCATGTATGGCTATAGTCTCAGGGTTTTGTCTTTTTGTGCTCATCTTGATTCTCCTTTTTAGTACTTCTGCTAAATGCAAGGTGTACAATACAGTTCAAATGCACCTACCGATAATGTGGGTAAAAAATCCTTTTTAGCATATATTAGCCTGCAATAGGAACAAATCGGCTTGATTAAAATAGCATTAATAAGAGCTATTACAAGCTAAATATAAAATTGACTTTATATCTAATAATAGTATTAATCCTCGCACAATGACAAAATTTCTAAAACAAAGTGAATTAACTAGCAACTGGTTTGAAATAGATGCAAAAAATGCTGTAGTTGGTAGACTGGCATCTATAATAGCAATGATTGTTAGAGGAAAAAATAAAACTACTTTTACACCACATATGGATGATGGTGATTTTGTTGTGGTTAAGAATGTTGAAAAAGCAAAATTCACTGGAAAAAAATTTAAAGATAAAAAATATTATAGACACACTGGTCACCCTGGAGGAATTAAAGAAATAACTCCTGAAAAATTACTAGAAAAAAATAAACCTGGTGAATCATTAAAATTAGCAGTTAAAAGAATGTTGCCTGGTGGAGTACTAGGCAGAAAACAATTAACTAAAGTAAAAATTTATGCTGGTGAAGATCATCCTCATGCAGCACAAAACCCTAAACTTTTAGACTTAGGTAAATTAAACAGTAAAAATTTAATAAGAAATTAATATGGAAACAGCAGTCGTACCAACTAAAGTTGCTCCAAAAAAACCTAAAATAAAACTTGATTTTAAAGATAGCAAGTATGCAACGGGTAGAAGAAAAAAATCTATTGCAAAAATTTGGGTAAAAAAAGGTACTGGTAAAATTTATGTAAATGGCAGAACTATGGATGATTATTTCACTAGTGGCAGTCATAAAATGCAAATTACAAGACCATTTGAAATTATCAACCAAGCAACTGACTATGATGTTAGATGTAGTGTTGCAGGTGGTGGGCACACAGGTCAAGCAGGTGCAATGGTTCATGGTATTGCTAAAGCCCTAATTTTATTTGATTCGGAGAATAGAGCAATTCTTAAGACTGAAAAACTGAATACCAGAGACTCTAGATCTGTTGAGAGAAAAAAACCTGGTCGTAGAAAAGCTAGAAGAAGCTTCCAATTCTCGAAAAGATAATTCTTTTTTAACTCTAAACTGCTATAATAAAAAAATGCCTAAGCTTAATGTTTTAGTTGCTGGATCAACTGGTTATATTGGTGTTCAACTAATTAAATTATTAGTTAAACACAGTGATGTTAAGATAAAATATCTTTGTGGAAACTCATCGGTTGGGAAAAAAATCTCTAGTTATGAGAAATCATTAAGTTTAAAAAAATTACCAAAAATAGTTAAATACAATAAATCTTTCTTAAAGAATATAGATTTGATTTTCACGGCACTACCCAACGGAGAAGCGCAAGATATTTCAAATGATTTACTAAAGCACAATGTGTTAATTGATTTAGCTGCTGATTTCAGACTTAATAAAGCATCTGATTATTTAAAATGGTACAAACAAAAACATAAAGCTGTTAAAAATATTAAAAAGTCAATTTATTCATTACCAGAAATTAATAAAGACAAAGTGAAAAAATTCAATATTATTGGATGCCCAGGGTGCTACCCAACATCAATACTTTTACCTCTTATTCCCCTAGTTAAAAAAAACTTAATAAAAACAGATAACGTAATTATAGATTCTAAATCTGGATATTCTGGAGCGGGTAGAGGAGTTCATAATAAATATAAAGATAAAAACCTTTATGAGTCTTTAAGCGCTTATGGAGTTGGTTTCCATAGACACAACTCTGAAATTCAACAAGAAATTGACAATTATACTAAAAATAAATTTTCTTTTACTTTCACTCCTCATCTAACGCCTATGTTCAGAGGAATATTAAGTACAATTTATCTAGATCTCAATAAAGGTGTAAACATTAATAAATTAGAAAAAACCTTAAATGCTGAATATTCCAAAAGTAAATTCGTTAAAATTTTCAAAACAAATTCTTTGATAAGTACAAATGACGTTATTAACACAAATAATTGCTCTATAGCAATTTGTAAAACTAAGTATAAAAATAGAGTTATTATTTTATCTGCTATTGATAATTTAATTAAAGGTGGCGCTGGTCAAGCTATACAAAATATGAATATTAAATATGGTTTTAATGAAAAAAAAGGATTAAAATGAAATATTTTCTACTATTGCTAATTCTGATCTTATCAGCTTGCTCTTTAGATAAAAAATCGGTTTATTGGAACGAAGATCCTTTAAAAAAGTCTATAGAAAATAAAAAATTATCTACAATATTACAAAAAACTTCTGATTTTAAAACAATGACATTTGAGGAATTTAATATTTTCCTTAAAGATTATTCTGATAAGGCAGACTACCCTGACATCAATAATTAAATGAAAAATATAATAAACATTGCTGTAGTAGGTTTAGGTCAAGTTGGTATTTATTTGTTAAATGAACTTAATACTAAAAAAAAAGATATTGAGCTTAAAACTGGAAAAAAAATTAATGTTATTGCTGTTTCAGCAAGAAGTATTGTTAAAAAAAGAAGGTTTAAGATTAATAAAAAAATTTTTTACAAAAATCCACTAGAAATTTTTAATAAAACTAAAGTAGATATTTTATTTGAAGCTATTGGCTTATCTGATGGCATATCAAAAAAGGTTGTTGAAACTGCCTTAAAAAACAAGATACATGTAATTACTCCTAATAAGGCACTTATCTCAAAACATGGTGACTACTTGGCAAAATTAGCTGAGGATAATCAGGTTAACTTAGAATTTGAAGCATCAGTTGCTGGGGGAATTCCAATATTAAGAACTATCAAAGAAGGTCTTGCAACCAACAAAATTTCTAAAGTTTATGGAATTTTAAATGGTACATCTAACTACATTCTTTCAGAAATGGAAAACTCTAGTGATAATTTTGCCAATGTATTAAAGAAAGCTCAAAAATTAGGCTATGCTGAACCAGGAAATCCAAAATTAGACTTAAATGGTTTCGATGCTTTCGCAAAAGTAAGAATTTTATCTGCTCTTGCATTTAATGCTAAAATTTCAAAACACAAATGCTTAATGGAGGGTATTGAAAAAATTGAATTGAAAGACATAGAGATAGCCAATCAATTAAATTTACGTATTAAGTTGCTAGGTATTTCTGAACTTATTAACAATCAGCTTTTTGAAACAGTTCATCCGTGTTTAGTTAATAAAAATTCTTACATTGGTAATGTTGGTGGAGTTATGAATGCAGTTATTCTTGAAGGAAAACCAGTGGGTGAAAGTATATTACAAGGTGAGGGAGCAGGACCCGGACCTACTTCTTCATCATTATTATCAGATTTGCTCTCAATTTTAAGAGGCAATATTAAAAAACCCTTTGGTATTCCAAGTAATAAACGTCAATCTATCAAATGTTATAATGTTGATAATTATGTGAATTCTCTATATTTGAGATTTGAAGTTAAAGATAAACCTGGTGTTCTATCAACAATCACTAACAGATTAGCTAAGTATAAAATTTCAGTAAAAAGATTAATTCAAACTCCTGACAAAAAAAATAACAAAGCCACTATTGTTATTATTACACATAAAACTAATGAACTTAATTCTAAGAATTGTCTTTCTATTTTCAAAAAAGATAAAAATATCCTTAAATATCCTACGCTGATTAGAATCTACAATTAATGGATATATATTTAAAACTTTTTGAGGTTTTATTTCCTGTCTTTTTTGTAGTTGGTATTGGTTATTATTTAGGTAAAAATAATCCTAAAATTGACACTACTTTCATAACTACTTTTGCTGCGAATATTGGAACACCCGCAATGATTATATATGCATTAACGTCAACTAGTCTCTCTTTTGAGATATTTAAAGATTATTTTTGGTACTATCTGATTGCAATTGCAGCCTTTACAATTATTGGGGTTGTTTTTTTATTCTTCTTAAAAACTAAAGATATTGTTCGTGAGCTTCCACCTTTTATTATGCCCAATACTGGAAATATGGGATTACCTATATGCTTGTTTGCTTATGGATCTCAAGGTCTAGGTGTTGCCGCTGCTATTTCAGCTTTAATAATTCTATGCCATTTTACATTAGGTATTTTTCTTGCGGATAGAAAATTTGATTTAAGTGTGATCCTAAAAAACCCTCCCTTTTATGCAATCATAATTTCAGTAATTTTTTTGTATTTCAAAATAGAGCTTCCCGTCTTTATAGAAAATACAACTTTTCTACTAATGTATGCTACAATTTTTCTAATATTAATGTCTTTAGGAATTGCTCTTACTCGTTTTAAAGTTTTTTCATTTAAAAAAGCATTTATCTCATCGATAGGGAGGGTAATTCTTGGCCCGATAATTGGCCTTTCAATAATAAAATATTTTAATCTTTCTGGTTTTGCTGCTGGTGTTTTGCTTATTCAGTGTTCGATGCCTAGTGCTGTTTTAAATTATCTTTTAGCATCAATTTATTCGCCAAAAAAGATTGTAGATAGCGTTGCAAGTACAATTGTCGTTTCTACAATAATGTCTTTTGCTACTATTCCTGTAGTCGTATTCTTTGCTTTAAAGTACTTTAATTAAACTGTATCTATTGGCTTATGAAAGCCATCACATTTAACCTTTTAGCGTGGGTAATGCTTCCAATTATGGATGGCTTTGCTAAATATTTAAGTGCTGATATGCCAGTTTTACAGATCACATGGGCTAGGTATTTTTTTACAGTAGTATTCACACTTCCAATAATGTTCTTATTTTATAGAAAGCAACTTGTTTGGACAGATAAGCCTAAATTGCAGTTAATAAGAGGGCTTATATTGCTTTGTGCAAACATATGTTTCTTCTATGCGATATCTGTTATCTCTTTAGCTAAAGCTTTGACATTAGCATTTGTTGCCCCATTAATCGTTACAGCTTTTTCTCCAATTTTATTAGGCGAGAAGGTGGGTGTTCGAAGGTGGACGGCTGTAATTATCGGTTTTATAGGGTCTTTAGTGGTTATAAGACCTGGTTTTGTAGAGCTTAACTTGGCTAGTTTTGCAGCACTAGGAACTGGTGTGATGTACGGCTTTTATTTAATAATTACTCGTAAATTAAGCACCTCAGACAACCCTTTATTAACCTTATTATTAACTGGATTGGTTGGATTGGTTGCTGTATCAGGTTTAATGCCCTTTGTATGGGTTAACCCTAGCCCTTCACAGTGGTCTATGATGGCCTCTATAGGCGTTTTTGCCTGCATTGGCCACTTATTTCTTATATTATCACTTAAATATGCTGATGCTTCTAAATTAGCCCCATTTAGCTATTTCGAGATCATAACAAACATTGTTATAGGTTATTATTTCTTCAGCGATTTTCCTGACAATTGGACATTCTTAGGGTTGTTTATTATAGTAATAAGTGGAATCTACATCTCTAGAAGAGAAAGTTATATTAAATTATCATAATTTATGTGTTAATTATTTACTAATACTTAATATAATACATTAATATTACTAATTAAATCACTGTAATTATTAAATTTTATTATAAGTAAAAATATATCAATAGATAATAATTTTTTATATTATAAGTAAAATTATATGTCAAGTAAATTTACTAAATAGATGATCTCAAGCTAGAAAATCAAATAATTTAAGGTATTAAAAAGAATAGAAAATCAATTTATCAAATTAAACGTTTATTAATGAATGATTAATTATTATAAATCTTAAATAAGTATTGGTTTTAAATAGTTATTTTATATTACAGCTTATTTTTTGAATTTAATTTAATATTTGAAGGTAGAATAGGGGTCAAAAAAACCATTTAAAATGGTCTTTTTTAGCCTCTTTAGAAACGTTGCTATTGTTGACAAGTAGAGCAATGCAGTATGAGAATATGCCCTTTAAACGTCCATAGAGGACCTTATTTTAAGCAAAAGCCCATATGCAGTACAACTGAAGGATGCATTGTACCAATTAGTCTAAAATATGGATAAATAAAAAAAAAGTATTTAATAGCAATGCTTATAGGGAATTTATTAGGTAAAAAATCTTATTTTACGTAGACCTTTTCAGATCTCAATAATCGAATTTTTTCCTTTATTCCACCTTTTCCAGAGTATCCGCCGAGGCTTCCATCTGATCTGATCACCCGATGACAGGGTATTTTAGGTGGATAAGGGTTTTTACCCACTGCATTGGCAACAGCCCTGAATGCCTTAGGTTTTCCAATAGCTTTAGCAACTTCTAAGTAGGTCTTAACTTTACCTTTAGGTATTTTCTTCAAGTAATGCCACACTTTTAGCTGAAACTTAGTTCCCTTTAATTTCATAGAGCTCAAAACCTGTGTTATTGGCTATTTTATCATATAATTTCTTGGCATTTTGATTGCTAGAGTGGGTGATCCAACGAATTCCAGTCCAATTATTGGCTTTAGATAGTGATTTTAAGTGACTAATCAGCTTTTGAGCTATTTTTTGACCTCTAAAATCTGGCTCTACGAACAAATCGTCTAAAAACCCAATATATTTACCCTTAATTGGTCTTGGCATTGTTCTATAATGAGCAATAGCAACGATTTTACCCTCTAATTCAAAGCAAAGTCCATTAACATCGTGGCTTTGATCATGAATCCATCCCCAAAGAGTGTCTAAAACCCCAGTATTCATTGGGACTTTGTAGAAATCGGCATAACCATTGTATAATTTAGCCCAATTTTCCTTGTCTTTTTGCTCTAATTTTCTAATCATTTAGTTTAATTTATTATTTTAAGTCATTGAAATTAATAACTAAATACCCTTGCACTATCAATGTTAAGGTAATTTTCCTCATAAAAAAAGTTTTCCATTTTTTTACAAACACTTTTATATATATATTTTGTATGACTTACTTCAATGTGATTCGTGGTAGTTTTACCTCTTTCAACCTCCATTAAAATGCCTTTTAAGCCTATTTTCTTATAGAAATCAGGTCTAAGTCCTGAATCTTTATATTTCATAAATAACCCCTTTTTTTCGTCTTTGAAGCCTAAAGGAATAGCTATTTCTTCTATTATTTTTTGAATAACCTGGCTATCAGTGCCTTTAACATTGGATTTTTGAATTCTTTGATTTACTTCCTTTTGATTGAGGTAATCTTCAATTGTATTCGCTATTTTAAATATTTTTTTTAGCTCGGATTGGTTGATTTTTTTTTTGATGTATTTTGAAACTTTAATTATCATTAGGATAGATTATTGTTATTGACATTATAAATCATCTAATATATTACTAACGATAATTAATGATTATCAATAGTAAAATATATGAATAATATAATAACAGACATAAAAGCATTACAAGAAGAAACATTATTAAACCTAAAAAGTTCTAAGGCTAATAATACTGTAAGAGCTTATAAGTCAGATTTTAACGATTTCGAATTGTTCTGTGCTCAGAATGGATTTAAGTCTCTACCATCTGAACCAAAGGTAGTTTCTTTATATTTAACTCATTTATCAACAAAAGAAGCTAAAATGAGTACTTTAAAACGCAGATTGGTATCAATAAGTGTCATTCATAAATTAAAAGGCCATTATTTAGATACTAAACATCCTTCAATTATTGAAAACATTATGGGAATAAAAAGAAGAAAAGGTAGCGTTCAAAAAAGTAAAAAACCACTATTAATCAAAAGTTTAAAGCAAATAATTAATGTAATAGATCATCAAGATAAGGAAGAAATTAAGATATTTAGAGATAGATCCATAATCCTAATCGGTTTTTCAGGTGGATTTCGAAGAAATGAGATAGTTTCATTAGACTACGATGACCTAGATTTTGTTCCAGAAGGATTAAAAATCACTATTAAGAGATCTAAAACTGATCAATTTGGTGAGGGTTTTACAAAAGCACTACCCTACTTTGACAGCTCTCAATATTGCCCTGTTGTATCATTAAAAAAATGGATAGAATTATCAAAAATAAACTCAGGACCTGTTTTTAGAAGATTTATTAAAGGCTCAAAGTTATCAGAAAACAGATTAACAGACCAAACAGTAGCCTTGCTTATTAAAGAATATTTAAATTTGTCAGGTATAGATAGCAAAAACTATTCTGGTCATAGCTTAAGATCCGGGTTTGCAACCTCTGCAGCTGAATCGGGTGTAGAAGAGCGAAGCATTATGGCTATGACAGGCCACAAATCTACAGAAATGGTAAGAAAGTACATTAAAGAAGCAAATTTATTTAAAAATAATGCGCTTAATAAGATTAAAATTTAAATCTATCTGACGGGATTAACCCTAGAAAATTTAGAGAGTTTTCTCCAAAGTTTAGGAATAACGTTACTAAAATTATAAAAATGGTTTTGATAATTTTTAGTTTGGAATTTAAAAATCATTTCTAAAGATTTTTGTCCAGAATTGTTCGCCTCAAACCTTCCACCAATCATTAATGCGTCATATCCATAACCACTATTAAATAATTGAAATAAAGAGTCTGATGATAATTCACAATGAGGGTGATTTTTGTTAAAATCATTTATTTTTCTAAGTCCATTAAGATAGTCAAATTTTAAATAGATATTTAGATCATGGATATTAAATATAATATTATAATCTTTATATTTAAAAAAATTATATAAAAAAAACATGCTATTATTTTGCTTAGTTTTTTTTATAAAAGCATCTGCTATTTGAATAAGGGTTTCATAATTGGTTATTTTACTTGAAGATTCTTCAGGAACAATTTTCGTATAATCATTAAGATATTTTGTGATTGATAGAATATTATCTTTTTTACTTGTTAAATCCCATTTATCACCAGGGTAAAATGTTAATAATTTAGTATTAGGATTTTTTTGAGACAGATAATTTATAGTATGGTCAATTTTATTAATAGAATCGTTTAAATAAAAATTTTCTAAATGTGAAAAATAGCAGAAACTTGCAAATGGTACAAAAAAATTAGGTTTAAGTACTGAAATAACATGGCTTAAATTGTCCAAAATATCTTTAGATAAAGACATGCGATTATTTTTTTCAGATCTATTAGACTTTCCTATGGCATAACTAAACTGACCAAAAAGAATATCTACATCTCCCACTTTGTTTTTAATCTCATTTAATTCGTGTTCACTCTTAATATCGCAATCATTAAGATTCAAAATTTTTTTGTTATTGATAGTAATTAAACAAAATGAGTCTATATCCTGAAATGGAAATACTTTAATAAAAAAATTATCAGCTAATTTAATTGAATGATTTGATGAAGCTTCAATGACATTATTAGATATTTTACTAAGAAAATTTACGACTCTTTTATCTTTAGTTTTTTGAAAAATAAATTTTGCGTTATTATCAAATATTTTTAAATTAGGTGGATTAAAATGGTCTGGATGCTCATGACTAAACCAAACATAGTCAGAATTTTTAACAATATCCACTGAAACTGTAGGTGTTTTTACAAGTAGTTTCCAAGAGTTATTAAAAACCGATCCTTCAATCCACGGATCTACTGTTAATCTAGTATTATCTTTTTTTATTGAAAATGAAGAATGATTTATAAAGTTAAACTCAATCATAGAATTTAGATAGAAATTTTTTCACTTTATCTAGAAAATAAAATTTATGTTTATCTTTATAAAAGTATTTTTTTGATTCACCTTTTTTAATTACTGTGCAATTTTGAAAAAAATTAATATTCTTAACTAGTCCATCAAATTTTGATTTCTTGTAAAATGGTCTATCAAAATTTTCGTAATTAATAGAGTTTGTAAGTGATTTTAAATCTCTACTCATAAGTTAAACCAACTTTCTGGCCAAAAGTTTATATTGGATGATTGATTGATGTTTTTAGGTCTTACACAGGTTTTATCTTTATCTTTTGATAACCAAGAACCCCACCAATGAAAGGAAGTAGGACCAACAATAAAATTATTACATAGTGTAAGCAAATAGAAGTCTAAAACAGTTTTATTTTTTTCGTTGTCAATAAATATAAATTTTTTATTATCAAAATACTCACTTAGCCCTTTAAAATCATTGCTCCACAATAAAAAAATCGGGTTTTTAATCTTTTTTGGAAAATCTTTTATAGCCCTATAAATATACTCAATGTTATCCATTGTAAACTTATCTGATTTAGATTTAGCAATATTGCTATTATGATTATTTATTCTTTCTGAATATCTATTAGTTCTAACACAGACTGAAATAATCCTGTCTTTATTTTGCATAATAAAATTATGGTATTTATTATTTATAAGCATATCAGTATTGTTAATTTCAAATTCTTTTAATAAAAGCTCTCTATTTAAATTAAAATATTTTTCAGACTCATAATTCCCTTCTAAATAAACTATTTTTGATAAATTTTCAGTATTAATTGCTTCAAATTTAGTTTTTTTTTCAAATTTATCTTCGATAATAAATTTGTTTTTACCTGGTAATTTATCATATTTAATCAAAAATTTTCTTCTTATGTTTTTAAGAGATGTATTAAATTTGTATTTATCATTAACTATATTTGATGAAACATTGAAATTATTTAATTGATAAGATTTAATATCTTTTTTTTTAAAATATCCACTCTCATCATCAATAAATAATTCATATTTAATTTCCTTTGATAGATTAAAAGCGTTCGCATACATAAACATTTGATTACCTAAACCCTCAGCAATTCTAACAATTAGTTTGTTTTTCATAAATATTTTTTAATGTTGTATTTAATTTTACTGAAAAAATAAGGAATAATATTACTTAAATTTAAATTATGCTCCTGTAAAGGTCTTTCATATTTATTTCCTCTTTTTAAATAAAATTTTATGAAATAATCCATTGTCATTTTCCATTTAAGCAGAAATGTTAAGCGTCCATTGTTTCGATGAATATTTTTATTTTTTCTAGTAGTTAAAGATCCAAAATGGTAAACTCTTGATTTATTTACACCTTTAAAAATTCTCACACCTACTTTCCATAGCTTCATGTTTAAATCTGGGTCCGATCCAAATCCCGGATCGAATTCCTCACTAAATCCCCCTACTCTTTCCCATACATCTTTATGAATTATATGTGGTGCCCAATGACTACCTTGTAAATCATAAAAATTTAGTTTTCCAAAATTGGATAAAAGAACACTTTCATCAAAATCATTTATATTTTTTCCAACATCAAAAAAGATGTGATTAATCATATCTTTGTTTTTAGGGTAATGGCTTATTTGAGTTCCTGAGAGGTAAAATAGGTTGTTAGGTAAAATTTTAATTTCTTCAAATAGATAATAGTCCCATTTAGGTAAATAATACATATCATCATGTGAATATACTATATAATTTGTAGTGGCTTTTTTTGCTGCTATATTTACACCACTACACAATCCAACATTTGTATTTGTTTTGGTATAAGTGATTTTTGAATTAATTAAATATTGTTCACTTCTGATATCAATTCCATTTAAATGAACTATTATTTCATGATGAAAAAAAGAATTTTTTTTAATTGAATTTATGCACAACTGAAGATAATCAGAATTATCAATTGTCGGTATTATAATTGTAGATTTTCCTAACATAAAATATATGTATTATTATAATAAAAATATTAACTTATGTATTCATTTTATCATAAAAATCAAAACATTGCTTTAATTGGTTGTGGCTATTGGGGAACTATTATTGCCAGAACTTTAATTAAACTAAAATTCAAAAATATTACCATATATGATTTAAATCAAAAAAATTCAATTATCTTAAAAAAAAAGTTTAATGTTTTGAATATTGAAAATAATTTTAATAATATTATCAATAATAATAATATTAAGAATACATTTATTGCTATACCACCCTCCCAAAGTTTTGAATTAATAAAGAAAATTTTGATTTCAAAAAAGAATGTTTTTGTTGAAAAACCAGGGGTAGTTAAAACAGATCATTTAAAAATCATTAATACTTTTGCAAAAAAAAATAATTCTAAGCTAATGTTTGGCTATATTTATTGTTATAATGACTACATTAAAAAAATTAAGAAAATTTTACAAAGTAAAATTCTAGGAAAAATAAACTATTTAAGCTTTCAAAGACAAAACCTTGGACCAATAAGAAATGATGTAGATGTAGATTATGACTTAACATCACATGATTTAAGTATAATAAATAAATTCTTTGGGAAACTTCCTAAAATTTTATCATATAAGAAATATGCAATCCTTAAAAAGGGCATATCTGATATTTCTAACTTACATTTAAAATTAGATGGCATGTATATTGATATAAATAATAGTTGGTTAAATCCAACAAAAATAAGAAAAATATCAATTATCGGATCAAAAAAAATGTTACTATTCGATGAAATGAATTTAGTAGAACCACTTAAAATTTATAATCAATATGCTAATTATCCAAGTATTGATCAATTTAAAAAAAAGTTTTTCAACTCAAAAGCATTAGTCTACAACGGCAAAAGTTATTCAATTAAAGTTAATGCAAAACCTGCATTAAATAATGAAATTAAAGATTTTTTTAATTCTAAAAAACCTGAAACATCATTTAAACTTGCAAATAAAATATTACTTTTTCTAAAAAGAATTTAATATACTTATAATTTTATCTACGTGTTTTTTCTCTAAGTTTGGGTCTATCGGCAAACTCAAACTCTCTTTGGCTATTTTTTCTGCATTTTTAAAATTCTCTTTTTTAAAGTATTTTTTAAAAATTTCTAATTGATGAATTGCTTTTGGATAGTGCATTCCAAATGGAATATTGTGTTTTTCTAATAACTTTATTAGTAAACTTCTTTTTTTGGTCATTATTACGTATTGATGATAAACAGAATCATCGGCGTAATAAATTTTTTCAATTTTTAAATTATCTATTCCTTTGTCGTATAGCTTAGCAATTTTTCTTTTTTTATTATTATTTTTTGTAAGTAATGGTAACTTTCTATTGAGTATAGCTGCTTGGATTGTATCCAATCTACTATTAAAACCTACTTGATTATGGATGAACTTTTTATCTGAGCCTAAATTTCTAAAATTACTAATTTTTCTATATAGCACTTCATTATTTGTTGTGATTACACCAGCATCACCATAAGCACCTAAATTTTTTCCAGGGTATAAACTAAAACAAGAAATGGTTCCTAATGAGCCTATTTTTTTTCCTTTGTATAGAGCCCCATGTGCTTGTGAGCAGTCATCTATTATTATAATTTTTTTATTTTTAATAATTTCATTTATTTTGTCAATATCTACAGCAGACCCATATAAATGAACGGGCATAATAACACGTGTTTTTTTTGTAATTCTATTTTTTATGTCTTTAATTGATATAGACGAGCTCATATGATCTATATCTACTAATACGGGTTTCAGTCCTGCATTGAGTACGGCAAAAGCTGTTGAACAGTAAGTCATTGCTGGAATGATGACCTCTGATCCTTTTGGTATATTTAAAACTTTTAATGCTATTGTTAAGGCATCAGTACCATTAGCACAACCAATGGCATATTTTACATTGCAATATTTAGCAAAATTTTTCTCAAATTTAAAAACATCTTCACCTAGAATAAAATTATTTTTTTTAATTATTTTCTTAATGTCATTGAAAATAATCTTGTGTATTTTTTTATCCTGCTTGGTTATGTCTAAAAATTTAATCATTGAATGTATTTTATATTTAAAAAGTTTTAGTAATAATTTTTTGTGAAATTATTTTATTATTAAAAAGCTTAAAATATTTAATCTTACCATTTTTTCCATATTTATTAATTTTTTTCTCATTAGTAAGTAAATATTCAATTTTTCCACCCAAGTCATCGTGTGATTTATAACAGCCAACCTCATCATCATTGAAAATTTTATCAAATTGTGTCCTAGAATCTACAAATGTATATATTCCATTACCTATTAAAGAAGCAATTCTATTACTTGATGTATACTTAATGGGTTTCCCTCTGCTTAAGTTAAGCGCCATTTTGCATTTATTTAATTCTTTTAAAAATTCATAGTTCCATTTTGGCTCTTCATTTGAAATGCCCAAAATATTGTAATTAATATTAGGATATTTTTCGATTAGATTATCTATAATTAATTCTCTTTCATCAACTTTATGTTTTTTGAGTTTTCCAAAATTGACGCCATGACTAAGTGCAAAAAATAAATCTTTATGTCTATTTGGATTTTGATAAATATTTATATTTTCAATATTCTCATCAACTGGTATAGGTAAAAAATTCAATTTTGCTCTGTTTATCTTTGTTATTAATTCATCTGGATGGGTTGTTGTAAAATAGGTATCAATTAAATCATGATTTTTTTCAATTAAATTTAGATTTTCTCTCCAATTAGGACCCTCGCCTCTATGACCTAAGGCATCTTCGTACCATAATGAAATTTTTAATTTATAATTTGATTTAAGTTTTTCTAAGGTATCTTTATATAAAAAATTGTTATGGCCTAACACAATTAAATTTGGTCTATAATTATTACATATAGTTAAGATTTTTTTGTTCAAAAATTTATTTTTATCACTAATTAAACTTTTATTTATGTAGTTTCTATAAGAGAAATTAACTACATCATGTCCATTCCTAATAAAGCCCTTTGATAATTTACTGGATACAGAAATATTAAAGAGTCTATAATCATTTCTTTCATCAAATTGTGAAATATGTAAGATCTTTAATTTTGAATTCTTGTTAATAAAAATTTCTGGTTTTAAGTATGAATTTTTTAAAACATCCATTTTTTTTACCTTATTGGCTAATTTATGTATGACATTTGAATAATTTTTTTTTTGTATTGATTGCCTTTTTTTATTATTCAAAATAAGTTTTTCTATTGAATTAAATATTCCTTCGCTTGATAAATCTTTCAAAATTATTTGGTTGTCAAAGGTTTCTGGCAAACCACCTCTATCACTAATTATTGTAGCACAGCCATATGCAGCAGACTCCATAGCAGTTCTACCAAAGGGTTCATCCCAATGTGAAGGAACAACAGATATGGCGGCTTTAGAATAATATTTTAATATTTGTTCATGATTAGTCCAATCTAGTATTTTTAAATTTTTATGATGAAAATCAAATTTCTCTCTTGGTTCATTACCTATAACAAGAGATTTCCAATTTTTATATTTATCAAGAATTTTAACAACAGCTTTAGCAAATAGATCGTAACCCTTAGAAACATTTAATTTTCCAGTAAAAATTATAATATTTTCTTTTTTTGGAAATTTTTTTAATGGTTTAATTGAGTGATATAGAATTCCACAGTTATTTTTATGCTCATAAGGCAATCCATCAAAAAACATTTTTTTAACCCATTTACTGATGAAATAAACATAATCACAGTTTTCTATTATGAATTTTCTTTGATTTACCGTGCTTGAGCCTCTTACTGTTTGTGGATTATTATGAAAAATAAAAATTGTTTTCGATTTAATTTTTTTATTTAATAAATAAATCAATGACTCCGGTCTATTATGAATTTCGATTATTTCATATTTGTATTTAAGATAATCATTATATAGAGACTTTGTAAAACTTAAGTTTTTTTTAAATATATTTGAATTAATATTAATATTTTTAAAATTAGAAGTTATTGGTTTAAGTTTTTTATCTAAATTTCCATAAATTAAAGTTATATTTTTTAATTTAGAGATTGATAGATAGTCTTTTACCCAAATAGATGCAGCACCAGCTTTATTTAAGTTGTAGTTTTCTTTATATGGAAGCAGTATTGCTATGTCTTTTTTTATCATTTTCTTAAATTTATCATTAAGTTAAATCTATTGGTTTCTATTTTTAACATACTTAAATCAATTTTATTTTTTTTAAGACCTATTATATTTTTCTTAATTTTCTTTACTGGTTTACCATAAAAAATATAGCCGGGTTTAACTTTTATGTTTTTTGTAACAAACGAATGCATACCAATCATTGTGTAGGATCCAATAATTTGATTTTGATGAATACTTGATTTAATTCCTAATTGTGCGCCGTTCATGATGTAAACATTACCCCCCAAAACAACATTGCTACTTAAGGTTATGTTATCTTCCAATTTGCAGTCATGATCAATTGTTGTTGAGTTCATAAAATAATTATTATTACCAATTATTGTTTTCTTAGAAATACTTGTTGGGAGATGAACGTTGCAATATTCATTAAAAGTATTTTCATTACCGATATGTATAAAGCCGTTACTTTTAAAATTTGGGTATTGTGCATTATTACCAATAACTACATATGGGCCGATTGTATTACCCTTGCCTATTATAACTTTTTTCCAATTAATAACTGCCGTAGCGTGTACTAAATTATCTTTAATCTTTTTATATTTAAGCATGATTTTTCAGATATTTTTTTTTTATCTTATTTCTAAAGTAATAGTTTTTTTTTAATTTATACTCTTCTTTCATGGCAAGTGATTTACTATAATATTTTTTTTTGAATATTATAGTCCAAAATCTACCTCTGGTATATTTAGCACCCTTTGAAGTGTTATGCAGTTTTAATCTATTTTGTAAATCATTTGTATAGCCAACATATGAAAACGCTCTCTTATTGTTGGTGCTTATTAGCATGTATACGTAAAAGATCATTTTAGAAAAATAAAATTTCCTTTATTGGCGGTCCCTGGGGGAATCGAACCCCCCTTTGCAGGATGAAAACCAGCTGTCCTAACCGATAGACGAAGGGACCATGTTGTGATCTTTTATTTTAAAAGTCATTATTTATCAAGCCTAATTAAACTACAAGATAACATCTCTAATAGTTAATTGGAGTGTTTTTTTGTTATTCCAAATATTTTCATTGATTTGACCCAACACATTTAAAGTATTTTTATAGT
Organism: Candidatus Pelagibacter sp. uisw_098; assembly: GCF_059512505.1. Next base: position 630,136 of record NZ_CM183454.1, read on the forward strand.
TTAGCAAATACTCACCCAGTTTATTGTTAATAGAATTAAACGATATAGACTTAATTGAAAAACCTGTCTTAGATTTTAAGATTAAAGAAATATGTTTATCTTTAAGTATTGTAGTCTTAATAATCTTTAAATCTTTTAATAAGAATGTTGGTGTGGGATTGCCTGTACCAAAAGGTTCTAACTTTTTTACATCATCATAAAAGGTTCTATTAAATGCTAAAGATGATACTTCTGCATCGTATGAAAAGACATTATTTCTCAAAGATCCTGAATTTAAAAAATCTTTTAAAATAAAATCTTTGAAATTTTTAAAATCAGCTTTATACAATGTAAAACCTGCAGCAGCATTGTGCCCCCCACCATTAATTATTATATTATTATCATGAGAATTTTTAATAGCGCGACCAATATTGTAATTAAATACAGATCTAGCAGATCCCTTTAATAATTCATTAGAATTAGTAATTACTATACAAGGTCTGTTAAAATAATCTTTTAATCTTGCCGCTATTATTCCTATCAATCCTTCATTAATATTGGGGCTGTAATAAACAATAACATCATCATTTTCCTTCTCAATTTTGTCAAAATTGATTTCATCAAGTATTAAGGTTTCGATTTCTTTTCTTTTTTGATTTAATTTAATTAACTCACCAGACCTAATGCTTATAAGGTTTAGATTATCTGAGGACAATAATTCTGATGCATATGTTGATTTACCTAATCTACCACCAGCGTTTAATATTGGGCCTATTAAGTAGCCAAGATCATTAATGCTAAGTTTATTTTTCTTATTATTAAGTTTAAACAATTCTTTAAACGCCATATTTTTTTTTATATCAAAATCTTTAAGTGCAGTTAAAGCTATTGATCTATTAAGTTTTCTAATTGGCATTACATCACATACAGTTGCCAGTAATACATAAATTAAAAAATCTGATATTTTTATTTTGTTTTTAATTTTTTGTATCAATAAATCTAAAAAAAAATAAACCAATGTTGTTGCGCAAAGATAATCATATTCAAAATAACCATTATCTTTTTTTGGATTAATGATAACATCAGCTTTTGGAAATGGCCTGTTGATTTCGTGATGATCAATTATTAGAGATTTAATTTTATTTTCGTTTAAAAAATTTATGGCTGCATTTGATGTTGATCCACAATCAACCATTATTATTAATTCGGGTTTCTTTAAGATTAGTTTTTCAAATAACTTTTTAGTAGCTCCATAGCCATCTTTTTCTCTGTCTGGAATGTAATAGAAAAAAGGATGTTTTATACTTTCAAAAAACCTTATAAATAGGGATGTAGCAGTCGATCCATCGACATCATAATCTCCTAAAATACATATATTTTCTTTATTATTAATGGAATTTGCCACAAGTTCAATTGACTTTTTAAAATCATTATTTTTTGAAAAAACATTATTTAGATCTAAATCACTATTTATAGTGTTTAGTTCCGTTTGATCAAATTTTCTTGAAATAACAAGTCTTGATACAATATCACTAAAATTATAATCTTGTTTTAATTTTTCTATTGAGTTTTGGTTAATTTTTTTTAGTTCCCAATTCTTGCCTGAGACAGAAATCATTCTTTAATAGGATTTGTTCTCTTTATAATTTCTTTAAATTGAGAATTCTTATGTGTAACGAACGTTTCTGATGTATAATTATTTTCTTTAATTTCTATCCCTGAGAGCACATCACCAGATGTTATGCCAGTTGCACAAAATATTGAGTCCCCTTTTATTATTTCATTTAATTCGTACTTTTTATTAAGATCAGTTATTCCCATTTTTTTTGCATCATTAATGTCATTATCGTTATCAAATATAAATCTACCTTGAAAATGGCAATCACAAGCATCAAGTGCAGCAGCGGCTAAAACACCTTCTGGTCCTCCACCTACACCTAAAAAAATATCAACATTGTATTTTGAATCTGACACATAGAGTGCACCGAGAACATCACCATCTGTAATTAATTTAATTTTAACTTTTAATTCTTTTAACTCATCAATTATCTTTTTGTGTCTTGGTCTATCCATAATACAAGCTGTTATTGATGAAATATCTTTATTCATAAAATTTGCTAAATTAGTGATATTCTTTTTTAATGAATTATCTAAATCAATTAAACCCTTCTCCACTTTAGAAGTTGCAATTTTATCCATATAAGTTTCTGGAGCATTAAAAAGATTACCTTTTTCAGCAATAGCTATCACTGATATAGCTCCAGGCAAATTGTTGGCTGCAAAATTAGTTCCCTCCAAGGGATCAACTGCTATATCAAAATTTGGACCTTCTTTATTACCAAGCAGTTCACCGGTGTATAACATTGGTGCCTCATCTAATGATCCCTCACCAATAACCACTTCTCCATTCATGCTAATTTTATTTAATTCAGCTCTCATTGAGTCCACAGCAGCTTGATCCGCAGCAATCTTATCTTTTTTTCCCACTAAATATGATGACGCTAAGGCTGCTTTTGATGAAACATTTATTATTTGTTCAATATATTTTTTATTGATTGCCATTAACTTTTCTCAGATATTTTTTCACTTGAATTAATTTTAGATTCAAACTCTTTTAATCTTTTATAAACACTGGCCAACTCAATTATCGTAGGCCATGATCTAAAAATATATTGCATTGATCCTTCTACCCTACCAAAAGCTCTTATAATTTGTTGCATTACGCCTAACGTTACAACGCCCGCTACAATTGCTGGTGCTAAAAAAACATAAGCAGATAAAACATTGGCCTGAAGGTACGTTATACGTCCAAGATTAAAATAAAAATACCTTATATAGGATTTGAAGTGTATTTTTCTGACATCATTAAAAAGTTCATCTAAATTTTTCGGTCTTATTGTGACATCGTCTTCAGCTATAACTAATAGTTTTCTATAGGATGCTTCATTTTTTTGCAGATCATATTCGACACCAACTAATCGCAAAATTGATCCCAGTATGATCAAAAATAGAGTTCCACCAATTGTCCAAATAAAAGCACCAGTTACCAATCCATAATTCCAATCACCAAAAAATAAAATAGGTATACCAATACTCAATCCAAATAATATAGGAGTAAACTCTATAAGCATCATTATTGCTTCAATAAAACTTGTTCCTAAACTTTCCATAATTCTTGAAAATTTTATTGTGTCTTCTTGAACTCTTTGTGATGCTCCTTCAATATTTCGTGCCTTGTCATAAACGCTATGATACCATTCAATCATCGCTGTTCTCCAACGAAACAAATAATGAGAAGTAAAAAAAGCAACAACTGTAGCTAAGGCCACATATGTGCCTGCCAATGTAATAAATGATAGTAAGCTAGACCAGTATTCCTCAATAGTTATTGAGTTTGGAGCTGCTAAAGCTTTTTGTATCATATCGTAGAATTGTCCAAACCATTTATTTATCTTAACGTCAATTTGTACTTGCACCCATAACGATGAAAGAATTACGAACGAACCAATCCATGACCATAACTGCCATTTTTTTTGTGTAAAAAATTTAAACATTTAAATTATTTAAGAAAGTTATCTGCGTATGATTTTTTAACAGTTTTTCTCTTTTGAGGTTCTATTATCTCAAAGTCTATCTTGTTTTTTTTTGCATAGTCAGCAGCTAATTCTTTAGTTGAAAATTCTAAATTTAATTCTGAATAAGTGTTAGAGCTGGTTTCCCAACCCATCAAAGGGTTAACACCAGCATTTTCAGTTTCAAATTTAATAACCCATTTATCTGCTTTACCAAGACCAGACTGCATAGAGTTTTTTGTTGGTATATAAATTTTTGCTTTTATCATAATAATGGTCGGGGCGGCAGGATTTGAACCTGCGACCCTCTGGTCCCAAACCAGATGCGCTACCAGGCTGCGCTACGCCCCGATTGAGGTACTAATACATTAGATATTGATAATTTCAAACAATAAAGAACATCAAAAATAACTCTTTTTTCCAAGAATCGGGTATATAAGAATAATGATTATTAGTTGTAATAACTGTACTAAAAAATTTAATATAGACTCAAGTCTTATACCTGAGAAAGGAAGACTACTTCAGTGTAATAGCTGTAACCATAAATGGTTTTTTAAAAAAGAAACTATAATTCAATCTACTTCACCTGTTAAAATCAATAAAGCTATTGAAGTAGATGGGGTATCTAATGAAAGATTAGATATAATGGAAAATGAAAACCCCAAAACTATAAAACTCTTAGACAAACAAATTAAAGATGTACCTATAATAGAAAAAATTTCAATTAATAAAGATAGTGATAAAGAAAATAGAGATACAAATCTACAGATTAGCTCTTCTATAAATAAAAAAAATTATAATGTATTAGGATTAACCATTGTTTTTATAATTTCTTTTGTGGCTCTAATTATTGTCCTAGATACATTCCAGGGCCCTATTAGTAAAATTGTCCCAAACATAGAATTTCTGCTTTATAATCTGTATGAAACTATTAATGATATCATATTATTTTTTAAAGATTTAATTTAATATTATGATTAAGACCTTATCCAAACCTTTTAAATGGTTCTTTAAACTAGAGGCAGCAAGTGGCTTGGTTTTATTGATAGCAGCAATTATAGCTTTAGTAATAAGTAACTCAAATTTTAGTGAGTTATACTTTAGCGCATTAGAACAATATTTCTTTATTGGAATAAATGATTTTGGCTTGAAGCTCTCTGTACATCATTGGATAAATGACCTGTTAATGGCAATATTTTTTTTCTTTGTAACGTTAGAAATTAAAAGAGAATTTATTCAAGGTGAATTATCTAATTTAAAAAAAGCATTACTACCAATAATTGGTGCTGTTGGGGGTATGGTTATCCCTGCCCTTGTTTATGTTTTTATAAATTTTGGAAACACAGAAACTTTAAATGGATGGGCTATTCCATCTGCTACCGATATTGCTTTTTCATTAGGAATTTTATCACTTCTTGGATCAAGAGTACCCATCTCTTTAAAAATTTTTTTAACAGCACTTGCTATAATTGATGATCTTGGTGCAATTCTTATTATTGCTTTTTTCTATTCTGGGGATTTAAGCATAAGTTATTTAAGCTTAATTTTAATATCTTACATATTTTTATTAGTTTTAAATAAACTTGGAATTAAAAAATTTTCACCTTACTTAATAGTGGGTGCCTTCATGTGGTTCTTTACATATAAATCTGGAATTCACGCAACAATTGCTGGTGTACTTTTGGCATCAACAATACCTCATAGAATAAAAGATAAAGATTTTTCTTTATTGATTAAACTTGAGCATGCAATAAGCCCATATGTGGCTTTTATGATAATGCCTATATTTGCATTTGCTAATGCAGGAGTTTCATTAGAGGGATTGTCTCTGTTGTCATTATTACAGCCAGTGCCACTAGGTATTCTTCTAGGGCTATTTGTGGGTAAACAACTCGGTGTAATGATTTTTTCTTTTGTAGCGGTTAAAACTGGTGCAGCACAAATGCCTGACAATTCAAGTTGGTTAAGTGTATATGGCGTATCGGTCTTAACTGGTATTGGTTTTACTATGAGTTTATTTGTGGGAAACTTGGCATTCGCAGAAAACAGTCAATATATTGATGGAGTAAAAATTGGTGTGTTAGCTGGGTCACTACTATCAACTCTATTTGGGTATTTTATATTGCTATTTGCTTCAAAAAAGTAATTTATGTTTTATAAAAGTTATTTATTAATTTTAATAAGTTTAATTATGTTTTCTTTCTTTGAAAAAGCAAATGCCAAATATAAAAAATTATTCTTCGATCTAAATATTAAAAGTATAGATAATGAAGTTATCAATCTAAGTAAATTTAAAGGAAAAACTGTTCTTCTTGTTAATGTTGCAAGCAAATGTGGCTTTACCAAGCAATATACCGATCTTCAAACACTTTATGAAAAATATAAAGATAAAGGCTTTTCTGTTATTGCTGTACCGTCCAATCAATTTGGTGGTCAAGAACCAGGATCTAATACGGAAATAAAAGATTTCTGTGAAACAAATTTTAATATAACTTTTCCAATTACAAATAAAGTTGATGTTAAAGGGAAAGATGCACATACACTTTATAAATGGGCAAAAGAAAACTATGGCAATTCAACAGTTCCTAAATGGAACTTTCATAAAATTTTAATTAATAAAGAAGGAAAAATTCATGATACGTTTAATCCTTTTATATCCCCACTATCGGATAAAATTATAAAACAAATAGAATTAGTATTATAAAATAACGCTCATTCCATCATATCCAGGAAAAATATTCTTTGGTAGTTTTTTTTTAAGCTGATCGTAATCAAGGTCGCTATGCATATTAGTCAAAATAGTTTTTTTAGGAGATAATATCTTAACTAAAGATAAAACTTGGTCTAAATTAAAATGCGCTGAATGATTTTTGTACCATAAGCAATCAATAATTAAATAATCTAGCTTCATTAACTTTTTATAATCTTTTTTATAAAATAAACTTATATCACTTGCATAGGCTAATTTTTTATTTATCAAATAGCAAATACTTTCAATTTTTCCGTGTTCTGTTGGTATTGATTCAATAATAATTTTTTGATTTTTATTTTTAAATAAATATTTTTTTTTTAGTTTATTCAAAATTAAAGTGGATGGATAATCACCAGACGTTTTAAAGCAATATTTAAAAGTTGAATTTAAATATTTTGAAGTTTTGATATCTGCAAAAACTGGTATCTGTTTTTTACTAATAAGAAAAAATGGACGTAGGTCGTTAATCCCGTGAGTTTGGTCCGCATGTAAATGTGTATAAAAAACTTTATCAATAGATCTAATTTTGTTTTTTAGTAATTGTGATCTTAGATCTGGAGAAGTATCTATCAAAATATTTTGATTATTAAATTGAATTAATGCTGAACACCTGGTTCTAAAATTTTTTTTGTTATTCAAATTGCAATTTCCATAATATCCATCGGCTCTTGGTACGCCCATTGAACTTCCACTACCTAATATTATGAATTTAACAGCCATTACCGTTACACGTTAAAGAGTTTATTAAAATTATCTGTCGTTATGTTTGACATTTGTTCAGCTGTAGTTTCTTTAAGGGTAGATAATCTTTCAAGTGTGTATTTGATAAAACTTGGTTCATTTTTTTTCCCCCTCATGGGTATTGGAGCTAAAAATGGACTGTCTGTTTCAATAAGAAGCTTTTCTATAGGAATAGTTTTAAAAGTATCTTGTAGTTCTGTACTATTTTTGAAAGTGATTATTCCACTAGCTGAAAAAAAGGCGTCTAAAGTTAGTAAATTTTTTGAAAATTCTAAGGAGCCGGTGAAGCAGTGCATTAAAATTTTTAAATTCTTATTTTTGTATGAACTAAGTATCTCAAACGTCTCATTTTCTGCATCCCTAGAATGAATTATAATAGGTTTATTTAGCTCTGTAGCAGCCTCTATATGAGCTTTAAAGCTATTTATTTGCCTATCTTTATCACTATGATTGTAGAAAAAGTCTAAGCCTGTTTCACCAATGCCAATAATTTTTTTATTTTCATTTACACAATTAACAATTGTTTGTTTATCAACTTGGTTAATTTCAGTTTCATGTGGATGAATTCCATAAGTGCCATAAATCATTTGATCTTTTTTAACTATTTCTTTGATATTTTCAAAACTATCAAATGTTGTGCATATAGTTAAGAGTTTTGTAATACCAGTTTCTTTTGATCTAGATATAATTTCGGGTAAGTTTTCATATAATGGTTCATGATCTAAATGACAATGAGAATCAATCATTTTTTTTTCTATCTTTTTAAATAAAATATCTATTTTATTAATATCATTTCCAGCTTTTAAATAATCGTGAGATGCTATAGATTCAAGATTAATGTCCTTAGAATTTAAATTAAATATCTTTAAAGCTTTATCAATAGAATCTGGAATAATTGGGTAAAGCATAAAAGAAATTTTTCTAATTATCTCAAGAGATGTATAGACAATAGTATTTAATCTATCTTTGTCGTCTTTTTTTTTCCATGGCTCTTGGTCATTAAAATATTTGTTTGCCTCAAATAAAGCACTTACAATAAAGTTTATATAAAAGTTGATATTTTGTTTATCAATTTCTTGCCTTATGACTGAAAGATTTTCTGTAAATTTATTTAAGACTACAAGATCATCTTCATTAAAGTTTTTAATTTTAGGTACTTTTAATGAACAATTCTTTTCTGCAAAAGCTGTAACTCTTTGACATAGATTCCCATAATTATTTGCTAAATCACTGTTAATACAATCTTCCAATCTGTCTTGTGATATATTGCCATCATTGCCAAAAGAAACTTCTTTAATTAAATAATATCTTAATGGATCAAGACCATAAGTATTAATTATATCTATTGGGTCTAAAATATTTCCTTTTGATTTTGACATCTTTTCATCACCAGATAAAATCCAACCATGTCCATAAATTTTTTTAGGTAATGGTATTTTAGCAGCCATTAAAAAAGCTGGCCAATAGACAGCATGAAATCTTAGAATATCCTTGCCTATTAAATGAACTGACGCAGGCCAAAAATTTTTAAATAATGTGTCGCTTCTATCAGGATAGTTAAGAGCACTGATATAGTTTGTTAAAGCATCCAACCAAACATAAATAACATGTTCGGAGTTATTGGGCACTTTAATACCCCATGAAAATGCTTTTCGACTAATTGATAAATCTTTCAAACCACCCTTAACAAAGTTAACAACTTCATTCTTTCTTGATTTAGGTGAAATAAATTCGGGGTTTTTTTCAAAGTAGTCTAGCAGTTTATCCTGCCATTTTGATAATCTAAAAAAATATGACTCTTCTTCAATCCATTCAACAATAGATCCAGATGCTTCAGAAACTTTAATTCCATTTTTGTCAACTATTTCATCTTCACTATAAAATGCCTCATCTGAAACAGAATACCATCCAGAGTATTTTGATAGATAAATGTCATCATTTGCTTCTAGTTCTGACCATAAATGTTGAACAGTCTTTTTATGTCTATCCTCCGTTGTTCTAATAAAATCTGTATTAGATAAATTTAAAGTTTCAGAAAGTTCTCTAAAAGTTTGACTAATTTGATCACAAAATTTAAGAGGATCTATATTTTTATTCTCAGCTGCTCTCTGAATTTTTAATCCATGTTCATCTGTTCCTGTTAAAAAATGTACATTAAATCCATCTATGCGTTTAAAACGAGCAAAAAAATCTGCAATTATACTTGAGTAAGCATGACCCATATGTGGTTTGGCTGATGGGTAATATATTGGTGTTGTGATGTAATAATTTTTATCCATTTAATAATTTTGATTTAAATTCTAAAAATAAACTTTCTTCATCAAGATTAAATTTTTCAGTGTTATTAATTTTGGCAATAAAGCTATGATAAAAATTTAATAAAGAATTTTTTGTTCTGCTTAATTTGTACTCTTTTAAAAAAAACAATTCAATAAAGTTAACCAATAAGTTTTTAACAAATTTATTTTTCTTATAATGACCATTATCGATCAGTAAATTTAAAAAATTAATTAAAGTATAATCTCTTAGATCTATATTTTTATCCTTTGAAAAGTTAATCAAATTAACAATTTCACCAGGAGTGTTGTAATGACTAATCAGATCATAATTAATTAGATCAAATAAATTTTTTTTTAATATTTTATTTGAAACATTCATAGATTGATTGAATGTTAGATTAATCTTAAATGTCAAACATCTTGATTTTAATGTCGGTAAAATCAATTTCTCATTATTATTAATTAAAATAAAAAATACATTTTCATTAGGTTCTTCAATAATTTTAAGTAGTGCGTTAACAGAGTTCTTGTTAAGATTTTCAATATTGTCAATTAATATAAATCTAGCCATATTATTAAATGTTGATTTATTGGTATAAGAGATCATTTCTCTAATTTGAGCAACATCAATATTTTTTTTATCATTTAATAGATCAATTAGATAAAAATTTGGGTGTGAATTATTTTGTAGTAATTTAAAAGATCTATTTTCTTTATTTATAGTAAGTTTATTTGAGTCATATTTGAAATCCTCAGTATTTGACAGTACATAATTTATAATATGATAAGCCATAGTCGATTTACCTAGACCCTTTTTACCTGATAATAAAATTTTAGTAGGCATTTTTTTTTCATTATAAAGTGTAGTGATCTCATTAAAAAAATAATTCATTCCATGTAATTGTGTATTTTCTGAAGGCTTTAAATTCATATTTAAGTCAAATCATCAATTTTACTTAATACAATCTCGTCATTGAATTCAATGGGTAGATTTGAATCGATTTTCATATATTTTTTAGGGTTTCTTCTTAAAATTTTTAAGAATCCTTTTTGAACCTTGTCATAAAAATTACTATTAAATTGATCATATCTATTTAAATTTTTTCTACTTAATAGTCTATTCTTCATATTTTTTTGATTAACAGTGCATAAAAAAGTAAAGTTTATATTTATGTCCTTTAATAAAAAATCATTAATGTTTTTAATAAATTTAAGATTTACTCCCATCCCATAATGTTGATAAGCAATTGTTGAATCTGTAAATCTATCAATTAATATAATCTTTTTACCATTATTTTTTTTTATTAATTCAATATTTTCACTTCTTGCAGATAAATATAGTAATAAATCAGTATGATTATTAAATGTAGATTTATTGCTTAATATAAGTTTTCTTATTTTTTCAGCGTTCTTGCTACCACCTGGTTCTCTAATTTGAATAAATTTTTTATTATTTTTTTTTAAATATTTAGCAACATTGTTTATATGATGAGATTTACCTGTTCCCTCAATCCCCTCAAATACTATAATTGATTTTTTAGACATCACCCCAAATCAAAAAATTAATTGATTTCATCAATCTAGAAAATACATTTAATTTTTTAACATCCTCAAAAGCAAATAAATCATACTCTTTTATAAGTTTATCTTTATAAACAATCTTTAACTTACCAAGAATATCATCTTTTTTAATTGGAGCTTGAATAGGTCCACTGTAAACAACCGATACTTTTAATTCTCTTTTACGTGATTTTGGAATAGTTTTATAAATATCTTTTTTTACGTAAGCACCTACTGTGGCCTTTTTTCCAAGCCAAACCTCAACATCTTCTACTGGTATTTCTGCTTTTGCAATTTCAATCAAATCAAAACTAGTTAAACCCCATGTTAATAATTTAGCGCTTTCTCTAGATCTATCATTTTTAGTGTTAAATCCACTTGCAACAGCTATTAATCTTCTTCCATTTCTATAGACAGATGATGCTAAAGAATATTTTTCAACTGCTAAATAACCTGTTTTAATTCCATCAGCACCAAGACTTTTGTATAAAAGTGGATTTCTATTTCCTTGAGTAATTGGATCACCACCAGTTCTACTCCAAGTGAATTCTTTTTCTGAAAAATATTTATATTCTTCTGGAAATTCTTTAATAAGATAATTTGACATGATCATAACATCTCTAACTGTCGATACATTGTTAGTATCATTAATCCCTGAAGAGTTAGCAAAATTTGTATTTTCCATACCAATTTCTTTAGCTTTAGCTGTCATCATAACAGCAAATTCATCTTCAGTTCCTGCTATACCCTCTGCTAAAGCCACACAGGCATCATTGCCAGAAGCAACTATTATCCCTTTAAGTAAATTTTCAACACTTACCTCATCACCAACCATAATAAACATTGAAGAGTAACCAGCTGAAGATAATCTCCAAGCATTCTCAGAAATTAAAAATTTTTCATCTAAATTAAGGTCACCACCTCTTATTAGGTCAAAAGCAATAATAGCAGTCATAATCTTTGTCATAGATGCTGGGTATATAGATTTGTCCGGGTCTTTTTCGTATAATATTTCACCGGAGAGGAAATCTTGTAGTATTGCAGTTCTTGCTTTTATTTCAAATGCTGCATACGAATTAAAAGTTAATAGTATTGTTATTAATATTGTTAAGAATTTTATTTTAATCATTTTTTATAATTTCTAAGTTTTCAAATTCTAATATGCTTATATCATTATATGATTTTTGTAGAGAATTAATGTTGCTAAAAGGCCCCAAAAATACTCTATATTTTTTATCTGAAATTTTTTTAATTTTAGGATTTTTAATTAAACTTTCAATCTTGATTCTATTTAACATCATTATGGCTGTATCATTAAAGTAAAAATCAGCAATTTTTATTATATAAGAAAATCTTATAATAGAATTTTTTTTATTACTTTTTTCATTATTTTTTTTATCTACTTTAAGATCACTAATGGTTATGTTATTAACTGGCGCTTTAACTGCAACATTTTTTTCCTCAGCATAAGTTTTTGCTTTTCGAGATATAAAAATTGAATTTTCAAGTATCTCTAAAATTTCGACATAGGGTTGTTTGATATCTAGATCTAATTCTTCAGCTATTCTTGAGGATAATACAGCATTATTAAAAGAAGGATATTTAGAATTTTTTCCTACAATTGCTATTAAAGATTTATTATTTAGAATATTTGTAATTTTAACATGTGTATTAACTTTTAAAGATTTTTGAAAGATTGTTAAACTACGTTCATCAATCTTTTTATTAACTATTTTTTGTTTATAGAGTTCCTCATTATACACCAGTGCAAACCCTTTATTTGAATAACCTTTAGTCAAAGTTGTACTAGAGTTTTTTTTAACCGAAATATTTGTGTTACAATTTGATAAAAATATAAAAATAAATATAAATAAGATATTCTTATAAAGCATTTTCAAATTTACCTTTCAATGTGCATACTGCCAAACCAAATCTTAAAGATCTATTCCATTGAAGAATTTTTTCATAATTTTCAAAAACTATATAAGCTGGCTCTAAATTTTCTGCATTCGGTATAATATCTTTATCTGGAGTGATGATGGCACCAATTAAATCTTTATCAATTAAGTAACTCTCTTTGTCTTCTACGTATTGCTTTAGAACTTTAAATTTATTTTTATTATGCAATTTCTTTGCAGAAGTATTTAATAATTTTTTGGGTACATTTTTAGTTAAATTTACTTTTACGAAACATGGTTGATTTTTTTTCCAACCAATTTTATTTATATAGTTAGCAGCAGATGCAAAAGAATCTTTTATTGATTTTAGTTCAATAATATCATTTTTATCATAATCTAATGCATATTTTTCTATCGTTGATGGCATAAACTGAAAATAGCCAAAAGCACCAGCCCAAGATCCATATAATATGTTGTGATCAATTTTTTCAGATTCAATCAGTTGGAGGATTGTGATAAGTTCCTTTGTGAAAAATTCTGACCTTCTTTCATCAAAACTCAATGTTGCTAATGATGATAGAATATCCATTTTACCAACATATGTTCCAAAATTTGTTTCTATACCCATTAATGCTAGTAATAAATTCTTTTCTACTGAAAATTTATTATCAATAGAGTTTATGAAACTTTCATTTGAGTTGTATAGTTTTTTTCCTTGTTTAACTTTTTGATTAGATGATCTCTTAGATATGTAAGTTTTTGTATCCTCATAAAATTCTGGTTGAAAACGGTCATACTTTATAACTTTAGGTAAAAAAACAACATCTGACATTGCCATATTAAAAGTTAATTCAGATATATTGTTTTTTAAAGCATAGACTTTAAAATTTTTTAACCAATTGTTAAATGAATCATCGTTTGCATATAAAGTACTATTAGTGAAGAATAAAAATAAAATTATAAAATATCTAATCATTTTCATATAAATCTTTTAAATAAATAAATACAGCAATCCAGATTAAAATGAAACTTACTAACTTTGTGAATGAAAAAGGCTCATTATAATAAAAAAAACCCAGTATAAATTGAAAAGTAGGTGTAATGTAGAATATCATACCAGTTGGACCAAGCCCACATAGCTCAACACCCCTAACATATAAAAATAGAGGTATTACCGTCATTGGCCCAGCTAACAATAATAAAAACATTAATGATGGATTTAAAAAAGTAAAATCATTTAATCCTTCTTGAACAATTAGATAAAAAGCGACTAGAGCAAATGGTAAAATAAAAAGACTTTCAATTAAAAGACCAACATCAGTATCTACATTTATTTTTTTTCTTAGTAAGTTATAAAAGCCCCAACTTAGAGCAACAGCTAATCCTACCCAAGGTATAGCTTTAAAATTAGTAAAAATTAAAAAGATTATTGAAATTAAAACTAATATAATTGATATCATTCTTTTATTGTTTAATTTTTCCTTAAAAAAAACAAAACCCAAAAAAACACTTAATATAGGCATTATAAAGTAACCAAAACTTGCATCTATAATTTGATTATTTGATATAGCATAAATCCAAACAGCCCAATTTGTAAATATCAATAACCCTGAAAAAAAAAGTGTTATTAAATTTTTAGAATTCTTAACAATATGAAAAAAAATTTTCCATTTTGAAAAATAAAAAGTTGATAATAACAATGTTAAAGAGGTCCAAACGGCTCTATGTATTACAACCTCAATATAACCCGCAAAAGATATATATTTAAAATAAATTACACCCAACACACCCCACCAAAATGAACCTAAGGCTGTTAGTGTAAGTCCTTTATTAAAGTCGTTATTTTTCATTAAATTAAAAGAATGAGGATATAATTCATTAATTGAGTAATTTGTCTATTTTATTGTTGAATTAATAAATTATAATTATAAAACCTCACTAACGGAGAGATGGCAGAGCGGTTGAATGCACCGGTCTTGAAAACCGGCAAAGGGGCAACTCTTTCCTGAGTTCGAATCTCAGTCTCTCCGCCACTACTCACCAACATAATTATAATTTTTAAATAATTCGGTAACTTTATTGGACTTAATTTCAATTGTCAGTTCCAAACCTTGATTAAGTTTGTAAAGATTTTCGTCATCACAATTTAACAAGTCACATAATAAAATTAACTCTTCATTTATTAGTTGATCTATATATTTTTTAGTAAAAGCACCCAATAACTTATCCATTTCCTTCGTGCCCCTATAATTTGCACGATACATAATTTTATTTTTCAAATCCTTTATATGCATGATCTTGAATTTTATTATATTGTATTTATCATGAAAAATAAGAATAATTATGATTATTTATTAGCAGACCTGACTAAATTAAATGGTGTGGGTAAAAAAACCATGGAAATTTTAAAGAAAAAGAAAGTTAATAATATTTTCGATTTATTATGGAGGTTGCCCAAGTCATACACAGATAGAACTTTAGTAAGTAGAATTTGCGATCTTCAAATTGGTGTAATTCAAACAATCAGAATAATTCCATTAAAGTATCAATTTCCTAGAGTTAGAAATTTACCAAATAGAGTTAATTGCCTTGATGAAACTGGAAAAATTGATTGTATATTTTTTAATAGTCATGAAGGTTATGTGCGAAAGATTTTACCTTTAAATGAAGAGGTAACAATTAGTGGGAAGATAGGTAATTATAAAGGACGATACCAAATAACAAATCCTACCTATATCTCACAAGATAGTTCATTAATAGAAACGGTAGATAACAAGTATTCACTAACAGAAGGGATTACTGAAAAAACTTATAATAAAATTATTAACCAAATTCTAAAAAATTTACCTCTATTAAATGAATGGCACGATAAAGAAGTATTAAAAAAATTTGACAATGAAAGCTGGAATGAAGCAATAATTAAATTACACGATCCAACAAATATAGAAAATTATAAAGCAAATTTTTATAAAAGACTTGCTTACGATGAAATATTAGCATCATTTTTAGTTAACTCCGAAATTAGAAAAAAAATTAAAAAAATTAAAAAAGTTTCGAAAAAATTTACTAAACAAGCCCATAATAATATTGTTAATAAATTAAATTTTAACCTTACTAATGATCAAAAATTATCATTAGAGGATATTAATAAAGATCTAAATTCTAAAAGTAAAATGTTTAGACTTTTGCAAGGTGACGTAGGTAGCGGAAAAACTATTGTTGCTTTGATTTCTTCATTAAGCGTTATTAGTTCGGGTTTCCAAGTTGCACTAATGGCACCTACTGAAATATTAGCTAGACAGCACTACACATTAGCAAAAAAATTATTTCCCAAAGATATTAGCATTGAATTGCTTTCAAGCAAAAATGAAAATATTGAAAAAAAGAGAATTGTTAAGGAATTAGAAAATAATAAGATTCATATGGTTTTTGGTACTCATGCAATATTCCAAAAAAAAATAATTTTTGCAAATTTAGGTTACATTATAATTGATGAACAGCATAAATTTGGTGTAAGGCAAAGAAAACTTCTGTCTGACAAAGGTGGCGATAATTGTGATGTTCTATTAATGTCAGCAACACCAATACCAAGAACCTTAACTATGTCTGTTTATGGTGATATGGATGTTTCTATTATTAGGGAAAAACCAAGCAATAGGAAGGAAGTTAAAACTTATAGTAAATTAGAAAGTAAAATAGATGATGTAATTAAATTTGTTAAAAAAGAAATTAAAGATGGAAATCAAATTTTTTGGGTATGTCCATTAATAGAGGAATCTAAAAAATTAGACCATCAGTCATCAGTTAATAAATTTAAATCCCTTAACAAACTATTCCCAAATAACGTTGCTTTACTTCATGGAAAAATTGAGAATGAAGAAAAAGAAGTGATATTAAATAAATTCTTAAATAAAGAATATTCAATTTTAGTTTCAACAACAATAATAGAGGTTGGTATCGATTTTCCTAACGCTAATGTGATTATAATAGAGAATGCTAATAAGTTTGGGTTGTCACAACTACATCAATTGAGAGGAAGAGTTGGGCGTGGTACTAAACAAGCTAGCTGTATATTGATGTTTAAATCTAATTTAAGTGTTAATGCCAAAAAAAGAATTAATATTTTAAAGAATTCAAATGATGGATTTGAAATTTCTGAGGAAGATATGAAGTTAAGAGGTTTTGGTGATTTACTTGGATTTAAACAAAGTGGAGTTAAAAATTTTAGATTAGCTGACCCTATTCAAAATGAAGACTTATTTTTGATGGCAGAGAAACAAATTAAAAAGATCGAATTAGAAAATATCAATATTGACAAATATAGAGCGTTACTTAAATTATATGATCAGGCAGATATAATTAATGATATGGTTTAATTTTTAGGTACAGAGGTTCCTGCCGAAACTATAAACTTTGACGCTTCTTCAAAAGTCATATCCAAATAAAGTAAATCTTCTTTTGGTATCATTAGTAAAAAACCACTTGTTGGATTTGGTGTTGTTGGAACAAAAACATTTACAAGATTTTTATTAGTTTTATTTTTAATTTCACCAGTATTCTCTTTGGTTGCAAACCCTACTGCCCAAGAACCTTTTCTTGGATATTCTAATAATACTACACTTTTTTTATTGCCTTCTTGGTTTCTAAAAGATTCAGTCATTTGACCAATAGCTGAGTAAATCGTTCTTAATATAGGTATTCTTTTAAAAAGATCATCGACTATTTGTAAAAACTTTTTTCCTAAAAAGGATAAAGAAAGTCCGCCAACAATTGTTATAAATATAATGGTTAAAATTATCTCTACACCTGGAATGCTATAAGGGAGATAAGTGTTAGGATTAAGACCTGATGGAACTAATTTTGCTGAAAAATTGATTAAGAATTTACTTAAGTAAAGTGTGAACCCAATTGGAATTAAAACAATAACACCAGTAAAAAAGTAGTTTCTTAATTTCAAAGCAATTGATTTTTTATTTTTACTAGGCATAAATAATTTACTGATAACTTGAATAAATAACAAATAAAATTGCTATAATAAAAATAGTCGCTAAAATTTTATTGTTTAAATTCATATAAGTTTATAGTTATATAAATATCAAAAATTTATTAAAATGAATAGAAGAAAATTTTTAAACTATATAGGCTGTGGTTGTTGCGGTGTTGTAATTAATGGATGCTCTACAGCTCCTATTACTGACAGAAGACAATTTAAAATTATACCTGAGTCTAAACTGAATGCACAAGCAGCACAAATATACGAAAAAGTTAAAGATAAAGAGAAAATGAGTGAAGACATAAATTCACTAAATGAAATTAAAGATATAGGAAAAAGAATGGAAGCATCAATTTCTGAATATTTTTACAGAGTAGGAAAAGATGATCCAACTACAAATTTTGATTGGGAATACATATTAATAGATAATAAAAAAGTTAAAAATGCTTGGTGTATGCCAGGTGGAAAAATTGCCATCTATACTGGAATATTAGATATAACAAAAAATACAAACGGCTTAGCTTCAGTGATGGGACATGAAATCGCTCATGCTGTAGCTAAACATTCTATAGAAAGGGCTAGCAGAGGTGTTCTTTTGCAAACCGGCACATCATTAATTGATATTTTTACTGGGGGTAAATTAAGTAAAATAAATCAAGCAACCGGAATGAATACTATAGGACTGCTTTCTCAAATGGGAATTATGAATCCTTTTTCTAGAACTCAAGAAAGTGAAGCAGATTATTTGGGAATGATTTTCGCATCATTGTCAGGTTTTGATATTCGTGAAACAAAAAGACTGTGGGAACGAATGAAAGAAAGCAATAAAGGAAAAGAACTGCCTCAATTCATGAGTACTCATCCCTCTTCGTCCAAAAGAATTAAAGATTTAAAAGAATGGGAAAATAACGTTATTTTAGATTATCCACCTATTACAACTAGTTAAATTATTAAGAGATTTTTAATGGTGAGCCCTGATGGACTCGAACCATCGACCCATTCCTTAAAAGGGAATTGCTCTACCAACTGAGCTAAGGGCCCACATAGAAACTAAATAAGTCGAGATTAACGTTTTTTTTTATTTAATTTTAAAAAAAAACTTTTGGTGAAGCCTTCTTTAAAATTTTTAAATTTCTTTACACTTAAAAATTTAAACAATAAAAAAATATCTAAAATTAAATAATTTTTATTACCAAAAAACAATTATTTATTCCATAACTTGGGTAATTGCAAATATTTAAATTACAACTTATCAATGTATTCGTCGTGAAATTTATTAAATGTTCCTTTTTTGATATTTTCTCTGATTGAAGACATTAATTCTTGATAAAAATTGATATTATGAAGAGTAAGTAGTGTTGAGCCTAAAATTTCATTTGTATTAAAAAGATGATTTAAATAACTTTTGGAATACTTATTTAGATTTAAATTAGAGCAATTATTATCTAATGGTTCATTGTCGCTTTTAAATTTATTATTTTTGATATTTAAACGTCCATTCCAAGTGAAAGCTAAACCTGTTCTGCCCGATCTTGTTGGCATTACACAATCAAACATATCAATACCCCTCTTAACAGCACCTAAAATATCAGCAGGTGTGCCAACACCCATTAAATATCTTGGTTTATCTTCTGGCATTGCTTCCTTAATATCATCCAATACATTAAACATTTCATTTTGAGTCTCACCAACAGCTAATCCTCCTATAGCATAACCATCAAAGCTAATTTTTGTTAATGCATTAAGCGATTTAATTCTTAGGTCTTTAAATAAACCTCCCTGAACTATCCCAAATAATCCTTTGTGCGGATTTGATCCAAAAGCAACTTTAGATCTTTCTGCCCAATATATAGATAACTCCATTGATTTATTAATAACCTTGTAGTCTGTAGTTTTTTTAGGACATTCATCCATGATCATTACTATGTCGGAATCTAAACCCTTTTGAACTCTTATACTTTCTTCAGGACTTAATACAAATTTCTTACCATCAACATGGGAATTAAAAATTGCTCCTTTTTCTCTATCTATTTTGTTTAATTTTGAAAGAGACATGACTTGAAATCCACCCGAATCTGTGAGTATAGGAAGTTTACAATTCATAAACTTATGTAGACCACCAGCTGAAATTATTCTATCAACACCAGGTCTAATCATTAAGTGATACGTATTAGATAAAATTATTTCAGAACCAGTTTTAATAACATCATCAATTAAACAAGCTTTAACTGTCGCTTGAGTTCCAACAGGCATAAAAGCAGGAGTCTGAATATTACCTCTGCGAGTTTCAATTAGTCCAGCTCTAGCGAACTTATCTTTCTCAAAGACATTAAATTTGAAGTCTTTTAATGCCATAAGTGTATTTGGATACTATTTGAAACTAATAATTTTATCTGGTTCAGAAACTGATCCGTTATTGTTTTGATCACCTCTTTTAATTTTATCAACTAACTCCATACCCTCAATAACTTTACCAAATACAGTATATTGCCTATCTAGAAATGATGCTTCTTTAAAGCAGATAAAAAATTGGCTATTAGCACTATTTGGATCCTGTGATCTTGCCATAGATAAAGTTCCTCTTTCATGAGGTAGATCGCTAAATTCTTCCTTAAGATCGGGTAAATCAGATCCACCCATGCCAGCTCTTTTTAGATCAAACTCATCATTTAAAGAGTTACCAAATTTAACATCACCAGTTTGAGCCATGAAGCCATCTATCACTCTATGAAATACGACACCATCATATTTACCATCCTGTGCAAGCTTCTTAATTCTTTTAACATGATTAGGTGCAACCTTATCAAATAGTTCAATTTTTATGTCACCATCTTTCAGTTTTAAAATCATTATATTCTCCTTTGCTATTGTATTGTTAGTTAGTATAAAAAATAAAATTAAGAATTTTGTTATAAATTTATTCATATTTTTCTTTTAAAGACTTTATTGTACTTTTTGTAGTAAATTTTTTAATATCCCCCTTCAATCTAACTATTTCTTTTACAAATCTTGATGAAATAATTTGATTTTCAACATCTGACATTAAAAAAATTGTTTCTATATTGTTACTCAATTTTCTATTCATTCCTGCTAATTGAAACTCATATTCAAAGTCAGATACGGCTCTTAAACCTCTTAAAATGATGTTGGATTTATATTTTTTACATAAATCAGTTGTTAAGGATGTAAAAGAGACAACTTCAATTTTTTTCCTATCTAATTCTAAATCATAAAAAAGTGCTTTTTTAATTATTTCAATTCTTTCGATTGAGTTAAAAAGGTAATTTTTATTAGTGCCTTCGGATGCAGCAACAATAACTTTATCGAATAGTTTTAAAGCTTTTTTAATAACGTCGATATGACCAAAAGTAATTGGGTCAAATGTACCGGGATATACGGCTACTTTTTTCATTAAGCCAAGTTATCATCGATTTTTATAGCCGAAACTACTTTTTCATCACCAGATAATTTAATAATCCTTACACCTTGAGTATTTCTACTGGCTGTTCTAATTTCTTTAACAGCAATTCTTATTACTCTACCTTTGTTGGTGGATATCATTACTTCATCATTCTCAAATACTGGGAATGAAGAACATGTATTACCATTTCTTGGAGAATTAATTATACCAATAATGCCCTTGCCACCCCTATTAGTAACTCTGTAATCGAAATGAGAAGTTTTCTTTCCATAGCCATTTTCTGTAATAGACAATATAAATCGATCTTTTTTTCCTAAATCAGATTGTGAGGCTTTAATATTTTTTTTTCCTTTTTCTTGATTTACAATAGATAGTGAAACTATTTCGTCATTAGGTGCTAACTCTATGCCTTTAATACCTTTTGAAGATCTTCCTTTAAACACTCTGAGTTTTTTTGATTCAAATCTAATACATT
Source organism: Candidatus Pelagibacter sp. uisw_098 (assembly GCF_059512505.1). Next base: position 651,806 of record NZ_CM183454.1, read on the forward strand.
TGCCATTTTTAGTGCTTAACATAATGTCTTGATCATCTTTACAAATTTCAACACCAACAATTTTATCATTAGGGTCAAGCTTCATTGCGATTTTTCCTGCTGAATTAATTGATGAAAAATCCTCAAGATTATTTTTTCTAACTTTTCCTTTTGCTGTAGCAAATACAATTTGTAAATTCTTCCAATCACTCTCATCTTCTGGAAACGGCATTATAGAACTAATTGATTGATGACTTTTTAAAGGTAAAATATTGAATAAAGATTTACCTTTAGATGTAGTAGATCCCTCTGGAATTTTCCATGCTTTAATTTTATAAACAAGGCCTTCTGTTGAAAAGAAAAGAACAGCGGTATGGGTGTTAACAGATAATGTTTGCACTACAGAATCCTCATCTCTTGTGGTGATACCAGATTTTCCTTTTCCACCTCTTTTTTGCTGTTTTAAATTACTTAAGGCACCTCTTTTAATGTATCCTTGAAAAGTTACAGTAATAATTACCGATTCTTTTTGAATAGTTTCTTCGATATCATAATTTAATATTGCATCAATAATTTTAGTTCTTCTTGGTACGGCAAATTTTTCTTTAATAGTTTTTAACTCTTCACTGATAACTTTCAGAAGCTCTTTTTTAGAATTAATAATCTTTTTATACCCTTTAATTAAGTCTGCTAATTTCTTTATTTCAACTTCTATTTCATTAATACCTAATGCCGTTAATTTTTGAAGTCTAAGTTCTAAAATTGCTACAACTTGTGGGTCAGAAAGTGAGTATAAATTTTTACCCTTTTTTTCTTCTACTAATGAAATTAATTTTAAAGATTTGTTAATTTTCCATTTTGTGGACAATAAAGATTTTTTTGCATCATCTGGAGTTTTTGATGATCTAATAATTTTTATAATTTTATCTAAATTTTCAACAGATACAGAAAGTCCAATTAATATATGGGCTCTATCTTCTGCTTTTTTAAGATCAAATTTAGTTTTCTTAATTACGACATCTTCACGGAATGATAAAAAATAGGTTAAAAAATCTTTTAAGTTACAAATTTTCGGTTTTCCATCAACGATTGCAAGTGTATTAAAACCAAATGAACTTTCTATAGATGTGTTTTTATAAAGTTGTCTTTTAATTGTTTCGGGCTCAACACCATTTCTTAAATCAATAGCAACTCTAATACCTTCTCTATTAGATTCATCTCTTATATCTTTAATACCTTCAATTTTTTTCTCTCTTACTAATTGGGCAATTCTTTCATTTAAAACTGATTTATTAACCTGATATGGAACTGAGGTAATAACAAGTCTTTCTCTACCATTTTTTTGAGGCTCGACACTAATTTCGCCTCTAATTTTAAAAGAGCCACGACCCACATTGTAACCTGCTTTAATAATATCTTTTCCAATAATAACTCCACCTGTTGGAAAATCTGGACCTGGTATATGCTTCATTAAATCTTTAATTTTAAGGTCTTTATTTTCAATTAAAGCTAAAGTTCCATCTATAATTTCCCCTAAATTATGTGGAGGAATACTTGTTGCCATTCCGACAGCTATACCGCCAGCTCCATTTACCAGTAAGTTAGGATATTGTGCTGGCAAAACAGTAGGTTCTTTTTCTGTTTCATCATAGTTACTTTTATATTCAATCGTATTTTTTTCAATGTCATCAATTAAGTATTGAGAAACCTTGGCCAATCTTGTTTCAGTGTATCTCATTGCGGCTGCAGGGTCACCATCTATAGAGCCAAAGTTACCTTGACCTTGAACTAATGGTAAACTCATTGAAAAATCTTGAACCATACGAACAAGAGCATCATAAACAGATTGGTCACCATGTGGGTGATACTTACCAATAACGTCACCGACTATCCTTGCAGATTTTCTAAATTGTTTTGACCAATCATAACCACCTTTATACATGGCAAATAAAATTCTTCTATGAACAGGTTTTAATCCATCTCTTACGTCAGGAAGTGCCCTACTAACAATTACACTCATAGCATAAGATAAGTAAGACGCACTCATCTCATCATGCATTGAAATGAGTTTTATATTTTTATCTTTAGGAATTTCTGTATCTTTCATAGAAACTAGAATGGAATTTCGTCATCCATATCATTTGAAGCTTGAGGACTATCTTCAAAATTATTTACAGGTGTTTGAGTGTTATCATTTTGAATACCACCACCACTTGTGTTTCCGCCACCCAACATGGTAAGTGAAGAATTATATCCTTGAATTACAATCTCTGTTGAGTATTTGTCTTGGCCAGATTGTTCGTCTTTCCATTTTCTTGTAGTTATTTGACCTTCAACATAAATTTGTGCACCTTTTTTTAAATATTGCTGAACAACATTTACTAAACCATCATTGAATACAACTATACGGTGCCATTCTGTTTTTTCTTTTTTTTCACCAGTAGTTTTATCTTTCCAAGATTGGCTTGTAGCTAAACTTAATCTGGCAACATTTTTGCCATTTACCATTTGTTTGATTTCAGGGTCTGCGCCTAAACGCCCAATTAATAATACTTTATTTAAACTTCCAGCCATAATATTTATACGTGTTTATTTATTTATTTAATTTTATATCACAATATAAACTCAATATTAATTTTATTAATTTAAAGCAACTAAAATTATGATCAAAAAGATAGTTATTAAGGGTGCAAAAGAACATAATTTAAAGAATGTTTCTGTAGAAATACCGAAAGATCAATTTGTTGTAATTACTGGTCTTTCTGGTTCAGGAAAATCTTCATTAGCATTTGATACTATCTATGCTGAAGGACAAAGAAGATATGTTGAAAGTTTATCAGCATATGCACGTCAATTTTTAGATAAAATGAAAAAACCAAATGTTGATCTTATCGAGGGATTAAGTCCAGCCATAGCCATAGAGCAAAAAAATACATCTAAAAATCCAAGGTCAACTGTTGCAACAGTTACGGAAATTTATGACTACATGAGAGTATTGTATGCAAGGGCTGGTGTGCCCTACTCTCCATTCACAGGAAAACCAATAACATCACAAACAATAACTCAGATTGTAGACTTAATAAAAAAGTTACCTAAAAAAGCTACTATATATGTTTACGCTCCAGTTGTTCGTGGGCGTAAGGGTGAGTATAGAAAGGATATTTTGAGTTATAAAAGAAGAGGTTTTAGAAAGATTAAAATTGATGAAGTTCTTTATGAGATAGATAAAGCACCTAATTTAGATAAAAAACTTAAACATGATATATCTGTCTTAGTTGATAGAATTGTTTTGAATTCTAATCTAGGTAATAGACTTGCTGAAAGTATTGAAACAGCTGTAAATTTATCAAATGGATTAGTATTTGTTGAGTATGAAGATGAAACATTGCCACAAAAATTTAGAAAAATTGAAAAATTAATTTACTCTACAAAATTTGCATGTCCAGAAAGTGGTTTTACAATTGAAGAGATTGAGCCAAGACTTTTTTCTTTTAATAGTCCTTACGGAGCGTGCGCAGAATGTGAAGGTATAGGTATAAAATTAAATGTAGATCCAAATTTAGTAGTTCCTGATGAAAAAAAAAGTATAGCAGATGGTGCTGTTGAACCCTGGTCCAAATCAACAACACTATATTACGCTCAAACCTTAGCCTCCATTGCAAAACATTATGGCTTTTCTTTAGATGAAAGATGGAAAAAACTTCCAAAAAAATTTAGGGATGTAATTTTATTTGGATCAGACGAAGAAGAAATAAAATTTGTCTATGACGATGGATATGAAAAATACTCTCATAAAAAAACTTTTGAAGGTGTAATAAACAACCTAGAAAGAAGATTTCTTGAATCTGATAGTGAGTGGAAAAGAGAGGCGATAGCTGAATACCAATCTGATTCTGCTTGTGAAGGATGTGAGGGTAATAGATTAAAAGAAGAAGCCTTATGCGTTAAAATTGATGATCAAAATATAAGCGAGGTAACTAAAAAATCTATTTTAGATGCTGCTAATTGGTTTAAGAATCTAGAACAAAATCTTGATAAACGACAATTTAAGATAGCAGAACATATTTTAAAAGAAATTAATGAAAGACTAACGTTCCTTTTAAATGTTGGGCTTGAATATTTAACATTATCAAGAGAGTCAGGAACTCTTTCTGGAGGTGAGGCTCAAAGAATAAGACTTGCCTCGCAAATTGGTTCTGGATTAACAGGAGTATTATATGTTCTTGATGAACCTTCTATTGGATTGCATCAAAAAGATAATGTTAAATTAATAAATGCATTAAAAAGACTAAGAGATTTAGGTAACACTGTAATTGTTGTTGAGCATGATACAGAAACGATGGAAAAGGCAGATCATATAATAGATATGGGTCCAGAAGCCGGAACTAATGGTGGTGAAATAATTGCACAAGGTACTTATGATGAAATACTAAAAAATAAAAACAGTATTACTGGTCAATACTTATCTCATAAAAAGTATATAGAAATTCCAAGAACCAGAAGGCTTGCAAAAAATGGAAGATTTGTTGAAATTAATGGTGCTAGTGGAAATAATTTGAACAACGTTAATCTTAAAATTCCAACAGGAAGTTTTACTTGCGTAACTGGTGTTTCAGGTAGCGGTAAATCAACACTAATATTACAAACATTATATCATGCATTAAATTTAACCTTGAATAACAAAGCTAGAAAAGTCCCTAAAGAGTTTAAGAGTTATAAAGGTGTTGAGCTTATAGATAAAATAATTGATATAGATCAGTCTCCTATTGGAAGAACACCTAGATCAAACCCAGCAACTTATACAGGAGCTTTTGGCCCCATTAGAGATTGGTTTACAGCACTACCAGAGTCAAAAACAAGAGGATATAAGCCAGGCAGATTTTCTTTTAATGTTAAAGGTGGAAGATGTGAAGCTTGTGAAGGTGATGGTGTAATTACATACGAGATGCACTTCTTACCTGATGTTTATATCCAGTGTGATGAATGCAAGGGAACCAGGTACAATAGAGAAACTCTTGAGATAAAATTTAAAGATAAAAGTATTGCCGATGTATTGGATATGTCTGTAGACGAGGGATGTGAGTATTTCGAAAATATTTCAAATATTAAAACAAAACTATTAACACTAAAAAAAGTAGGCCTTGGGTATATAAAGATTGGACAGCAGGCAACAACACTATCTGGTGGTGAAGCTCAACGTATTAAATTAGCTAAGGAATTATCAAAAAGATCTACAGGAAGAACCATGTATATATTAGATGAACCAACAACGGGTCTTCATCAACATGATATTAAAAAACTATTAGAAATACTTCATACATTTGTAGCTCTAGGAAATACAGTTGTTGTTATTGAGCATAATTTGGATGTAATCAAAACAGCTGATTATATCGTTGATATGGGTCCTGAAGGTGGTGTCAAAGGTGGAAATATTATCGCAGAGGGCAAACCTGAGGATATTATCAAAATAAAAGGTAGTTATACTGGTGAATTCTTAAAACCCATGCTGGAAGAAAAATTTAAAAAGAAGTTAAAGATTTAAACAATTAGTGTATAAGTGATTCTTATTATGGGCAATTTACTATCATCACTTCCAAAAACTATTCACGCATCATTAGCTTTAGCAATAATTTTCTTTCTAGGGTTGTTTTATGGTAATGGTGGTTTTGATTTTGATACAATTTTTTGGAGTTGGTTAACAAGATTTATTCATGTAACAGTTGCTATAATGTGGATTGGTTTGCTTTGGTATTTTAACTTTGTACAAATTCCAAATATGCCAAAAATCCCTGACGAACAAAAACCTGCTATAGGTAAAGTTATTGCTCCAGCCGCATTGTTTTATTTTAGATACGCTGCATTACTGACAGTTCTGTCAGGATTAATTTTAGCTTATCTGAATGGTTATTTACACGATGCTATGACACTAGGTGGTGGTGGAAAAAATACAGCTATAGGTATTGGGATGTGGCTTGGTTTATATATGGCTTATAATGTTTGGTTTATAATTTGGCCAAATCAAAAAAGAGCACTAGGTATAGTTGAGTGTGAACCTGATGTTAAAGCAAAATCAGCAAGAACAGCAATGTTGTTTTCAAGAACAAATACTCTTTTATCGATACCAATGTTACTTTCAATGGTAGCAGCTCAAAATCTTTATTAAATCTACTCTGTATCTTCTTTTAAGATTGTTTTTTGTGAAACTCTAAGTTTTACAAGTATAGGATTAGCTATATAAATTGAAGAATAGGTTCCAAATATAACACCCATTATCATGGCTAAAGAAAAACCTTTTAATATTTCTCCACCGAATAAATAAATCGAAACTAAAGCAAGTAAAGTTGTGACTGATGTAATTATAGTTCTAGAAAGTGTTTCATTAATTGAGATATTTGTAAGTTCATAAATTTTAATATCAGAAAACTTTCTTAAATTTTCCCTAACTCTGTCATAAATAACAACAGTATCGTTCATTGAATAACCAACTATAGTTAAAACAGCAGCAACTATTGATAGATTTATTTCTAAACCAAATAGTGAGAAAAGACCTAGTGTTATAATGACATCATGGAATAAGGCTAAAATAGCACCTAAACTAAATTGCCATTCAAATCTTATCCATATGTAAAATAACATTGCAGCTAGAGATAGTGCTATTGCAATAATACCAGACTTTAATAATTCAGAGCTCACTTTAGGACCAACGTTTTCAACTCTTCTGAAATTAAAAGAACCTCCTATAGAAGATATTAATTCTTTTTTTATAATTTCAATAGCATTTGCGCTAGTGTCTTTCTTCTCAATCTTGATTAAAAAATCATTCTCATTTCCAAATTTTTTAACATTGAAGTCTCCTAAATTCATTTTACTAAATGAATTTCTTAATGATGTAACATTAACTTTTGTATCATTAGATCTTAATTCGATTAAAGTTCCACCTTTAAAATCTACACCAAAATTAAGGCCTTTAAAAAATAATAATAGAATAGATACTATAACTAAACTTAAAGATATGAGGTTAAATGGTTTGTAAAATTTATTAAAATTAATCATTTATATTAGTTTAACTTTCTCTTTATTTCTTACCACATAAAGGCTAGTAAGCATTCTTGCTATAAAATATACCGAAAATAGTGTGGTGAAAATTCCAACCGCTAAAGTTACAGAGAAACCTTTAACAGGACCAGATCCCATAAAAAATAAAATGATAGCAGCAATTAATGTTGTTATGTTTGCGTCTATTATTGCTGTTCTTGATTTAACATAACCAGTATCAAAGGCTATTATATTATTTTTTTCATTTTTACACTCTTCTTTAATTCTTTCAAAAATCAATACATTCGCATCAACGGCCATACCAACTGTTAAAATAATACCAGCTATCCCTGGAAGTGTTAATGTTGCCTCAAATAACGTTAAAATTCCTATTAAAAAAAATAAATTAACTAATAATGTTATGTTAGCTATTAAACCAAATATTTTGTATTTAAAAAACATAAAAATAATTACCAATAAGAAACCAATCATGAGTGCAATAACGCCGGCATTAATTGAGTCTTGACCAAGATCGGGCCCTACTGTTCTTTCTTCAATAATGTTAAGTGGTGCCGGTAAAGCTCCAGACCTTAATAATAAGGCTAAATCTGTTGCTGATTGAAAAGTAAAATTACCACTTATCTGACCATTTCCACTTGCTATTACACTCTGAATAACAGGGGCACTAACAATCTTGCCATCTAGAACAATTGCCAACTGTTTTCCAATCCCAGTACTCGTTGCTTTACCAAATCTTTTAGCACCAACTCTATCAAGGGTGAATGAAACCACTGTTTCGTTTGTTTGGTTGTTCATTTGTGGTTGAGCATCTAATAAATTCTCACCATTTAAAATTATTCTTTTATTTACCATTACTTCATTACTACCATCTTCGTATTGAAGTATTTCAGCTCCAAAAGTATCGTTATTATTTTGAGCAACAAATCTAAATGTTAAATTTGCAGTTTTACCCAAAAGTGATTTTATACGCATAGGATCATCTAGACCAGGTAGCTCTACAAGAATACGATTATTACCTCTTTTTAGTATATTCGGTTCATTAGTTCCGACTTCATCTACTCTTCTTCTAACTATTTCAAGGGCTTGATCTTGTGAAGATGTTTTAATCTCAATTAGTCCATATTTGGAAAGTGTTAATATAAATTCATGGTTTTGTATTGTTACATCAAACTGATGAGATTTATATTGGTTATAATAAGGATTAATTTCACTTTCTTTATCTAGGAAAAAATTTTCAACTATTTCGATATTGTCTTTGGATACACTAAATATTATTTTTTTATTTTGTATCCTCAAATCATTAAAGTTTATTTTCTTATCTTTTAGAAAATTTCTAATGACAGTGGTTGTGTTTTGTAATTTTTGAATTTCAACAGGTCCATTATCAATTTCAAGTAGTAAATATGAACCACCCTGTAAATCTAAACCTAGATTTATCTTTTTTGATATAAGACTATCTTCAGAATCCTGAAAATTAGATAAGGTAACAAAAATAAAAAAAAGTGTTACAAGAAAAACTAAGGTAATTCTTAATTTAGAAAAGTATAACACTTTAGTTAAATGTTATTTTTTTACTTCTGGAGAGTTGAGTAATCCCTGGATACCTGTAGATTTGATAATTTCAACTTTAACGTTTTCAGCAATTTGTACTTCAACTTTTTCATTATCAATAATTCTTTCAACTGTCCCAATAATACCAGCAGACGTTACAACCTTGTCTCCTCTTGATAAGTTTTCTACCATGGCTTTATGCTCTTTAACTTTCTTTTGTTGAGGTCTTATTAAAAAAAAGTAAAAAATAACAAAAATTAAAATTAGTGGTATAAATTGTCCTATTCCTGAATCCATGTTTCTCCTTGATTAATGTGAATACTTACAACATCTATTAAATTAAAACAACTTTAAATCTTGTTGATTTTCTCAATATTATTCATGTAAGGCTTTAAAACCGTAGGTACAATAATAGAACCATCTTCTTGTTGATAGTTTTCTAATATAGCAACCAGCGTTCTGCCAACCGCTAAACCACTACCATTTAGGGTTCCAACAAAGACTGTTTCTTTTTTATTGTTTTTATATCTGGCCTTCATTCTTCTAGATTGAAATGATCCACATGAAGAACAGCTTGAAATTTCTCTATATTTATCTTCTGATGGAAGCCATACCTCAATATCGAAAGTTTTTTCAGCACTAAAGCCCATGTCGCCAGTACATAAAACAATTTTTCTATAAGGAAGTTTTAATAAATCTAATATTTTTGTCGCACAATCAGTCATTCTATCAAGTTCATCTAAACAATTTTCAGCCTCAACAATACTAACCATTTCAACTTTGTAAAATTGGTGTTGTCTAATCATCCCCTTAGTATCTTTACCATAGCTTCCAGCCTCTTTTCTAAAACAAGGAGTTGAGGCAACCATTCTCATTGGTAGATTTTTTTTATCAACAATTTGGTCTTTAACTATATTTGTTAAAATTACTTCTGCTGTTGGAATTAAAAATTTTCTATCACTTGAGTCATCGAGCTTGAGTTCAAATTGGTCATTGTCAAATTTTGGTAACTGGCCTGTTCCAAACATGGTTGAGTCTGTAGCTATTAATGGAGGTGAAATTTCTTTATAACCATTAACGTTGACATGAGTATCGAGCATAAAATTAGATAGCGCCCTCTCTAATAAAGCCAATTTATCTTTTACAAAAACAAATCTAGAGCCTGTTGTTTTTGTTGCAAGATCAAAATCTAACATTTCTAAATTCTCACCCAATTCATAATGAGACTTAGGTTTAAATGTAAAATTAGGTATTGTTCCTGATTTTGAAATTTCTATATTTGAGTTCTCATCTTTACCAATGGGCACATCCGAATAAGGTATATTAGGAATTGATGATAAGATAGTCTCTAATTGTTCTTTAATAACTGCTTGTAGGTTGTTAACTTTTTCTATTTCAGTAGAAATTTTTTTAGATTTTTCAAAAAGTGTTTTGTCTTTTGATTTTGAAATATCTTTTCTTTCTTTTTCAAGTATTTCTCTTTGTTGGATATATTTTCTATTGTTTTCATCTAATGATAAAATTTCATCAACATCTATATCTAAGAATCTTTTATTTAAAGCATCTTTAAAAGCCTCAATATTATTTCTGATTTCTTTTATATTATGCATCTTTTTTATTTTTTTTTTCAATAATGTTTACAGAAAATATAGATAATTCATATAAAATCAATAATGGTATTGCTAAACCAATTTGAGTTATAGGATCTGGTGGCGTTAATAGTGCTGCTGCTGCAAAAATCATTACAACAACATATTTTCTTTTTTCTCTAAGAAATTTTGCATCAACCATACCTACCCTAGCTAGTAAACTAAGAACGACTGGTAGCTGAAAGCTTATACCGAATGCAAAAATTAATTTCATTACAAGCGAAAGGTATTCACTCACTTTTGCTTCTAATTGAATGGGTAAACCTGTTGACGCCCCTGTACTTTCAAAGGAAAGAAAAAATTTTATGGCTAGTGGCATTATTAAATAATAGACAAGCATGCCACCTAAAAAAAATAATATAGGCGTTAAAACTAGATACGGAACAATTGCAATTTTTTCATGTTTATAGAGACCTGGTGCAATAAATTTCCATATTTGCATTAATATATAAGGACATGTAACAAAAAATGCTGCAAAAAATGAAACCTTTAAATAAGTTAAAAACGTTTCTTGTAATGCTGTAAAAATTAATCTTCTATCAGTACCACTGTCATTTACGGCTTTAGCAAAAGGTTCAACTAAAAAACCATAAAGATGTTCTGAAAAAAAATAACATCCAATGAAAAATATAAATAAAAAAATAAAAGAATGAATTAATCTCTTTCTAAGCTCAGTTAAATGACTTACAAAGCCGCCCTCATTTTCAGATTTTGTCATTATCTTTTTTTTCTTCTACGGGTTTTTCTATTTCGTTAGACTCAATATCAAGTTCAGCCACTTCACTTTGTATGTTGGTAATATATCTTTTAGTAGTCCCAATCCAGGATCCTACTTTTTTTAACATAAACGGAAAATCTTTAGGACCTATAACAATAATTGCTACAGCTACTACCAGTAAAATCTCAAACCAGCCAATAGTGGGCATTTAATTTATTCTTTGTCTTTGCTGTCTTGATTATTTTCAGAAACATTTTTAGGCTCTGGCTCATCAGTGATATCTGTAGCCATACCTTTTTTAAAACTTTTAATACCTTTAGCTACATCCCCCATTAAACTAGAGATTTTACCTCTACCAAATAAAAGGACCACTAAAATAACTACTATTGCTATTTGCCAAATTCCTATGCTCATATAATTTTATACCCCTTTTAGATTTAATTTTAAAGTAACTTTTTATTTTTCTTCGTCAGGACTAAGTGTTCCACCTAGCATTTCATCTATATTTTCATAGATGTCTTCTTTCTTTTCTTCCTGTTTTTCTTTATAAAATTTACCTGTACCAAATATTGCATTATCTATATTGGCGCTATCTATTAAGCCAGCCGATCCTAGTTCATCAACAGTTGGTAAATCTGATAATTTTTGAAGACTAAAATGGCTTAAAAAATCAACAGTAGTTCCATACTGAATTGGTTTACCTGGCACATCTTTGCGTCCTTGAGGCTTAACCCAATTTAATTCCATCAGTATATCAAGTGTATTTGTGCCAAAAGCCACACCTCTGATTTCCTCAATTTCAGCTCTAGTTACAGGTTGGTGATAAACAATAATAGCTAAAGTTTCAACAGCTGCTCTAGATAGTTTTTTTTCAACAGTTTTTTCCTGTGACATCAAATTTGATAAATTTTCAGAAGTCCTGAATGACCATCTGTTTGAAATGCAAACTAAATTGATGCCTCTTGTAGAATATTCTATTTGAAGTTTTTCTAAAGTTTTTAAAACATCAATTTTTTTAGAAATTTTAGATTCTATTGTGTCAATATCAAGAGGTTCTAATGCAGCAAAGACAATAGCCTCAACTTCTCTTTCTCCATCATTTAATTTTTTTGGAAATGTTACAATGTTTGTTTTTAAATTTTTGTTTATTTTGGTCACTTAATCTCCTTAACATATATTTCATCAAATAAGTTTTCTTGCTTGATTGTAAGATTGCCTTCTTTAACAAGTTCAAGAGATCCCGCAAAAATCCCAGCTTTACCAGTTTTTTTATATTTTATACCATCTTTAAAGTTTTTTGGGATTAAATCGTTAATATTCTTCCAATCTATCAATTTACCAAAAAATTCTCTAATACGCTTTATACCATCCTCTGTAGTAAACACCGGTAGTTTAGGTATATTCATTCTTTGGAAGTCTTTTGTCATGATAATACCAGAATATGTTTTTAACAATTCATAGAGGTTTAATTTATATTCAGTACTATAAATTGATCGTATATTTCCTTTAATTCCTCTTAAGCGTATTTCTCTACCCAATCTTTTCCTTTTTAACATTTGATCTGAAAGAAGGCGTATTAATTCCAATTTTTTTAATTGTAATTTTAGTTGTTGAGCAACCTCTAATAATTTAAATTCTTCCTCAGGGTTTCCAGGTAATAAAAGTTTAGATTTTAAGTAAGTTAACCATGTTGCCATCAATAAATATTCAGATGCCGTCTCTAAATTAAGATTTTTTTCGTTTGTGATATAATCATGAAACTGATCTGCCAATAATGTTATGGAGATATTTTCTAGATCTACTTTTTGTGCTTTAGCTAAATCTAACAGAACATCTAAGGGACCTTGATAGTTTTCAAGATCAACATTAAAATCATTAGAATCGGTATCAGGCATATCAAATATTAACTTATAATCTTATGAAATTGTGATGTTTTTTTGATTATAAACTTACTTATTAAAGGTGAGTTAATTGCAACATCACACATTTCCTTAATATTTCCATTGCAATGAAGGACTAAATCACAACCAGCATCAAAAGCTCTCAAAGTATTAACTTTAATTGAACTTTTTAGGCTTTTCATGGATATATCATCAGACATTATTATGTTCTTAAATTTAATATGACTTCTTATTAATTCAATTATTTTTTTTGAATGCGTTGCTGTATTAGTCTTGTCTATATTTGTGTAAATTATATGTGCAGTCATAGCAAAAAGGCTAGACTTTTTCTTAAAAGTTGAAAAATCATTTTTTATCAAATATTTTAAATTTTCATTAACCGTTGGTGTTAATTTGTGACTATCTACTTTAGCTAAGCCATGGCCAGGAATATGTTTAATAACAGTTCCTATATTATTCGAGTGAAAGTGATTTATGCAAATATCACCTATTTTTGAGACAATTTTTGGGTCTTTTGAAAATGATCTATCACCAATTATTGAACTAGAACCTTTTAACCTTAAATCAAGAACAGGCAGAGTGTTGATATTTACTCCAATCGACTTTAATAAGAATGATGTCTGTTTTATAAAAATTTTATAATAATTATAAAACTTTTTCTTATCTTTTAAATAAAGTTTACCAAAAAATTCACCTGTTAAAGGATCTGCATTGAAAATATTTTTTAATCTATTAACTCGTCCACCCTCTTGATCAATCAAAATAGGGTAATTTTTATCTTTAAATACTTTTTTTATTTGATCTGTTAATTTCTTGGTCTGATTTAAAGATATTATATTTCTTGAAAAAAGTATTACACCCCAGGGTTTATATTGCTGAAGAAAATTTTTTTCTTTAATGGATAAAGTTGTGGATTTAATACCAGTTATAAAGCTTCTTCTGTTATTCATTATTGTTTATTAACTTCCAAAAGTTATAATTTTTTTTATTTTTATCTATAGTTTTTTCAACATATTCAACTATATCAATAGTGTCATTTTTTAATAAAATTATATTTTGAGAATACTTTTTAATTTTTTCATCTAGCAGTTTATAAGATCTATAAGAATTTTTTTTATTATCATCTGAAAAATAATATTTTAATGCTAAGAAAAAAAACAATATAATTACAAATAAATAAAAAAGGTATTTTAATTCTTTTAACATTACATTTTTTCCGGTGTATCCACACCAACAATATTCATCCCTGATCGAATTACAGTAGATATAACTTTTAAAAAAACCAGTTTATCATTAGGTATTTTTTTTTGATCGTTAATAAACCTTTTACTTGGATCATCCTTACCCATGTTCCAATAAGAATGAAATTCAGATGACAGTTCATATAAATAAACTGGGATTCTATGCGGTTCTAATCTTAAACTAGCTGTCTCAATGCATTTAGGCCATTCAGCAATCTTTTTTAAAATCTTAATTTCATCATTGGAATATTGAAAATCATATTCACTAATATTTAGATCTTTATTAATATCTAAATCAACATGTCTAAAAACTGATGATATTCTCGCAAAACAATACTGTACATAATAAAGTGGATTATCTTTTGACTTTTCTTTAACTTTTGCAAAATCAAAATCTAACTCAACGTCGCTACTTCTATTGAGCATGATAAATCGTGTCGCATCTTTACCAACTTCTGAAATCAAATCTTCTACGGTAATATAATCTCCTTTTCTTTTAGACATTTTAAATGGTTTGCCATCTTTAATTAACTTAACTAGCTGACTAACCTTACAAATTAACTTATTCTTGTCTCTAGAAAGAGCCTTTACAACTGAAGTAATTCTTTTTATATACCCTGCGTGATCAGCTCCAAGTATGTTGATAAGCACATCGTAGCCTCTGTTAAGTTTATTATTATGATAAGCAACATCGCTAGCAAAATAAGTCCATGACTTGTCAGATTTTTGTAAGGCTCTATCTTTATCATCTCCAAAATTAGTTGATTTAAATAGAAGCTGCTCTCTTTCTACCCAATTATCATCGTCCTCTCCTTTAGGTGCCTTAATTTTTCCTTCGTATACTAGGTTTTTCTCTTTTAAATTCTCAATTACCTTTTCCACTTCTTTATTTAAAACAATTTGAGTTTCACTTGTAAATTTATCATGAATTATTCCCAAGTTAGCTAAATTAGTCTTAATTAATTTCAAAGACTCTGCCACAGACAATAGTGTTAATTCCTTAGATACATCATCAAATTTATCAAATTTTAAATTTTTGTTGTTATCAATAATAATTTTAGCAATGTCTACTAAGTAATCACCTGGATAAAGATCCGGATTATCAATAGGAAACTTTTCATCATTAAGAATTTCCCTAATTCTATGAAAGACAGATTTTGTAAAATTTATAATTTGGTTGCCATAATCATTTACATAATATTCTTTAGAAACGTCATGTTTATTAAAAATCAATATATTTGAAATAACATCTCCTAAGATTGCACCACGACAATGACCAACATGTAATGGACCTGTAGGATTGGCAGAAACAAACTCTATGAGATATTTTTGTTTTTTTTCTTTAATATTTACTCCAAAGTTTTTATAATTTTCATTAACATTTTTTATAAAATTGTTCCAATATATTGCTTTAAATTTAATATTGATAAAACCAGGTTTTGCTACTGATATAGTTTCAATATTTTCATCTTCGTTTTTGATTAAATCAATCAAAGTATTTGCAATATCAATTGGAGATTTTTTGTTAGCCTTAGATAGTACCATGGCTACATTTGTTGATATATCGCAGTCAAAATTTGATGGTGGTATGTCTACATTAATTCCATTTAAGGATTCAGATAATTCAATAGAACCATCTTTATTTAGCTTTTTAATTAAAATTATTATTTTATCTAAGTAAAGGTCAAAAATGTTCATTAAATACTTTTGTGTAAATTGATTGCATATCTATCTGTCATACCTGAAATAAAATCAGCAATTGCTCTGTTAGAGTCATTCTTTAATTGGTCAACATTTAAGAATTTTTTTGGCTTATTCTTAATTTTATAAAAAAGTTTATTAACAATTTTTTTTCCATGATTATTTTTTAATAATACTTTCTTATTATTGTACATTTTGCTTCTTAGGAAAAACCTAACTTCTTTTTCAATTTTTAGAAATTTACTAGAAAAACATACTATAGGATTATTTAATTTATAAACATCATTTAAAGATTTGATCTTATTGGATTTTAAATTATTTTTAGTATTTTTAATCAAATCTCTAACCATTAAATCAATTGAATCTCGTATTATTTGATATATCAAAATATCTTTATTATTATTTTTAATATTATTTTTGTGAGATTTATAAATATCTTTAAAAAAATTAATTTCAATCAAGTCGTTTAAATTAAACATTTTGGCTCTGATACCATCTTGTATGTCATGATTATTATAGGCAATATCATCAGAGATTGCTGATATTTGAGCTTCCAATGATCCAGAGTTAGTAAAATTTATTTTATTTTTAAAACTTTTCAATCCAATAAGTCTATTAACTGTAGAGATATCTTCAATTGGGCCATTGTGCTTTAATAATCCATCTAAAGTTTCTAATGTTAAGTTTAGACCTTTAAATTTAAGGTATTTATGTTCAAGAAACATAATTATTCTTAAAGTTTGAAGATTATGATCAAAACCTCCGAAGTTAACCATGCATTCATTAAGGGCATCTTCTCCAGCATGTCCAAACGGTGTGTGTCCCAAATCATGAGCCAAACTTAAAGTTTCAGCTAGATCATCATTTAAACCTAAATGTTTAGCTATTGATCTTGCAATTTGTGCAACTTCAATTGAATGGGTAATTCTAGTTCTAAAGTGATCCCCTTCTGTATTAACAAAAACTTGTGTTTTATGTTTTAGCCTTCTGAATGAGGCACTGTGAATAATCCTATCTCTATCTCTTTGAAATGGTGTTCTATAAAGTGAATTGGCTTCTTTAAAAATACGACCTTTACTTTTAGATAGAGCTAAATTTGAGTAATTATTCATACTTTAAATTTAATAAATTGATATTATATTAGTAATATCAGTGTTGTTATATGATTAAAGAAATTAAATTTACAGATAAAGCTATAAAACAGATTAATAATTTGTTGTCTCAAAAAGATCCAGGGTCATTTTTTAGAATCGCTATTAAAGGTGGTGGTTGCTCAGGTTTTCAATATGAGTTTACTTTTGACAAAAAATTAGAAGCAGATGATTTAAAGCATGAAAATATTCTTATTGATAAAACTTCAGCAGACTTATTAAAAGGTTCAGAAGTAGACTTTGTCTCAGAACTAATTGGTGATCAATTCAAGATCTCTAACCCACAAAGCAAATCTTCTTGCGGTTGTGGTGTTTCTTTCTCTATATAATGATTATCACATCTTGGAATGTTAATTCTGTTAGAGCAAGAGTTGAAAATATTAAAGAATACCTTCAAAAATTTTCTCCTGATGTTGTCATGATGCAAGAGATCAAAACTCAAGATGAAACTTTTCCATATGATGATTTTTCAGCATTAGATTATGAAAGTCATGTATTTGGACAAAAAAGTTATAACGGAGTTGCTATCATATCTAAGCATAAACTAGAAAATGTTAGATTAGATTTGATTAAAGACAAGTTAAAACAATCTAGAATTATTTCAGCAGAATTAAAACATAAGAAAAAAAATATTCAACTGATTAACATTTACACTCCAAACGGTAATCCTGTAGATACTGATAAATATACTTATAAAAAAGAATGGTTAGATACTTTGATTAAACAGCTAAAAACTCTTTCAAAGAAAAATGAAAACATTATTTTAGCAGGTGATTTTAATATTCTTCCTTCAGCAGAAGATGCTTATAATATTAAAGGTTTTGAAGATGACGCTTTATACAGACTTGAGATAAGAAAAAAATTTAGAGAAATGATTAATCTAGGTTTTCATGATGCCTACCGTCATATTCATGGCGAAACAGAAGGCTATACTTATTGGGATTATATGAGAGGTGCTTGGCAGAAAAATAATGGATTAAGAATAGATCACTTCTTAGTATCAAATTCTTTATTAAATATAGTTAAGAATGTTAATATTAATAAAGACCCCAGAGGAAAAGAAAAACCCTCAGATCACACACCTATTGAAATTGAATTAACTTAAAGATTTAATTTTATTAACAAGTTCTTCATTAATATTTCTTGGTCCTTTATCTAGTCTATTTTTATGTCTTCTTTCACCTGGAAGTCTAACACCCTCCATAGCTGACATTTTACTAAAAAATTCATCCGCATGCTTATCCCAACCTTTACCAGAAATTTTCTCAGGTGAGATTGCTATAATAAATTCTCCACCACTTGGAGGACCACCATCGTTATTATCTTTAGCAGCAGTTTCAAAACTAAAATTTTCACCTATTAATGCACCAGCTAATAATTCAACCATCATTGCTATACTAGATCCTTTATAGCCACCAAATGGAAGTATAACTCCACCATCAGCGATTTCTCCAGGATCAGTTGTTTCTTTACCCTCTTTAGTTAAGCCCGTTCCAAGAGGAACTTTATGCCCTTCTCTTTTTGCAATCTGAACTTCACCCATTGCCATTGAAGCAGTTGCCATATCGTAGACAACTGGAGTTTTACCAGGTCTAGGCCAAGCAAAAGAAATTGGATTTGTACCATATAAAGGTTTTGTAGCACCAGCTGGTGCAACGGCTGGTTTGTAAGATGTGCAAGCGATACCAACAAGACCAGCTTCTGCAATAGCTTCAGTTTCAGGCCAAAGTGCTGCCATGTGATGTGAATTTTTTATTGCTAGGACTGCTACACCATTTTTTTTGGCCAAATCAATAACAGCAGGTAATCCTAAACTTAAAACCATAGGAGCAACTGCATTATTACCTAATACTTTAATAATACTTGGAGCAACATTTTCTAATTCAGGTCTTGCTTTACCATTAATTTTTTTACTTTTTAAGCCAGCCACATAAGCAGGTAATCTAAACAAACCATGAGAAACAGAACCATCTCTTTCAGCTCTCATGATGGTATCAGCTAAGATACTAGCATTTTCCTCATCACAACCATTAGCTAGTAATGTTTTTTTAGCTAATTCTAAAATTTCATTTAATGTTAAGGATACTGTATTCATTTATTTAGCTTTACATTTTTTGCATAAACCAAAAAACTCTAAATTATATTTATTATATTGCATTCCAGTATCGTCTTCAAAATTAGTTAAATATTTTGAAAGTTTTGGATTATTAATTTCAGAAACATTTTCACATTTATTGCAAATTGAAAAGATTGTAGCATTAGAAACTTCACAATTTGAATTTTTACAAGCTATAAAAGCATTTCGACTTTCAATTTTATGAATTTTACCTATTTCAACTAATTTATCTAAAGCCCTATAAACTTGTAAGGGAGCTTTTATTCCTTTTTTTTGAACATTAAATAATATTGAATAAGCTTTAAGTGGTTCTTTAGCTTTTTCAATAAAATCAAATATGATTTGTTGGTTTTTTGATAAACTTTCTTGTTTTTGCATATCTAAATTTTTAATTAGCTATTAGTTTTTTAATTTAATCGATTGTTTTATTTTTAACAAAGATAATATAAATAAAATTAAAGAAGCAACTATTATTGAAGGTCCTGAAGATGTATTGAATTCTAATGAAGAGAATAATCCTAAAACTACAGACAATAAACCCCCTATAATTGAATAAAATACCATTTTTTGTGGACTGTCTGAAATATTTCTAGCCATTGCAGCAGGAATAATCAACATTCCAGTAATTAAAAGCAAACCTACCATTTTAATTGATATGGCAATAACAGCAGCCATTAAAATTGTGAATATAGCCTTTGATCTATCTGGATTCAAACCTTCAGCCTCAGCTAATTCATAATTTACAGTTGATGCAAATAAAGGTTTCCAAATTAATTTAAGTATAATTAAAATTACAGCACCACCAGTCCACACAACAAATATATCATTAGTTGTGACAGCTAATATGTCACCAAATAATAAACCCATAATATCAAATCTTATGAAAGTTAAAAAACCAATTACCACTAACCCAACTGCTAATGAAGAATGAGCTAAAAGACCAAGCAAAGCATCACCAGGTAAATTAGTTTTTTTTTGTAATTGTATTAATAATAAAGCTATGACGGAAGAAATTACAAACACTGAAAGAGCAATATTTAAATCAAACGTATAAGCAATTGTAACACCAAGTAATGCTGAATGAGAAAGTGTATCACCAAAATAAGACAATCTTCTCCAAATAACAAAACATCCTAGTGGTCCTGCTACTAAAGCAATTCCAATACCAGCAATTAATGCTCTTATAAAAAAATCATCAAACATCTAGTTTTTTTTTATATTCCCTTCATCAGAGTGTTCATGATCATGTTTGTGTTCATAAATAGAGAGTATCTGAGAAGCTTGTTCTCCAAATAATGTTTTATATTCATTATTTTTTGCAACATCAATTGGTGAACCTGAACAACAAACATGGCCATTTAAACAAACAACATGATCTGTTGCAGTCATTACTGTGTGTAAATCATGTGAGATTAGTAAAATTCCACAATTTAAAGTATCTGAGATTTTTTTAATTAACTCATACAAAGCTATCTCTCCAGTAAAATCGACACCTTGAACTGGTTCATCAAGTACTAACAATTCCGGTTTTTTTGAAATAGCTCTAGCAAGTAAAACTCTTTGAAATTCACCACCAGATAAATTACCTAAATTTTTATTTTTAAGATGCATCACTCCCGTTAATGATAAAGCTTCATTAATCTGATCATCCTTAATATTTTCAGTCAATACCATAAAGTCGTTAACTCTTAGTGGCAATGTCCAATCTATTGAAATCTTTTGAGGAACATATCCAATTTTATTAGTGTATTTTTCAACACTACCTTCAATATTTTTATAAATACCTAATGCAATTTTAGCAGTTGTACTTTTGCCCGAACCATTTGGACCAATGAGAGTTACAATCTTGCCCTTCTCAACCTGCAGAGATACACCCTCTACTAGCCATTTATTATTTTGGCGAAAACCTGCATTATTTAATTTAACTAATATATTCTTATCTAAATCCATATAGCTCTTGACTTTTTTAAATGTTATATTATTACACAATGTTATATTATAACAATTAATTAAATATTTAAATTATGAACAAACTAAAAAAAATACCATTTATTCTATCGATTTTATCAATATTAATGTTTTTTACACCAGCTAATGCTGAAATAAAAGTAGTTACATCAATTAAACCTATTCATTCATTAGCGAGCTATCTTATGAATGGTGTTGGAAAACCAGATTTAATTGTAGATGGTTTTAACTCACCACATGGGTTTTCAATGAAACCATCTCATGCGAAAATGTTACAAAATGCAGATCTTATATTTTGGATAGGTGAAGATTTAGAAAATTTTTTAGAAAAACCATTAAATTCAATTGCAAAAAAAGCAGAAAAAATTGAATTAATAGAAATTAAAGGTTTAAATGTATTAAAGTTTAGAGAAAGAAATATTTTTGATGAACATGATCATGACGATCACGCTAAAAAAGAAGATAGTCATGACGATCATGCTAAAAAGGAGGATGGGCATGATGAGCATGAAGGACATGGACATGGTGAATATGATCCCCACGTTTGGTTAGATCCTATTAATGCAAAAGTAATTCTAAAAGAAATGACTGAGCATTTAATTGAAAATGATTCAAAAAATGCATCTACTTACAAAAGTAACTTAGATAAGGCACTTAATGATATAGATAAACTTACTATGGATGTAATGACTGAATTAAATGAAAGTACTTCATCTATTGTTTTCCATGATGCATATCAATATTTTGAAAAAAGATTTAATGTAAAAATATTGGGAGCTTTTACAGTTAATACTGACATAATGCCTGGTGCAGAACAATTATCAGAAATTAGAGAAATAATTGAACATGATAAAGTAAAATGTATTTTCTCAGAACCTCAATTTAATCCTGATATCATTAAGGTAGTTGCTAAAGATATGAATATAAAAACTGGTGTAGTTGATCCACTTGGGGCTACTTTAAATCCAGGAAAGAATTTATATTTTGATCTAATAAGAAATATGTCTGCTTCTTTTAAAGGTTGTTAAATTTTTATACTAACTAAATATTTATGTTTAATATTAATTAGATTTTTTTTAATTTTATAATTATTTTACAACTAAAGACAAAATAATGTTGACAGTTTATTTTTTTACTTTATGTAATGTTATAATATAACATTAATAAATAAAGGTATTTAAAATGAAAACATTAATAAAGGTACTTACAATCATAATCATCTTAACTACAAATGCTTATAGTGAAGATAACCATAAAGATCATGATCATGACAATCATGATAAAGATGGGTTTTATGGACATTTAGATGTAGCAATATTTGCTGACTCAATGACAAAAGTTGCTAATGATGGAAAATATAACGAAATATATTCACATACGCATGCTGAAATTGGTAATAGATTTTCAGAAAATTTTTCTATTAACTCAAATATAAAATTAGAAGGTGGACCAGATGGTAATAGTCACGCTCATGGTGGTGCTCTTACACCAGATGGAGATGACCATGGTATCAACGATCATATGTTAATTTTTGAAGAACTTACCTTAAATTATGACACAAAAAAATTTTCTGGTTATTTAGGAAAATTTAACCCAGCTGTTGGATTAGATTATCATAATTTTCCAGGCATGTATGGATACCAAGCGATCGAAGAATATGGAATTAAAGAACGAGTTGGTTTAGGTGGTATAATTAAAAAAAATGCAGGAAGTTTTGGTACACATGAATTAAATATTACCTCTTTTGCAGCTGATACTAGTGGTTTGAGTGATTCAATATTTTTTGAGCGTGGCCATAATAGTAAGCAAGATAGTGGTGTATCTAATACAGAAAATTTATCATCTTATTCAGCTTCGTTAAGTGGGTCATACCCTTTTTCATTTAAAGATAATTCTTTTAGCAAAGAACTTATTTATAGAATAGGCTATGCTGATCAGGCAGCAGGTGTTTCAGACGCAACAGATAATACTCGTTATTCTGCTTCTTTAATTTACAAAAATAAAATATCAAAAGATTTAAGTAGTAAATTTATCTTTGAAAGAATGCAGATTGATAATCTAGCAGGTGAAGATGCGCATGACCGTAGCCATACCACTGGTGGATTAGGTCTTGAATATCAAAAATGGAACTTTGGAACTACTTATACCTATACAGATAATGATGCTGATGAAGCAGATGAAAGTTTTAATGGAAGTATATTTCAATCATCCGTTGGATATTATTTAGGATCAGGTGTTGGATTAGACTTTGGATATAAAAGTCAAGATAAGGACAATAAAACTACTGAACGTATTGGGGTTGGTATAAAATTTAGTAGTGAATTTTAACAAATTCATAATAATTTTTTAATTTAAGATTTCAGTCTCTTCTATATTGTAATAAAATCCTCATAAAACTTACATATAGAGGAGACTATGTTTATTAAAAAATACCTTAAATGGGTCAGTACTGCTTTAGTATTAACTGGAATATTATTAACTAATTTAAATATCTACCCTATTAACATCTACTTCCATGGTCTTGGAGTTATTGGTTGGACGATAGCTGGGTTTATATCAAAAGATAAAGCTATATTAACTAACTTTGGATTACAGATACCACTGTTCTTAATAGGGATTTATAAGGTGATATTTTAGTATCTATAAAGCCCTAATAAGTTGTATTTAAAATATTATACAACTAGACAAAATTATTAATTAATATAATTAACGATGAATCATCATACCTCAAATAATATTAATAAATTCTCTATATAGACTTCAACTTTGAATAATATAATGATCAATGAATCAACTCATCACAAAAAATATTAATAAATTTACCTATAGATAAAATTTCTCTTCTCTATTAAATCGAGTTCAAGATTAAGAATCATTCGAAATGGAAAATAATAAAGATAAATAAAAAATAGGAAAAATAAGATGGAAATGACAACAATATATACGATCGTTGGCTTTGCTTTAGCGGGATATAGCGTTATAGCAAATGATTCAATTCAAACGCTTGGAACATTTATAGCGTCAAAACAAAAATGGTTTAAATGGTATACGCTAGCAAGCGCTGCTTCATTTGTGATGATACTTGCAATCACATGGGGCTGGTACAGTAATGCTGGTGATATATCTTACGGAAGATTAACTAGAATTCCTTTCCAAGAAATACAGTGGTATCATGCTGTGGCTCCTGGAATACTTTTAGTATTAACAAGAATAGGTATACCTGTTTCAACTACCTTTTTAGTACTGTCAGCATTTGCATCAACTGTAGTTCTTGAAAAAATGCTTATGAAGAGTGTTGTAGGATATGGCTTAGCAGCTGTTGCAGCATACATTTGTTGGATAGTAGTATCTAAATTTATCAATGAGAAATTTGATGAAGTTGAAGATAAATGGATAGGTTTTTGGAGAAACTCTGTATGGGTAACTTCTGCTTGGTTATGGTGGGTTTGGTTATCTCATGACGTAGCTAATATAGCCGTATATCTTCCAAGACAAATAGATGTAAATTTATTATTAATTGTTCTTGCATACTTTACAGCTCTTCTTTTTTATATCTTCTACATAAACGGAGGAACAATTCAAAAAGTTGTTTTAGATAAAACTGGAACTAGATACGCAAGATCAGCAACAATAATTAATGTGATTTATGCTGCTGTTCTTTACTACTTTAAAGAACTTAATGATTTACCAATGTCAACAACATGGGTATTTGTTGGTTTGTTGTGTGGTAGAGAGCTTGCAATATCTACAATGAATAAAGACTATAAGTTCAAGTATGTCTTTCCTTTAATTGGTAAAGACTTCCTTAAAATGACAATAGGATTGACGGTGTCAGTTGCAATTGTACTTGCAATTCACTACATCATTATTCCAAATAATTGGTTTTAAATATTAATTATGTGGTCGTATTATTATTTAATACGGCCATATACATCTTGAAACCTTACAATATCACTTTCTTTTAATATTGATCCAACTTGAGCTTCAATAATCTTAACAGGTTTATTACCTTTATTTTCAATTCTATGAACTGCCTCTAAAGGAATGAATATATGATCATTTTGTTTTTTAGAAAAGCTGTCTTTATTAAGTGTAATTTTTGGTTTTCCTTGAGTTACCAACCAATGTTCTGATCTGTGATGGTGTTTTTGTAAACTTAATATACCTTTTGGTTTAACGAATAACTCTTTAATTAAAAAGCCTTTGCCTTCGAATAAATTAACGTACCTACCCCAAGGTCTGTAATAAACATTTTTTTTCTTATAATATCTATTCTTATTTTTATCATACATTTTTAAGATCTCTTTCCAGCTACCAAGATCTGACCAAGGAATATCTAATTTAATAGTGTTAATTTTTTTAGTTTTTTCTAAAATTGCATAATCAAAAGACTTTACTGTAGCCTTTTCAAATGAAGCTTTATTTAAGTAATAAGTGTTATCTTTAAGTTTAGCTTTTGAAACAGCATTAACACAATTTTTGTATATTGTAGGCTGGTACTTTTTAAAGTTATTGATTATTGAATCTTTTCTTAAAAAAAACATTCCAGAATTCCAATAGCCTTTTTGTTTAATAACTTGTTTAGCTTTAGCTACTTTTGGTTTTTCAATAAATTTTATAACTTTATTAATATTTCCTTTAACTTTTTTAGTTATAAAATAACCGTATTCACTAGAAGGTGATGTTGGTTTAATACCAAAAATGAATATATTTTGGTCTGTTAAATTAGTTTTATTCTTATTAATGGCTTTATTAAAGATACTTGCTTTTTCTATTAAGTGGTCTGCTGCAAAAAACATTAAAGGTTGTTCGTTTGGAATATCTTTAATTAATGCTGATGCAAGAATTGCTGGTGCTGTATTTCTTTTTGCAGGCTCTAAAACAATTTTATATTTACTTATCTTATGTTTCTTAAGATGTTTTTTTACCTCTTTTAAATATTTAAGATTTGTACTTATGATCGGCGTGTCAAAAGTTGAAGATTTAACTCTATCAAGAGTTTTTCCTAATAAAGTCCAATTACCAAAATCAATAAATTGTTTTGCTTGATGATTTTTAGAATTAGGCCAAAGTCTTGTTCCAGCTCCGCCACATAATATAACGGGTCTAATTTTCATTAAATATCAGCGTAAACTTTTACTTCTTTTCTTTTACCAGGATGTGTTGGTGCACCTAAATAAGCAGGACCTACTGTTTGAGCATATTTCCAAATAGTACCTGATCCAAAGCTTGATTTTTTTGCTTTCCACTGTTTTCGTCTTGTAGCTAATTGTGATTTAGTTAATCTAACGTTTATAGTCCCTTTTTTGGCATCTATATCGATTACATCACCATTACGTAAAAGAGCTAAAGGGCCTCCTAAGGCCGCCTCAGGGCCAACATGACCCACACAAAAACCTCTTGTTGCACCTGAAAACCTACCATCTGTAATTAAGGCAACCTTCTCACCCATACCTTGACCATAAATAGCACCTGTTGTTGATAGCATTTCTCTCATACCAGGACCGCCTACGGGTCCTTCATAACGAATAATAATTACATCACCTTCTTTATATTTTTTCTTTTGTACACAAGCCATTGCAGCTTCTTCATTATCAAAACATCTAGCTTTACCAGTAAACTGTAATTTCTTTAAACCAGCGATTTTAACAATTCCACCATCAGGAGCTAAGTTACCTTTAAGACCAACAACACCACCATCTGGTGATAAAGGATTGTCATATGCTCTTAAAACTTTTTGCTTAGGATTAAATTTAATATTTTTTAAATTTTGTTTCATCGTTTTTCCAGTAACAGTCATGCAGTCACCATGAATAAATCCACCATCAAAAAGAGTTTTTAATAACATAGGAACACCACCCGCTAACCACATATCTTTTGCAACATATTTTCCACCTGGTTTTAAATCAGCAAGATAAGGAGTTTTTTTAAAAATTTTAGCTACATCCATTAAATCAAACTTAATTCCAATTTCGTTTGCAATAGCTGGTAAGTGTAACGCAGCATTTGTAGATCCACCTGTAGCAGCAACGATTGTTGCAGCATTTTCTAAAGATTTTTTTGTAACAATATCCCTTGGACGAATATTTTTTTCTAATAAATTCATTACAGTCTTTCCACTTAATAATGCATACTTATCACGTTCTTCGTATGGAGCAGGTGTTCCAGCTGAATAAGGTAAAGCTAAACCAATTGCTTCAGAAACACAGGCCATAGTATTTGCAGTAAATTGCCCACCACACGCACCAGCACTTGGACATGCAACTAACTCTAATTTTCTTAATTCTTTTGCAGACATTTTTCCAGCTGAGTGTTTTCCAACTGCTTCAAATACATCGACAACGGTCACATCTTTACCTTTGTATTGACCTGGAAGTATTGAACCACCATAGATAAACACACTTGGAACATTTAATCTAACCATTGCCATCATTAAGGCAGGTAAAGATTTATCACAACCAGCAATACCAACAAGTGCATCATAACAATGACCACGCACAGTAAGTTCAGTTGAATCGGCAATTACTTCACGAGAAATTAAAGATGACTTCATTCCTTCGTGACCCATCGCAATACCATCAGTTACAGTTATCGTACAAAATTCTCTAGGCGTTCCACCTGAAGCTCTAACACCTTTTTTAACAGATTGAGCTTGTCTCATTAAAGCAATATTACAAGGAGCAGCTTCATTCCAAGTTGATACAACGCCAACAAATGGTTTTGCTACATCTTTTTCCGTTTCACCCATCGCATAATAAAAAGATCTATGTGGAGCTCTATCAGCACCTAATGAAGTATGTCTGCTTGGTAATTTTTTTTTGTTAAATCTTGCCATTATATACCCTTTATAGTTATTGATATTCTCTCAACATCATTTTTTAAATTATTATAATTAGTTTTTTCCTGATCAACAATATCTTTTGGTGCTCTATCAACAAAGCTTTTATTGGCTAATCTTTCTGATATTTTATTCATTTCTTCTTGGTATTTATTTTGTCGAGTAGTTAAGTTTTCCTTAATTAATTCTAAATCAACATCTTCATCAAAATAAACTTTAAATAGATCTCCTGAAACTACTAAAGTAGCAGCTGGTTTATCTAAATCTTTATTATGTAAGTTTTTAATACGACCAAGTTTTTTTAGAATAATTTCATTTTCAGTAAAAAATGATTGTTCTTTTTCACTAACACTCTCTACTGAAATATCTATAAAAGAACCAGGGCTTACACTTAATTCATTTTTAAATGACCTTAATTCAGAAACTATGCTAATAATTTTTTCAACTTGATTAGTCGATGAATCTCTTTCAATCTCTCCAGAGGGCCAATTAGCTAACATCAGAAAATCTTTACCCGAGTTATCAAATTTATTATTTAACCAAATTTCTTCAGTCACAAATGGAATAAATGGATGTAATAATATTAATATTTGCTTAAATACATAAGCTGATACCTGTCTCACTTCATCTTTAGCTTTTTCATCTTCTGAAAATATTATTGTTTTAGATAACTCTAAATACCAATCACAATAAGAGTGCCAACTAAATTGGTAAGCATTTTTTGCAGCTTCATCAAACCTGTAATCTTTTAAGTTTTTTTCAATTTTAACCTTTGTTTCAATTAGTTCAGAATAAATCCATTTGTTAATATTAATTGTTAAACTTGGTTTTTCTTCAATTTTAGAAAAATCACAATTATTGGTAATTAAAAAATTGTTTGCATTCCATAATTTATTTAAAAAATTTCTATATCCCTTAACTCTATCTTCAGAAAGTTTTACATCTGTGCCAGGTGATGCCATTGACAGTAAAGTAAATCTTAAAGCATCTGCACTATATTTTTCAATTAAATCTAAAGGGTTAATTACGTTTCCCTTAGATTTAGACATTTTTTGTCCTTTCTCATCTTTAACAAGTGCGTGAACGTAAATATCTTTAAAAGGTTCTTTGTCTAGAAACTCCATTCCAAACATAATCATACGTGCAACCCAAAAAAATATAATATCAAACCCTGTAACAAGAACTGATGTTGGATAAAATTTTTCAACATATTCTTTATTATCAGGCCACCCTAATGTAGCAAAAGGCCATAAGCCTGATGAAAACCAAGTATCCAATACATCTGGATCACGAATTAAATCTACCTCTTTATTATAGAATTTTTTTGCATCTAATTTTGCTTCATCTTCATTTATTGCAACAAAAATTTTTTTATCCGGTCCATACCAAGCTGGTATTTGATGTCCCCACCATAATTGTCTCGAGATACACCATGGCTCAATATTGTTCATCCATTGAAAATAAGTTTTTGACCAATTAGCAGGAAAAAAATTAGTTTTTTTTGAGTTAACTATATCTTTAGCTTTAATTGATAATTTTTTTGCATCTACAAACCATTGTTCAGTTAAAAAAGGCTCAATTATTGAATTAGATCTATCCCCATACGGAACTTTATTCTTTATATTTTCTTCCTTAACAAAAAACTCTTTTTCTTTAAGTTCTTTTAAAATTCTTTTTCTAGCTTCAAATCTATCAAGTCCAATATATTCTTTAGGAGCATTTTCGTTTACTTTGCCACCTTCAGTAAAGATATTTATGATTTCTAAATTATTTCTTTGTCCCACTTCATAGTCATTAAAATCATGGGCTGGTGTTATCTTTAAAGCACCTGTTCCCATTTCTGGGTCAGCATACTCATCTTTAATAATTTTTATTTTTCTTCCAACAATTGGAACTGTTGCAAATTTACCAACCAAATGTTTAAATCGATCATCTTTTGGATTTACAGCAATTGCTGTGTCACCTAACATGGTTTCAGGTCTGGTTGTTGCTATAATTATAAAATCACTAGAACCTTCTATAGGGTATTGAATATAATAAATCTTAGAATTAACCTCTCTTTGATCCACTTCCAAATCAGATATTGCTGTTTTTAAAACAGTGTCCCAGTTAACTAGTTTTTTATCTTTATAAATTAAACCTTTTTTGTGAAGTTCTACAAAAACTTTTAAAACTGATTTTGAAAGGTTTTCATCCATAGTAAAAGCATTTCTTGACCAATCACAAGAACAACCAAGTTTTTTAAGCTGATTTAAAATAATATCGCCATGTTCCTCTTTCCATTCCCAAACCTTTTCTATAAACTTTTCTCTTCCAATTTCATTTTTATCAATACCCTCAGCAGTTAATTTTTTCTCAACTAAAGCCTGTGTCGCAATACCTGCATGGTCTGTTCCTGGTTGCCATAACGTTTCATAATTATTCATACGGTGGTACCTAACCAAAAGATCTTGAATTGAATTATTCAAAGCATGCCCCATATGAAGACTACCAGTTACATTGGGCGGAGGTATAACTACTGAAAATTTCTTTTTATTTATTGTGGGTTTAAATAAATTATTTTTTTCCCAATAAGAGTAAATCTTATCTTCAACATCAGAATGTATGTATTTATCATTACTCATAAGGTATTCATAAGTTTATAATTTAATAATATCAATTAACAATAATCAATTTGGTAGCTTATTTGGTAGACTAATTATTAATATTTTATATATAAAAGGTTCACTATTTGATTTATTATGAGATGTGAGGGCAACGTGGCGGAATGGTTACGCAGAGGATTGCAAATCCTTGTATCCCAGTTCGATTCTGGGCGTTGCCTCCAAAAAAAATCTTGCGATTCAATTCGGCTATATGTATAAGCACTTTTGATATTCCTCGGTAGCTCAGTTGGTAGAGCAGTTGACTGTTAATCAATTGGTCGCAGGTTCGAGTCCTGCCCGAGGAGCCAAAAAATTTCTATTTAAATCTTCATTAAACTTTTTAATAAAAAATTATTTTTATTTAAATTTAGATATGAGTTTTTTAGAATATTATATGAGTAGATTATATAAATCTTGGAACTAAATTAGGGTCCTAAATTAAGTATTTTATTATCCTACGTTTGAAATTCCTATACCAGATGTTTTTAAGGACTTACTAAACTTAAGCTTTTGATCATTGCTGAGTTCTGAATAAATTTTAACTAAAAAATTATAGTTAATATTCATATGACCTTCATGTATTTTTTCAATATTAACTAAATATTCTGAAAAATCTTCAAAAAAATAATTAACTGGTACCTTTAAATAATTTGCTAACTGAAGTAACCTTATTGAGCTAACTCCATTAGTACCTTTTTCATATTTTTGAATTTGTTGAAATGTAACATTAATTGCTTTTGCTACTTTTGTTTGTGTAAGACCTAAAGCTAATCTTCTTAACTTTAATTTATTACCTAAATGCTTATTAAAATTGTCTTCCATTAAGACCCCTCTTAAAGTTAGTTTAAAAAAACCTATTGAACTAATTTTTTGATGTTATCGCAATAGAAAAATTTCTTTATTTTGGAAAATTAGGTATAAAATTATAAAATGTGTCAAGCAATTATAAATAATTATAAGATCGTAAAATTGTTGAATCGTATAGCTAAAAAAGCCCTATAAAATTTGGCTTAAGAAAAGTTTAGTACGATCATTATTTGGATTAGCAAAAAAGTCTTTGGTTGTTGCCTTTTCTACAATCATTCCTTCATCCATAAAAATCATTTGGTCAGCTACCTCTTTAGCAAAGCCCATTTCATGAGTTACAACGATCATTGTCATGCCTTGTTTAGCTAAATTAACCATTACATCTAACACTTCTTTAATCATTTCTGGATCTAGTGCCGATGTAGGTTCATCAAATAACATAATTTTAGGTTCCATACAAAGAGCTCTTGCAATAGCAACTCTTTGTTGTTGTCCACCTGACAATTGACCTGGGAATTTTTGAGCTTGATCTAATATTTGTACTCTTTCAAGATGCTCTAATGCTAATTTTTCAGCATCTTTTTTTGACATTTTTTTTACCCAGATTGGGGCTAATGTACAGTTATCTAAAATAGTCAAGTGAGGAAATAAATTAAACTGTTGAAAAACCATTCCAACTTCAGCTCTGACTTGTTCTATATTTTTTGTATCTTCAGAAATTTCAGTACCATCAACAATAATTGATCCTTTTTGGTGTTCTTCAAGTCTATTAATACATCTAATTAGCGTAGACTTTCCAGATCCAGACGGACCACAAACAACAATTTTTTCTTTAGATTTAACTTCAAGGTTTATTTCTTTTAATACTTGAAAGTCACCAAACCATTTACTTACACCTTGAATTTGAATAATTGAATCTGACATAATTTATCTATCTGTTTTATATTTTAATTCTAATTTTTGACTATATTTACTCATACTGTAACAAATAATCCAGAATATTATTCCAGCAAACACATAACCCTCCATTGAAAAACCAAGCCATTTTGGATTTGTCTTAGCTAGATTCAACATTCCAACTAATTCAAGAAGACCAACAACAAATATTAATGGTGTGTCCTTAATAAGAGCCAAGAATGTATTAGCTATGCCTGGAATTACTAATTTTAAAGCTTGAGGGAGGATAACGAAGACATGCATTCTCCAATAACCCATACCAAGAGATTTAGCAGCATCATATTGACCTCTAGGTAGCGCTTGTAGTCCTCCTCTTATAACTTCTGCCGTATATGCAGCTTCAAATAAAGTGATAGCGACAACGACTCTAATTAATTTATCGACATAAGTTCCATCAGGCAAAAACAAGGGGAACATTACTGCTGACATAAACAAAACAGTAATTAAAGGAACACCTCTCCAAAATTCAATAAAAGAAAGTGATGAGTATTTAACAATAGGTAAATTAGATCTTCTTCCAAGAGCCAACATCATACCTATAGGGAAGCAAAAAATTAAAGAGAAGAAAGATACCATGAAAGTTAAAGATAACCCTCCCCAAGCTCCAGTTTCTACCCACACTAATCCAAAAGAGCCTCCTGAAATTATGTAATAGATCAACACAAAAGAAATAATAGGCAACAAAAGAGTATAATAAAGTGAAAGATAATTTTTAAGCTTTGTTGGAACAAAAAAACCAGCTGACATAAATACAAGAACGGCTATAAATGTAATATTAATTCTCCATTGTTCAGCATTAGGATACATTCCATACATAAATCTATTAAACCAAATTTTAATATAAACCCAACATGCGCCGCCACCTGTACAGGCTTCTTTAGTATCACCAGCAATATTAGCATCAAAAATAAGCCAATTTAACAATGGGGGCAAAGCAAAAATTATAAGTAAAATTATAGATACACTTAAAGCTGCATTGAAATTACTTGTATTAATATTTTTATTAAGTTTATCTAAATTTTTTATCCCTGAAAATTCAATTCTAATAAAATGAAGTCCAATGACTGAAAAGATTAAGGGAATAAAAAAATTAATAAGCCTAGGTAAAAAAAAAGTAATATTAATATTCAAAAAATTATTTGAATAGAAATCAAAAATTCCAAACGCAAAAAACAATCCACCCAATGTAAGAAATAAAGGTAAATTTTTATTATCTGGTTTTAATAAATTAATATTTGTCATAATTTTACTTTTCTTGTATTGCTATTCTTTTATTGTACCAGTTCATTAAGAGTGAGATGCCTAAACTAATAGTCAAGTAAGTTGCCATTGTAATACCCACAATTTCTATGGCTCTACCAGTTTGCATCATTGCAGTTCCAGCAAAAACTAAAACTAAATCAGGGTATGCAATAGCTGCAGCAAGAGATGAGTTTTTAGTTAAGTTTAAATATTGATTAGTCGTTGGAGGAATAATAATTCTCAACGCTTGAGGCATAATTACTAATTTCAAAACTTGGCTTGGAGTTAAGCCAATAGAGGCTGCCGCTTCTTTTTGACCTTTGCCAATTCCTTGAATTCCAGCTCTAACATTTTCAGCAATAAATGTTGCTGTATACAGTGTAAGTGCGAGTGTAAGTGCAATTAATTCAGGTGGTATCTTTAAACCACCATCAAAAGTATATGACGATTGAGACATTTGTCTAATTACCGGAAAGCTCCAAGATAAATCTACACCGCCAATTAAAAAAGTTAATAACGGTAAAGATATAAAAATTGCTAATGAAATTATTAATACTGGTAATCGTTTACCGTCTTGTTCTTGTTTCTTTTTTGCATATCTTGCAAAGAAAAAAATTATAATCATTGCAATAATTATTGTTGTCAAAAAAACATCAAAGTTTGTCCAAATTGGAGCTGGTGTATAAAGACCTTTGATCGTCATAAAAGATGAATTTAATAACATGGGTGCATCCTCAAGCATTGGTAGAGCTCTTAACGCAGCAAAGTACCAAAAGAAAATTTGTAACAATAAAGGAATGTTTCTAAAAAACTCTATGTAGAAAGAGGCCGTTTTTCTGATTAAATAATTTGGTGATAAACGCGCAACACCAACTACAGCACCAAGAAAGGTTGCTAAAATAATTCCTATAATGGCCACTAGAAGTGTATTTAATAAACCAACCAAGTAAGCTCTAGCGTACGAATGAGAGCCATCATAATCTATTAAAGAAAACTGTATATCAAAAGAAGCTTGGGTTTTTAAAAAACCAAAACCAAATTCCAAACCTCTTGCGCCCATGTTCTCTTGAGCGTTCATGGTAAAGAATCCAAATACTAATACTATAAATAGTAAAGTTAATAATTGTGGTAGAATCTTTTTAAATTTCATTTGTGAGGTATTATAAAAAAAGGGCTAGATAAATCTAGCCCTTTCTTAATTATTTAAGATAATAATTATCTAGCTGGTGGAGTGTATAATAATCCGCCTTGAGTCCAAATATTGTTCGGACCTCTGTCAGGTAAAATACCAGTGTCAGCTATATTTCTCTTATAACTTTCACCATAGTTTCCAACTTGCTTGATAATTCTTAAGCTCCAGTCTTGATCTAGACCTAAATATGATCCTAATTCTCCTTCAGAACCAACTAATCTTTTAACAGCTGGGTTTTCTGAAACTTTCATAGCATCAGCATTTGAAGAAGATATTCCATATTCTTCAGCTTCAATCATTACGTTTAGAGACCATCTTACGATGTCTTCCCAAACAGCATCACCTTGACGTACAACAGGTCCTAGAGGTTCTTTAGAGATAGTCTCTGGTAACACTATATGGTCATCAGGATTAGTCATTTTTGTTCTTTGTGCTGCTAGACCAGATTTATCAGTTGTGTAAGTATCACATCTGCCTGAGTCATAAGCTGCAACAACTTCATCAGCTTTTTCGAAAGCAACTGGCTCATAAGAAATTCCTTTTGAATTAAAGAAGTCTCTCATGTTTAGTTCAGTTGTAGTTCCGATGTTTGTACATGCTGAAATTCCATTTTTGAATTGGCTCGTAGAAGTAATTCCTGAGTCTTTTCTTACCATGAAACCTTGACCATCATAGAAGTTTACACCAACGAAAGTTACACCTAGATCCGCATCTCTTGAAAGTGTCCAAGTTGTGTTTCTTGATAAGATATCAATCTCACCAGAAGTTAGAGCTGTGAATCTTTCTTTAGCACTTAGTGGAGTGAACTTAACTTTGTTCGCATCACCTAATACTGCAGCAGCAACTGCTCTACATACATCAACGTCAACACCAGTCCAATTTCCAGCTGCATCAGCATTTGAAAATCCAGGTAAACCTTGAGATACACCACATCTTACAAAACCTTTTTTCATAGTGTTTTTAAGAGTTTTAGACTTCTTAGCAGCCATTGTTTCTGTCGTAAAAGCGAACAGAACTGCAACCATAGCAACTAAAGAAGTTAATTGTTTTACATATTTAAACATATTTTATTCCTCTGTTTTATTTATTTATTTGTTAACAAATAATTCAAATAAATTTGAATTAATTTAATTATCTACCACTATCTAAAGTTGATCAAAGAAAATAGATCACATTAGAATTCTTCTAACTACATGTAGTGTGAATAAAAATTAAATCAATACATATTGATAATGGTGCGCTCTGGTGGACTCGAACCACCGACCCTCGGTTTAGAAAACCGATGCTCTATCCAGCTGAGCTAAGAGCGCAAGGAAATCATTCTGATGGTTTACTACAACTTTCAACGCTAATCCAACTTTATTTTAATCCAGTAAGAGGTTTTTGACAACGGTTTGTCTTCATCCGTTGCTTAAAGTCCAGTAGTGGGTCATAAAATATTCGGGAGGGGTAAGCTGTCACTTAAAATTTTTGCACATTTACCAAACATACGTGAGTCACTGTGGGTTACTCATTTTAGGGTAAACTTTTCATTAACGCTATTATTTATCAAAATTAACAACCCCTATTCGTTAAAATATTTTATCGTAAAAATTACTATAATAACTTTTTTACAACATCAGAATTGTTGGGCATGTAAAAAATAATTGATTTATCAAGTGGGGTTGAGAGAATTTAACTTATAGAAAATATCAAGATGTTTATTGATACAGGATAAACCAATTTAACATAAAAGACTTTGGAGTTTGACGGTGCATATTTTCACACTTAGCATATAAATTTTTATATTGATAAATCTTTAGTGCTTTGCTTTTAAGATTTTTTTTTTTAAATAATTGTAATGTTTTTATACTTATTTGATTTTTTTTTTATCAATTATTTCATTGCTAGCAGTTAATTTAGATATAAATTCTTTTAAATATTTTTTTTCTTTTTTATCCCATGCTAATTTTAAAACGGTATATTCATTAAAGGCTTCAATATTAATAGTTTCGTATTTAGGAGGAGGTGGTTTTATATTTGCAGAAGAATATTCATTTACAGCATTATAATAAATCTTTAAATTTAAATTAAGGTTTTTATATCCTTCATCCAGCTCATCTATTAAAGCAAAATATTCTTTATCATCTTTAACATTTATCAATCCATTGTTAAAAAAACTATCTATTCCTTTTTTATCAAAATCATAATTTTTATTAAAAATTAAATTAATAACTTGCTTATCGGTACAGTTTTCTAGAGCTATAGAAATATCATCGTTAGCGTGTGCACTATTTCGAAACATCAACAATAAGATAAATATAATTTGGAAAAAAAATTTAAACACAATTTAACTATATTGATTTTTAAAGATTTTTAAAGGATGAATTTAATTTTTAAAAAAGAACTTTTTGAATATTATTAATAAAGTCAATAATTCAATTCTACCAATTATCATAAATATAATTAGATAATACTTTGTAAAATAGTGTAAATCATAAAAATTAAACTCACCCACTCCATAGGCTGATGAATTAACCGTATTCATTAGTGTTAAAATGGATAATTTGAAAGAATTTTCAAATTCAATTCCACTTAAAGTTAAGAGAAATGTTAAAAAAAACATGGATATAACAAAAATTATTACTGCTAAAAAATATTTATAAATTTCATTTAATTTAAATGATTCCTTAGAAAATAAATGCTTATTTATATATATATTTTTTGGTCTACTATATGACAAAATTTCATTAATTGAATATTTGCATAAAGAATAAATTTTTAAAAATGTAATACCAGAACTTGTAGAAAAAAAAGATCCACCGATAATAACCAGTATCAAGAAAACAAATGATAAATTTTTGGAATTATTATCGAGAGAAATACCAATATTAGAAATGCTACTTGCTAGAGATAAAAATAATTCACTAAAATTTTTATCAAAATTAAGAAAAACAAAAAAAATAAATAATAAAGTTAAAAAATAAAATGCTAAATGAATATCTTCATTAAAAAAATTCATATTATGATTTTTTGTAAAAATTAAATTATATAACAAAAAAATACTAAAAAATGATGTTAGCATTAATAGGGATGTTATTATGATCTGTGGATCATTTATCAAAATATTCGACAAATTATTTGATGGTATAAAACCACCAGAAGATACAAAGGTCATTGCAAGATTTAAAGAATTAAACATTCTAATCTCAAATATGTTTAGAATAATAAAAATTCCTAATGTTATTAATGAATACAATAAAAAAATTTTTAATGATTGTTTTAAAGTTTCTGCTTTATTAAAGGATATAAAATTAGTTAAAGATTTTTTAAAACTGTGATCAAAAATATCTATTAATACTATAATAGAAAATAAAAAATAAAGGCCACCTACCCATTGTGACGAAGATCTCCACAAAATAAGACTTTGATCGATATGATTTATGTTATCAAAAATTGTAAAACCTGTGGATGTGAAACCTGAAATAGCTTCAAAATAAGAATTAATAAATGTTAAATTATAAATACTAAAATAAAAAGGTATCGTAATTATTAGTGGTAATAAAAAATAACCAAGCAGTATTGTAAGTGCTTTTACATATATCGTGGTTTTCTTTTCATCATTATTTTTAGATATATAAAATATCAATGTTAAAACAATAGATACTAAAAAAGTGTAAAGATACGTATTCAAATTAAGGTACAAATTTAAATAATATGAATAAACAATATTAAAAAATGAAAGAATTGAAATTATTCCACAAAAAACACTCAAATAAATGAGTTTAATATAATTCATTTATTTAAATTGAACTTACACGAAACATGTTTTCAACAATATGTAAGAAGTCTTTTTTTGCCAATAAAACAACAATATCCTCTTTTTTAAATACAAAATTAGATCTGGGAATAATTACCTCTTCGCCTCTTAAAATTGCTCCCACCCGAATCTCATCTGGTAAGTTTGAATTTTTTAATTCTTTATTAATAAGCTCTGAGGTCTCAATTATTTCTGCTTCAATAATTTCATACTCACCATTTAGAATGCTATATGCATTTTCTATTGTTCCTTTGTGAATATGCTTCAATATACTAGAAACTGTATTCATTCTAGGATCAATAAGATCATCAATCTTTAAGGAAGATTGGAGTAAAGAATAATTCGGTTTATTTATTAGTGCCATTGTTCTCTTTTTATTTAATTCAGTATTATCTTTTTCAAATTTTTCAACTAATACACTT